>CAZVEV010000043.1:0-29249 GCA_964625865.1 uncultured Planctomycetaceae bacterium | reverse complement strand
AGCGCTGTCGTACTAATCAAGGTCTGACCCCACCACACCGTCACCCGCACCCGGCTCAGGCTTGCGGAACAATCCCACCGTCGCGGCGATGCCGGCCACGGCGAACATGGCGCCAACGGCGATGGTGTAGCCGGCGGCGTCGCTGGACAGGACCAGCGCGAGCTTGGCCCCGCCGAGTCCGACCAGCGGGCCGACGGCAAAGCCCAGGCCGATCAGCCCCTCGTGCTTGCCCCCCGCGTCGACCGAAGCGTTCTGGACGACCATCGCGTAGTACAGCGCCCCGTAGTACGTCAGGCCCAGGCCGAGCCCGAACAGGACCTCGCCGGCCAGCACGACCGCGACGTTAGGGCCGAGGACAGCCATGAAGAACCCGCCGCACATCCCCGCCCACGAGACAGCCAGCGGCTCGATTCGCCCGCGCCACAGCGTCCAGAACTGGAAGACGGCAAAGGCCCCCATGCGTGCGACGTCGGTGACGCCGGCCAGGGCCGTCCCCAGCCAGACCGCAAAGCCCAGGTCCGCGAAAATCCGCGGCACGAGCGGGCTGAGGATGAACAGCGCCGCGTATCCGCTAAGCATGAGCCATCGGCTGGCGACCATCAGGCGGCCCAGACGGTCGAGATGGTCCGGCGAGGGGCGGTCCGGGTGGTCGTGAGGCATGTGGTCCGGGGCGGCCGGCAGGCGCGACGCGACCAGCAGGCTGCAGAGGTTGATCGCCCCGGCCAGCGCGTACAGACCTGCGGGCCAGACGGCGATGATAGGCCCGGCCGTGACCATCGCCAGTGGAACCGCCGACGCCCAGGCGACCGAGAACTGCCCCACCGCCGACGCCGTCTTGTCCGGCGCGAGCCCCGCGCCCATGTAGCTCTCGACGACGGGCCACTTGAGCCCCTGCAGGCCCGCCAGCAGGGCCGCCCCGATGTAGATGGTCGTCGCGTTGGCAAACCCGGCCAGCAGGGCATGTACGATCGCGAGGCCCGCAATCGACAGCATCACCATTCGCCGCTCGCCGAGGCGCCTGCACACGGCATGGCTGACCAGCGCCCCGCACATCAGCGAGATGCCCCCCGCAAACGCCAGCCACAGGTTGTGCACGTCGGTAAAGCCCAGGCGGTCGCGACAGTAGAAATAGACCCCGCGCTCGACCAGGATGGTGGCAAAGCTCTCGACAAACGTCAGCAGCAGTACGCGGCGGTGCAGTGTCATCTCAGGGCGAAAGAGTCTACGCCCGCCGGCGCCGCCCCGCAAGAGAGACACACGCGAGGCGATGCCCCGCCGCTAAACAGTGCACTAAACGTCGTAGGACGCGAGAAGTCCGCGCGAGATGAATGCAAACGGTCCGCTTGTGCGTCCCGCGCCCACGCACCGTTTAGCGGTCGATCGTCAGATCGACGCTCGTTGTCTGCGCATGCGAACACACCATATTCCTGCGTCACCCGCGCCCGGGGCGGACGTTATAGTACGTATTCGCCTTCGCGGCGAGGCGCTGCGGGCGCAGAAGGACGTTTACCAGTCGGAGACAGACGATGAGCAAACTCGGCAGGACGTTGAATCGAAGGCATTTCCTGGGCGCCGCGGGCGCGGGGGCGGCGGCGTTTACGATCGTACCCAGTTGCGTCCTGGGCGAGGCGCGGACGGGCAAGACGCCGCCGAGCAACCAGTTGAACGTCGTGTCGGTGGGCGCCGGCGGGCGCGCGGGCTCGGACATCGGCGGCGTGGCGCGCATCGAGGGGTGCAACATCATCGGCCTGTGCGACATCGACCCCAAGCGGGCGGCGGGCAACTTCAAGCGGTTCGCCAAGGCCAAGAAGTACGCCGACTTCCGCAAGATGCTTGATGAACTCGACAAGGACACCGACGCGGTGATCGTCGGCACGCCGGACCACACCCATGCGGTGGCCTGCATGGACGCGATCAAGCGCGGCAAGCACGTATACTGCGAAAAGCCCCTGACGCACTCGGTCGCCGAGGTCCGCGCCCTTCGCAAGGCCGCCCTCGAACACAAGGTCATCACGCAGGTGGGCAACCAGGGCCACGCCTCAGAACACATGCGCCTGGTCAAGGAATGGGTCGCCGACGGGGCGATCGGCAACGTCACCGAGGCGCACCTCGGGTGCGGGGCCTTCAAGAACGTGTACTGCCAGATCCGCGAGTTGCCCAAGCTCAAGCAGAAGTTCGACATCCCCGAGCACGTCAACTGGGACCTCTGGCTGGGACCGGCGCAGCACCACGACTACAAGCCGTTCTACCATCCGTGGAACTGGCGCGGGTGGACGCACTTCGGCACGGGGACGATCGGCGACTGGATCTGCCACGTCCTGGACCCGACGTTCTGGGCCCTCGACCTGGACCTGCCCACCACCGTGCAGGCCGACACCGTCGATTACGACCCGGTCAAGCACGAGCCATGCTACCCCTCCGGCGCGAAGATCACCTGGGAGTTCCCGGCCAAGGGCAAGCGCAAGGCGATGAAGGTGGTCTGGCACGACGGGTCGATTACGATCCCCAAGCCGAAGATGCTGGAAGCGAATCGCCGCCCGCCGGGAGTCGGCGGGATCCTGCTGGGCGACAACGGGCTGGCGATCCAGCACGGCTCGCACGGCGCCGGCGGGGCGCGGATCATCCCGGAAGCGGCGATGAAGGCCTACGAGATGCCCGCCAAGACCGTCGAGCGCCTGCCGCGAGGCAAGGGCCATCACTGGGACTGGGTCAACTCGATCCGGACCAACAAACCCGCCGGGTCGAACTTCGAGTACGGCGGGACGATGACCGAGATCGGCCTGCTGGGCATGATCGCGATCCGCATGGGCGGCAAGAAGCTCGAGTACGACGCCAAGGCCATGCGCTTCACCAACAGCACCGAGGCCAACAAGCACCTCGACCCGCCCTACCGCAAGGGCTGGTCGCTGTAAGCGACGCGGCGCGGAAGACCGTTCGCCGGATAACTGGTCACTGAAGTGACCAGTCCCGACAGTGCGCACAAGAGGGGCTGGCCACTTCAGTGGCCAGCAGCGGAGCCCTCCCGGGCTCCGCACGGTGGGATCGTGCGTCCGCACGCAATCTCATCTGTTTCGCGCGCCCCGCAGGCGACAATGCGTGGTTGCGGCTGCGCCGCAGCCCACGGCACCCCGCTCAGGCCCCCTTCGGGGCCCGCTACCGTCCCTCTCGGGGCTTGCGGTGCAGGCCGTGGGTGGCGATCAGATTGGCGATGGATTTGTACTGGGCGCCCCAGGCGAGCTTGCTGTAGCCGCCGGCGAGGGTCATCACGGCAGGGACGCCCCGCTTGACGCAGGCGTCGACGATCATCGCGTCGCGCTTGACGATGCCGTCGACCGTCATCTCCAGCGAGGCCAGCGGGTCGCCCTTGAGCGTATCGCAGCCGGCGACGATGAAGACGATGTCGGGCTTGGCGGCGGCGAACAGCTTGGGCAGGTTGGCGGCGAGGATCTTCAGGAACGCCTCGTCGGTCGTGCCGGATTCCAGATTGATGTCCAGGTCGCCGGTTTCCTTGGGGATCGGGTAGATGTCGCGCTGGTGCATCGAGAAGGTGTAGGTCGTCTCGTCGCCGGCGAGGCAGACCGCCGTCCCGTTGCCCTGGTGCACGTCCACGTCGACGATCAGCGCCCGCGTGATGAGCTTTTCGGCCTGCAGGACGCGGATGGCGACGGGGATGTCGGCAAAGACGCAGAAGCCCTCGCCGCTGGTGGGCTTGGCGTGATGGAACCCGCCGCCGATGTTGACCGCGGCGCCGGTTTTCAGCGCGAGGCGTGCCGCCAGCAGCGTCCCGCCGGTGGCGTAGCGAAACGGCGTGATGATGCCGCCTTCGAGCGTGCCGGCCGGCAAGGCGGCCACCAGGGGCATCTCGATGTACGTTGCCGCGGCGCGCGGGCTCTTGAGGCTCTCGATGTACTTGGGCACGTGGACGCGGAGCAGGTCGGCCTGGGCGATCGGCTCGGGCTCATACGTGTCGGCGCGGCGGAGCAGGCGCTTCTTGAGCAACTGCTTGTGGATCTTGCCATACTTGTGAATGTCGAACGGGTGGACCTTCTCCAGCCCGCCGAGGCTGATCTCGTATTCCTTGCGAAAGACGATAGCGACCTTCACGTCCCTGGGCTCCTTGCGCTCGACCGGCTTCGCGGTGGCCGGAGCGGTCGTCGGCTGCGATTGCTGTTCAGGTGCACCCGAGGACGCCGTACACCCGCCGGCCAGCACGCACGCGGCGACCAGCATCGCGGCAGGCGTCATCACGGGCCAGTGCATCACGTTCGTTCCTCCATTCCCTACGCCTGCTCGCAGAACAGGTCGAGCACGTCGCGGGCGTCGTCGACGAAGTTGCGGAGGTCGGCCGGCTTGACCCTCCGCGAGCCGCGGTAGACCATCAGCCGCTGGCCGGCGGCCTCGACGCACAGGCCCTTGTACAGGTCGAAGTGCATCAGCACCTCCTCGCCGAACACCTGGCGAATCGCCTCCTCGTCGGCTCCGCGAAGGAGATACTGCTTCGAGAACTTCGGATGGTCGTCGAAGTCGATGTCCTGGTAGCCGAACACCCCGCCGATCTTGTGGAAGATGTTCTCGGGCTTGAGGATGAAGTTCGGCAGGGCCAGGCCCGGCATATCGAACATCGCGACGGTCTGACTGTGCGTCGTCCGGTTCTTGCCATGCCCCGTCGTGTACGCGTAGTCGAAGATCGCCGCCTCCGCGTCGCCCAGCGGGCCGGTCATCGCGTTCTTGACCCGCTTGGTGTGGCCCCGCGAGAACAGGTCGAACACCGACAGCGCCTCCGGCGAGATGTCCCCGCCCTTGGGATAGAAATCCAGCCCGAGCCGCCCGGCCACGTCCTCAAGGGCGGCGGTGCGCTTCTTGTCAAAACGGCGCGCCAGCACGGCGATTCCAGCGATGAACAGGATGACCCCGACGATGATATAAATAATTGTAGGTTGCATAGTGCCCGCAGTATACCGGCCCGCCCGTTTCAAGACAAACCATCGGCCGGGGCGGCTGCATAGAATGATGTGAACGGGAACTCCTGCAATCCCAAGCGAAAGGTCACACCATGAGATACGACATGATACTGCCCGTCGCGGCCCTGGCGTCGCTGACGGCGCTGGCCGGGTGCTCGTTTCTGCGCCCGCGCATCGACGAAGCGACTGCGATGAGAGAACTCCACTTCGAACTGGCGGGCGAACCGGCCGACAGCGACACGGCCCTCATCCTCACCCAAGCCCTCCGCGACGCCCGGGAGGTGCCCCCCGCCGAGCGAGGCAACTTCCTGGCCGTCGCCACCGACCGCGCCAGAGACGCCCGCTGGTTCAAGATCGTCACCGAAGCCCCCTTGCCGGAGGGCTGGCCGCGTCCGTCGGCCCCCGGCGTGATTCGCATCAAGACCTACCCGTCGGTCCGTACCGCCTGGGCCCGCGACGCCGGCGGAAGCAACAGGCGCTTCATGGCCCTGTTCCGCCACATCCAGAAGCGTGACATCGCCATGACCGCACCGGTCGTGATGGAGTACGACTCCGGCGCCGACGCCCCCGAGCGGACGGGGGCGATGGCGTTCCTCTACCGCCGCGTCGGCCAGGACCAGGCGGGGCGATTCGGCTCCGTCGCCGTCGGCGACGAGGAGCCCGTCAACGTGGTGTCGGTCGGCGTCAAAGGCGCGTACTTCGAATCGAAGTTTCGCAGGGCTTTCGCGGAGCTTCGCGACTGGTTGGCCGAGAATCCCGAGTGGCGCCCCGCGGGCATGCCCCGCGTGCTGGCCTACAACTCGCCCTTCATGCCCTGGTGGCTGAAGTACAGCGAAGTGCAGATCCCGGTTGCCCGCGCGGAAGTGGGCGAAGGAGATTTCCGCAACTCAGCGCGCAATGGGGCTGGCCACTTCAGTGGCCAGCACGGGACCGGAGGTCCCGAACGCTCCGATGGAGAATGAGTCCGTGCACAGGGCGCATTTGCTGATCACAATCGCTATAAGTTCCTGTGCGAAAGAAGGTCCCGCTGATCGCACAGCGGAGAAAAACCCTGTCGGCGACTTGGCTTAAGAACTCGCCGCGCATAGAATTGAAAGCGGTGCGGCGCCGAAATGGGTCAAGTTGCCTGGACGACACAGGCGCCTCGAACACGGGTCATAGCCACCGGGCGAAAGGGTCCAGCCATGCAAAACACGTTCTCCGTCAAGCAGTTCCAGGCCGGATACTGCATGTCATACATCCTGGAATCGGACAAGCAGGCGGTTCTGATCGATCCGCACATCACGAAGGTCCAGACCTATCGCGACCACCTCGCCGCCGGCGGCCTCGCGCTGAAGGCGGTGATCGACACGCACACGCACGCGGACCATCTCTCGTCGGCGGCGAAGCCGATTGCCCCATCATCATGTCCGCCAATGCGGTGTCCTCGCTGGACGTGCAGAAGGTCGGCCGGGGCGACACCGTCAGCTTCGGCCAGGCGTCTGTCGAGGTTACCCCCGCCCCGGGCCACACCGACGACAGCATCGCTCTTGTCGGCGGCGGAGCGGTCTTCACCGGCGACGTCCTGCTGATCGGCGCCGTCGGGCGAACGGACTTCCAGAACGGGTCCCCCGAGGACATGTTCGACACGCTGGCCAGGCTCAAGGAGTTGCCCGACCAGACGGTCGTCTATCCCGCTCACGACTACAAAGGCAACACGACGTCGACCATCGGCCGGGAGAAGGCGAGCAATCCCTTCATGATTGAGGCCGACCGCGATGCGTTCTGCGCCACGGCCCGGGCGAAGGTTCTTGCCAAACCGTTCAACATGGACGCCATCATCCAGATCAACCGCGAAGGCTCGGCCCGCGAGATCGAGACCATCTCGGTCGACGAGGCGCGCCGGCGGCTCGAGTCGCAGGAGGCGGGATGGCAGATCCTCGACGTCCGCCGCCCGGAGGAGTTTCGAGGCGTCCGCATCGCGCAGTCCATCAACATCCCGCTGGACACGCTGGCCGGCCGACTGGGAGAGGTCGTCGGATCCGAGCGGCTTATCCTCTCGTGCCTGTCCGGCAATCGGGCGTCGATGGCGGCCGGCATCCTGGCCGCCGGAGGGGCCGGCCGGGTCACCGTCATGGCCGGCGGGATCAAGGCGTGGCAAAAGGCCGGCGCCCCGGTCATTCGCGAGAAGGTCCCGGTCTCACTGGAGCGCCAGATCCGCACGATTGCAGGCACGCTCGTCCTGCTCGGCAGCCTCCTGGGCCTGCTGGTGCATCCCGGGTTCCTGGCGATCCCGATCTTCGTCGGCTCGGGCCTGCTGTTTGCGGGCGTGTCCAACACGTGCATGATGGGCATGCTGCTGATGAAGCTCCCGTACAACCGCAAGGCCCTTCAGCGTAACGTCCCAGCCGGCGGAACCTGCTCCCTCGACAGCAGTTCCGGCGGCGGAACCTGCGCCATGGACGGCGGGCCCGACGACGGGTGTGCGATGTAGCGGAAGGAAAGCGGACAAGCGCAGTTCCGTGGCACGCGGCCAGACGCACAGGCCGCCCCCTGGCCGCCCTCGACGCCCGAAAACGACCCTGCCACCCCCTTGGCGCCCGATCGTCGCTTAGGCCGCCTCCTGACGCCTGCCAGAGGGTCCGGCTGCGGTCGTCGTACCACGGACCGGTAGTGTAGACGCGGCATCTTGCCGCTTTGAAAGGGCTGCCGACGCAAGATTCGGTCGCGTTTTCGCAACGCGGCAAGATGCCGCGTCTACGCCAAGGCCGCCCGACAATCGACAATCGACAATCGCAAATCGGCAATCGCTACATGTGCTTCCGGATCGTCACGAAGCCGGTGATCATCTTGAACATCAGCAGGGCGGTGAAGGCCCACAGGACGGTGTCGATCGTGCCGGGCAGGAGGTACAGTTCGACGGCGAACCAGGCGTAGATAGCCAGCCGCGGGCGGACCAGCCAACTGTACGGGACGCGAAGGGCGTTGCGGATCATCGAGAAGGCGATCACCACCGTGTAGGCAAAGACGTACGCCCCGCCGGGGACCACGCCGATGACGCCGTCGGCAATCAGCGTGATGGTCGAGGCGGCCACCACCACCTGGTCGCCCATCGTGTCCGTGAATGAGCCCTTGCTCGACGCCCTGCCGGTGTACCGCGCCAGCGGCCCGTCCAGGCCGTCGAGACACACGTGCAGGGCCAGCAAGCCCAGGGCCAGCGCGGGACTGTGGAAGTAGGCCGGGTAGAACGCCAGCCCGACCAGCATGGCCGCCAGCGTCAGGGCGTTGGCGGAGATGCGGCATCGGGCGAGCAGCCACAGCAGCGGCCCCAGCAGGCGGGCGCGGAGGCGCTGGCCCCAGACCATGAAGCCGCGATCGCCGGCGGCGTAGCAGTCGACGGGCGAGTCGTCGGCCGACGGGTCTGCAGGCTTGTCGGGTCCGTGATCGGTCATGGCCGGGGCCCTGCCTCGTCGTCGATGGCGACCTTGCACATGTTGCACCGCAGATGCTTGATGCCCGACCCGGTGTTGTGAAACGTCAGGCCCTGATAGGCGAAGTCCGAGACGGCCACGTGCGTGTGGCCGCAGTAGACGTCGGTCAGCCCGTCGGTCAGTTCGGCCGGCGCGCCGGCCAGCGAGCGGATAATCCGGCGGGCGCAGCGTCGGGGGCGGCTTTGCAGGTGGATCACCCGCGTGCCGCGAATCTCGTGGATCCAGTGGTACAGCCAGCTCAGCGGCCGTCCGAACCGGCGAATCGTCTGCGGCAAGGGCCGTTCGAACGGATTGACCCCGTCTCGCCAGAACAGATCGCCGTGGGCAAACATCGCCCCGCCGATGCGGAGATACGCGGGCCTCCAGTCGAAGTTCTCCAACTCCCCTGCCAGGCGCTCCATCCCCTCGGCCAGCCCCGCAAACGCGTCGTGATTGCCCAGCACGTAGTACACCCGGCACGTCGGATGGGCCGTCGCGAACGCCCCCAGCCACGCCACCGCCGCATCGAGCGTCACCTCCGCCGGCCCCAGCGTACTCCAGCGGAAGTCGAAGATATCCCCGTTGAGCACAAAGAAGTCCGCCCCGTCCGCCGCCTCATGCATCGCCGCGAGATACCGATCCCCCCACGACCAGGGCGCAAAGACGTGCAGGTCCGAAATAACGTATCCCGTTTGCATGAGAACACTATAGCGAGCCCGCGCCGGCGAGTCATCGGCCGGCGCCGACCGCCTCCAGACGGGTTATCCACTCATCGAAATGCTCGCACGCTTGCCGAAGCCTCTGGAGACCTATCGTTCGGGTAATGATCGGACCGTGCAGGCTCTTACGGTACTGCTTGACCTGTCCGGTTATGCGACGAGACGGGCAGGTCTCGTAGTCGTCATTGATGGCTTCGGGAGCACCGGCCTCGTCCAGGACGTCCTGGAAATGACGGGACAGGACCTCTGCTGAGTGCGTGGATAACGGGGCTGTCCTCTCGGACAGAACGGCGACGTCGGCGAAGGCGAGGGCCTCGAACTCGTGCATCTGGACGTATGGGATCATCTGTCGCTCATCGAACTCGTCGCCGATGAACGCGTTGAGGTCTTCGATGATCGCCTGCTCGACATGATCGCCACGCTGGTCCCACGGGAGATTCGCCGCCTCGGTGCGGCCGGGCCAATCGGTCGGCATGGCGTAGTAGTCGAACATCGTCGTGACGTACCGTCCTTCTTTCAGCGTCCGGATGATGTCGCCTCGAGCCGACTCCCACTTGGGGACACCGCCTTGTCTGCGGGACTTGCCCGACAGGACCGCCCAGATCGCCGTACCGTGGGCGCTAAGATGCGGGCGCAGTTGGTCGCGTACGAACGCCTGCTCGGTCTGCCCCTCGACAATCGCGACAACCTCACTCATGCACCGGCCCCCCCCGCACGACGTTCTTCTGCCACAGTTCGCCCACCGAGTACTCGGCCAGCCACTCGCCGAGCTGATCCGCGTCCAATCGATCAAACGTGGATCGGCCCTGCGAACGATTGACCACAACGACGTGCTCGGGGGCGAAGCAGTCCAGCAGCGTGGGGGATTGCGTAGAGACGATCACCTGAGTCTTCTCGGCGGCCGACTGAACAAGCTCAGCCAGCAGGGATATCGCGAACGGGTGCAGTCCCAGTTCGGGCTCATCGATGACGATCATCGCCGGAGGGTCAGGCTGCATCAGCGCCGTCGCCAGGCAGATGTAACGGATCATGCCGTCCGAAAGCTGGTTCGGCTGGAACGGGAAGTCGCTGCCCTTCTGATGCCATTCCAGGCGGACCTTCTCCTGCCCGCCCTTGTCCTCGGGCGCAAGCAGGAAGTCGTCGAAGAACGGCGTAATCAGGCGGACCGAGTCGCGGATCAGGTCGTAGTGTCCCGAATCGCCGTCCCGCAGGTGAAGGAGAAACGCCGCGATATTCGATGCATCGGATCGCAGTTGGCGCCAATCGCGCGCGGGCTGCTCCCGTCGCATCGGAGCGGTCATGCTCGTGTCGTGGAAATGGTAGACAATCCAGTTCGACACAACGTCGTGCACGGAGAGTACTGAGAGTTCTTCATCGCTCCGCGAATGAGCATCGTTGCGCGTGAAGCTCATCAATTTGGACTCGAGCCCGCCCCGTTCACGCATCGTGAGTCTTGGATGGGTATGGCGTACGGTGTCCCTGACACGCTCTTCGCCGATCTGGATACCCCCGTCTGCAGTGGGCTCCAGGTCAAACTCGTAGACGATCCCACCAAACTCCAGGTGGACGGAGATCTGCCGTGTGTGCTTCGGACCCAGGAAGAACAGAGCGTCACCGCCGCCTTGGGCATTGACGAACTTCTGGAACGCCTCATCGGCTAATGCTCGGAGCATCCGGAAGAAGTCAACGAAGTTGCTCTTGCCCGCACCGTTGGCGCCGATAAGAACATTGAGCTTGCCCAATTCGAAGTTCTCCAGGGCCTCGATCGACTTGAATCCCTTCACTGTCAGGCTTTTCAGAGGTCGTCCCATGTTACACGTCCTCCGATTTCAGGGAGTTTGGAGGTAGATGCCGTATGTGCATTGGTGTTTCTTCTGTTCTGGTCGTCGTCTACATGTGCAGGCAGTCAGCGTTTGGCCATTGGACCGCAGGAGGATTTCGCTGTCAAGGATGGCGAGTTGCGAGTGGACAGCGGTCTGCATCCCGGGCGGACCGACCAGTCATTGACAGGTTCTGATCGTCAGGGACGTCTCCAATGTAACGGGTCGGTAACGTTGCGACGGCGGGCGGGTTTTTCGGGAACCGGAGGGGGGCGGCGAGAGTCTAAACGGGTGCTGTCGGCGGTGAGGTCGGCGGCGGTGGTTTGACGGATGTGAAGAAGGGAATGGAACGATGAATCGGGCTGGTGAGTTGACGACGGAGTTGGCCGGGCGGCTGGCGGGGATGGGGTACGGGTCGGGCCAGGCGGTGGCCTTCGGGGGCCACGGGGCTGTGGTCTTTGCGGCGCCGCGGGGCAAGAAGCGGACGCTCTGTGCGGTGGCGGCCCTGCCGGCTGGCGTTGCGGGGGCTGACGAGGCGGCTGAGTTTGTCGGGCGGCTTCGCAAGGCGACGACGGAGCACTTTCGCCCGATGCGGCTGCCCAGGCGGCTGGCGACGTACACCGTGCTGCTGGGCACGGCCGACCAGTGCGAGGCGCTTCGCGGCGAGAAGGGGAGGCTGATCGACGCGGGCCGATGGCACGTTAACGTGCTTCTGGGGACCGTGCTGGTGGACCTCGACGAGTTTCGACTCCATTCGGATACCACATGGGGGCTGATCGACACGGGCGATCACTTCGAGCGGATCCGCGGCACGGTGGAAACATGGTGCGGGCGACATCGCAAGCCGCGTCGCGTCGCGCTGAACGGCAAGCGACACGTGGCGTAGACGTCGTAGACGTAGGGCGTGCAACTTTGTTGTACGCGGAACGGATCGGGTGTTCGTTCCGCGTGCAACGAGTTGCACGCCCTACTGCTGCGTCTTGGGCGGCTCGGTGATTTCGGCGAGGACTTTCAGGCGGTCGCGGATGGGCAGATGCTGCGTACACTTGGCCTCACAGATGCCGCAGTCGTTGCATTCGGCCGCCCGGTCGGGCCCCACGTGCCAGTGCCACTTCATCCGCCCCCACAGGTCCTTGTCGCTCACGCCGAGGGTCTTCATGTTGTACGTGTCCATGAGCTTCGGGATCGGCACGTCGACGGGACAGGGCATGCAGTAGCCGCACCCGGTGCACAATTCGTCCATGCTCGCGGTAACCTGCTCGCGGACGGCAGCCATGTGGTCCGCGTCGTAGGGCACGAAGTCCTCGGCCGCCGCGACGGCCCGGTCCACCTGATCGCAACTGCTAAAGCCTACCAGGGCGGAGGTTACGTTCGGATGCGAGATATTGAACCGCAAGGCGGCGGCTACCACCGACGGATCGTCTGGCCCGCGGAGGAAATCGAAGCGTTCGGCGTTCCGCGGGATCACCCCCCCGCCGAGCGGGTTCATCGTCACCACGCCAATTCCCAACTGTCCAGCGATTTGGACGGCATGCTCGCGATAGGGGAAGTTCACCGCGCAGTACCCGAGCGTGACGCCCTCGAAGGGCCCCTCGCGGAGCATCGGTTCCATCTCGTCGCCCTGCATGTGCGAGGAGACCACCACGTGCCTGACCAGCCCTTCCTCTTTGGCGCGGACGGCCTCGGCCACCGCCCCGCCGTCAACCCGCTCGGCCCAGCGGTCCGGCGAGACAACGCACCAGATGTGGTAGAAGTCGATATAGTCTATTCCCATGCGATTAAAGGACTTGGCCAGGTCTGTACGCAGGTCGGCGCCGGTGGCGGCGAATGTCTTGGTCGAGACGTAGAACGTGTCGCGGTCCATCGTCTTGAACGCCTCGCCGAAGATCTCCTCGCTCTTGCCATACCCCGGAGCCGTGTCGAAGTAGTTGATGCCGCGGGAGTGGGCGTAGCGGACGATCTCGGCATTGCCCTTAATGTCGTCGTGGTCGACAAACCGCATCCCGCCGAAGCTGACGGCGGATATCTCCTTGCCTGTCTGTCCGTAGGTTTTGTACAGCATGGCCATCGGGGCGTTTCCTTCTGAAGAACAGTCGTCGCTGTGAGCGGGGTACTATACTCATCGAGACTGACACGTGCAAGCGAGACGAGAATCTCGTTCGAACGACGCGCGAAACCGCAAGCGGTCTTGCCTGGCGCGCGGATCAACGTCCGCCTCATTCGTCCGAATCGCGCCGAATCGCACGTCAATCCTGATGCGCGTCCGGACAAATCGTCAATCGCACATCGGTTCATGTTTTTCTTTCCCGGCGGCGGACACAGCGGTTGACATCGAGGCGGTTGACGCGATACACTTGAGTAAAGCTTGGGGCATACTAATCGACATGGCGGTCGAGGTATCGTAGCTCTGCGAACTGGATATAGGAGTGTACCGAGTGGCAGAGGGGTTCGTGAGAGACTTCAAGCGGTTCTTCTTTCGGGGCTTGGCGGCCGTTCTCCCTACACTCCTGACGCTCATGGTTATCGTGTACGTGTTTTCGTTCGTCAACACGTACATCGGTCAGTACATCAACACCGGCGTGCTGGCGATCATCAAGCTGTTCGTGGCCGAGACGGACCCGACAACGGGGGCCGGCCCCTCGCCGATGAACATCGAGACGATTTGGGACACGTATTTCTGGTGGATCGGATTCGTCCTTGCGGTGGTGGCGATTTACATTTTCGGGCGGTTTGTGGCGTCCTTTTTCGGGCGGTGGATATGGCGATTCCTGGAGCGTCTGATCCGGACGATTCCCCTGATCGGGACCATTTACCCGCAGATCAAGCAGGTCACGGACTTCCTGTTTTCCGAGCGGAAGATCGACTTCTCACGGGTCGTTGCCGTTGAATATCCTCGCAAGGGCATCTGGTCGATCGGCTTTGTCACCGGAACGGGGATGCGGACTCTGCAGGGCTGCTCCGAGAGCACTTTGCTGACAATCTTCATTCCGTCCAGTCCGACCCCTGTGACCGGCTATACCATTACAGTGAGGCGTGAGGAAGTGGTTGATCTGGGGATAAGCATCGATGATGCATTGCGATTTACGATCAGCGGGGGCGTGATCATGCCGCCCAGTCAACAACGTAGCGAAATCGAGAGCGAACAGGCAAGGCACAGCGTATTACCTGCGCCGGAACCGAAGGAGACACCAGAGTGAGAATTGCCGTCGAAGCGCGACACATGAACCTGACCGAGGCGATGCGCGAGTACGTGGAAGGGAAGATCGAAAAGCTTCCGCGATTCTACGACAGCATCCTGTCTATCGACGCCACGCTGGACGTGGAGGCCGACCAGCCGGTGGTGGAGATCCACGTAACGGCGCGGCAGAAGCACACGTTCGTGGCTCGACATCGCGGTGAGGATTTGTACGCATGTGTCGATCAGTGCGTTGACAAGATCACGCAGCAGATTCGGCGTCACAAGGACCGAGTCCGAGGTCATCGGCCGGCCCCCGCAGCCCAGATCGCCACCGAAGCCGCCATCGAGGCGACCGACGAGTCCTGACGGCGTTGGCAGCGTCCTGCCGAATGCGCGTCGAACAGCGCTGGCTATTTGAACTGTGTACCTGTATACTCTCGCCTCGTGTGCGGTCGCCCGAGACGAGTCGGCGGCCGAACCGGACTGCGAAACACCGGCTGGGCGGGTTGACCGCCGGTCGCACCGGGGCCGCGGCGGCGAGGTAATCGTCGGGCATGCTCTCCGGTGCACAAACAGCCTACGAATCAGGAGCATTGTATGAAATTGTCGGACATCATGGTCGGCGAGGCGATCACGCCCGAACTGAGCGCCACGGCGCGAGACGAAGTGATCGCCGAGCTGGTCCAGGCCCTTGCGTCAGCCGGCGCCGTGCCCAAGACCAAGACCGCGGCCATCATCGAGGCGGTCCTGGCCCGCGAAAGCCAGGCCACCACGGGGATCGGCAAGGGTGTGGCGCTGCCTCACGCGAAGATCAAGGGCATCAAGCATCCCATCGGAACGATCGGACGCTCCAGCGCGGGCGTCGAGTTCGCCGCCCTGGACGCCAAGCCCGTGTTTTCGGTTATCCTGCTGCTGTCCAGCCCGGACAATCCGGACGAACACCTGCAGGCGATGGAAGCCATCTTCAAGCATGTCCAGCGCGATATGTTCCGGAAGTTCCTTCGCCAGAGCGAATCACGTGAGGCGATCGTCGATCTGATCCAGGAAGCCGACGAACTGGCGTAGGTGCCCAACGACCGTCGTACCCACGCCGCGGCGCCGCACGGGATAGCGAAGTGGCTACTATCAAACTCGAAGTGAAGATTGTTAACCGCTACGGGCTGCATGCACGCCCGGCGATGCAGTTTGTCGAGTTGGCCAATAACTATAACAGTAAGATCGAAGTGTCCAACGGCACGTTGACCGTGGATGCCAAGAGCATCATGTCGGTGATGCGGCTGGCCGCTACACAGGGAACGATGCTCCGGATCGTCGCCGACGGCGGCGACGCCGACGAGGCCTGCGAGGCCTTGAAGGGCCTCGTCGACAGTGGGTTCGGCGAGATGGACGGTGCGTGACAAGGCGCCCGCCACGAGCGGCGCCGCGGGACGGATTCGGGCACCGGCCCGGCGGGCCTGTTGAGACCCACCGGGGCGGGACAACCAACGGAAACAGTTGATGAAGACGAAGAAGGGCATAGGCGTTTCACCGGGCGTGGCCATCGGGCCCGCCGTCGTGGTGGATATCGAGGAGTACGATATCCCTCAGCGCCACGTGCCCGTCGACCTGGCCCAGGCGGAGTTGGCCCGCCTCAACAAGGCCGTGAGCCTGTCGAAGAGCGAGATCCTGGACCTCCGCAAGCGAACGGCTGAACGGATCGGCAAGGAAACGGCGGCGATTTTCGACTTCCATCTGGGCCTGCTGAAGGACTCGGAACTCCACGCCAAGTTCGAAGACACGATCATGGGTGGCCACGTGACGGCCGAATACGCCGTCGCCACCGTCCTGCGGGCCTACGCCAAAGAGTTCCTGGCCATGCCCAAGTACCTCGCCGAGCGCGTCAAGGATGTCTACGACATCGAAAAGCGCCTGCTCCGCAACCTGATCGGGCAGAAGCGCCAGACCCTCTCGCACCTGACGCGCGACGTGAACGTGCTGGCCCATGACCTGACGCCCTCGCAGACGGCCGCCATGGACCGCGCGCATATCCTGGGCCTGGCCATCGACGCCGGCGGAAAGACCAGCCACACCGCCATCGTCGCCCGCGCCCTGGGCCTGCCGGCGGTCGTGGGCCTCAACGACGTGACGGCCGAGATCTCCGCCGGGGACACCGTCATCATCGACGGGCACCGCGGGGTGGTGGTGGTCGACCCCGACGAGGCGACGCTCGAGCGGTATCGCCGCTACGCCCAGCAGCAGGTGGACTTCATCCACAGCCTCGACTCCCTGCGCGACCTGCCCGCGCAGACCCGCGACGGACACGACATCGCCCTGCTGGGCAACATCGAGTTCCCGTCGGAAGTCCAGGGCGTGTTCGACCGTGGCGGACAGGGCATCGGCCTGTATCGCACGGAGTTCCTGTACCTCGGCGCCGACAGCGAACCGACGGAAGACCAGCACTACGAGGCCTACCGGGAAGTGCTCGAACTGTCCGACAACCACCCCACGGTCATCCGCACGCTGGACCTCGGGGCCGACAAGTACACCCAGGCCCGCGCCCGCGAACCGGAACGCAACCCGTTTCTCGGCTGCAGGTCCATACGCTTCTGCCTCCAGAATCTGCCCCTGTTCAAGACGCAGATCCGCGCGATCCTCCGTGCCAGCGTCGGAACGCAGGCCTCCATGCTCCTGCCCCTGATCTCCAACCTGCTCGAACTGCGACAGGCCAAGAGCGTCATCCGCGACGTCATGGAGGACCTCGAGGAGGAAGGCATCGAGCACCGCGCGGACATGCCGATCGGCATGATGGTCGAAACGCCGTCCGCGGCGTTGATGGCCGACGCGTTCGCCGAGGAAGTGGACTTCTTCTCGATCGGCACGAACGACCTGGTGCAGTACACGCTGGCGGTCGACCGCGGCAACGAGCGGGTTGCGGCGCTGTTCTCGGTAGCGCACCCCGCCGTCCTGCGATTGATCAAGGAGGTCATTCGCACGGGCCGGCGCTATGACGTGCCGGTGAGCCTGTGCGGTGAAATGGCGGGCGATCCGATCTACACGATGCTGCTGCTGGGTCTGGGGCTGCGTATTTTCTCCTGCGCCCCGCCCGCAATCCCCGAAATAAAGAAGGTTATCCGATCGGTCACCCTCGAGCAGGCCTTTCAGGTCGCTCAGAAGGTCATGACGTTCCAGTCGGATATCGAAACGATTAACTTCCTCCGGCGCGAGACCCGAAAGGTCGTGCCGGAGGCTTATGCAGACTGACGCCTCGCCGCCCGGAACACTCCGGCTGCGCTGCGGGGCACTGCGCGACGCCGACGCGACGCGCCAACAGAAAGGACATTCTTTAGACTTGCCGCAACGGTGGGCATTACGGTTGACCATCGAGGGAGACCTGCGATTCGCCTCACACCTGGATTGTATCCGGGCCATCGAGCGAACCGCAGCCAGGGCGTGTGTGCCCGTGCGATTCTCGCAGGGGTTCAACCCGCATCCGATTCTCTCGCTGGCGTGTCCCAGGCCCGTGGGTATTAAAACCCGCGACGACCTGGTCACGCTCGCGCTGGACGAGGAGACCGACGGGGAGGACCTCGCACGCCGAATGACCGACTGCGCCCCGCGGGGGATGCGGTTCGGCCGTCCGGTCATGCTGGAATCGAAGCGGGCGCCGCAACCCAGGCGCATCGGCTATGAACTTGCGCTGGGTCCGGACGACGATCCGGCCGCCCTGGCCTCACGCATAGCGGCCCTCGACGCACGGGCTTCATGGCCTGTCGAACGGGTCAAGCCCCCCGCCAAGCGGGGGAGGCCTCCCAGGCGACGGACCGTTGACTTGCGACCCCTGGTCACGGCCCTGTCCGTTGACCCCGACGCGCTGCGCTGGACCGCCGAACCCGCCGGTCAGATGTGGCCCCGGACCGACGAGTTGCTCGGTCTGCTCGGCCTTGACCCGCGGGGCGATTCGGCCCGCGTGGTGCGAACGCGCGTTGACTACGCCTGGCCCGCGCCGACCTCTGCGGCCCCAGAACGGAAAGACACACATGAGTAAAGAAATGCTGATTAACACTGTCGAAGGCCAGGAATGCCGTATCGCCGTCGCCAGTGACGGACGCCTGGACGAGTTGTACATCGAACGCGCCTCCAGCGTATCGCACGTGGGAAACATCTATAAGGGCAAGGTCACGAACGTCGAATCGGCCATCCAGGCCGCCTTCATCGACTTCGGCGAGCCCAAGAACGGTTTCCTGCATATCTCCGACATTCACCCGGACTACTTCCCCAAGGCCCAGCAGTCCGCCGAGCCGGTTGGACGCCGCCGGGCCCACTACGAACGCCCCCCCATCCAGAGCTGCCTTCGGCGCGGCCAGGAGGTCATCGTCCAGATGACCAAGGAGGGCATCGGCACGAAGGGTCCGACGATGACGACCTACCTGTCGATCCCGGGCAGGCTGCTGGTGATGATGCCCGGCATGAGCCGCCTCGGCGTCTCGCGGAAGATCGAGGACGAAGACGTCCGCAGCCATGCCAGGAAGATCCTCTCGGAGGTCAAGGTCCCCGAGGGCATGGGCTTCATCGTTCGGACGGCTGGGGCGGGCAAGTCCAAACGCGACATCCAGCGCGACATGAACTACCTGCTGCGCCTCTGGAAGGCCGTCACGAAGCAGACCAAGACGGCCAAGGCGCCGGCTGAAATCTACCAGGAATCCGACCTGGTGATCCGCACGATCCGCGACGTCTACACCAGCGATATCAAGCGGATCCTCTGCGACAGCCCCGAGGTCGAGAAGAAGGTCCTGGACTTCCTCTCGGTCGCCGTGCCCCGAACCAAGCACAGCGTCGAACTGTACACCGGCACCAATGGCCTGTTCCACGACCACGGGATCGAGGATGAACTCGAGAAGGTCTTCAGCCGCCGCGTCGAACTGCCCTCGGGCGGATCGATTATCGTCGACCAGACCGAGGCGCTGGTGGCCATCGACGTCAACTCCGGCCGCAGCCGCAAGCACTCCGATGCAGAAACCACCGCGTTCCGCACGAACCAGGAGGCCGCCGCCGAGATCGCCCGACAACTGCGCCTGCGCGACCTGGGTGGACTGGTGGTCGTCGACTTCATCGACATGCGAGACGACAAGAATCGGCGCGCCGTCGATCGGGCGTTTCGCGACGCGGTCAAGCCCGATCGCGCCAAGACCAAGATCCTGCGAATCAACGTCTTCGGACTGGCCGAGATGACGCGCCAGCGCCTCGGCCCGTCGCTCAAGAGCAGCGTCTACCGCACGTGCGAAAGCTGTGAAGGCCTCGGCGTGATCAAGAGCGAGGAGTCCCAGGCCCTCCAGGTGCTTCGCGTCCTCCAGCAGGCCGCCGCCGAGGACGACGTCGCCCACATCCTGATCCGCGTCACGCCGTCGGTCGCACACCACATGAACAACCACCATCGAGCGCTGATCGCACAAGTCGAAGCCGACACGGACAAGACGGTGGTCATACAGGCCGACCCCACGCTGTCCGGCGAGGAATGCGAAGTCACGCGCACCAACGCGCGGGGAAGCGAGATTGCTCCGCCCGCCCAGCCCGCGCGGAAGAAGAAGTCCCGCAGGCGCAAGAGCAAGAAGGCGGACACCAAGGCCGCCACCGACGAGGCCACCGAAGCACGCGACGAGGCGCGCGACGAACGGTCGCAACAGGCCGCCGAAACCGACCGCGACGCCGAGAATGGCGAGGCCCCGAAGAAGAAACGGCGCCGGCGAGGCGGCAGGAAGCGAAAGCGGGCGGGCAAGGGCAACGGCGACCAGGCCGCCAAGGACGACGCCCAAACAGGCGACGCCGAGCAGGCAGACGAACCGTCTGAGGCGCGAGACGACTCACAGGACGCCCCCAAAACGCCCGAAGCCAAAGACTCGGCCGGCGACAAGACGACCGAGCAGACGGACGAGCAGCCCGGCGAGGACGAGCCCAGACCGGCAAAGAAGTCGCGCCGCCGAGGCCGGCGGGGCCGAGGGCGAAAACGCGCCGCGCCGGCCAACGGTAATGAGGCCCCCGCGGAATCCGACCCCGCGACAACTGACACAAAGACGTCCGAGAGCAAGAAGGCCGACACCGGCACGTCTGACAAGAAGACGCCCGACACGAAAGAGCCTGAGGGCGGCGAGTCCAACAGCGACGCCGGTCAGACCGAAACGCCCAAGCCGGAAGCGACGGAAGACAAACCCAAGCCCAAGCGCCGACGACGCTCGCGGAAGAAAGCGGCAAAGAAGACCGACGGCCAGACCGAGGACGACAAGGGCGACAAGACGTCCGACAAGGGCGAAGGCGCCAAGAGCGACAAGACGTCCGACAAGGGCGAAGGCGCCAAGAGCGACAAGACGTCCGACGAGACCGAGTAGTGTCCACCGAGCAGCTTGCTTCTTAGCGTCTGGCCAGACGCGACATTCTCACGTTCTGCAGAACGTCGGAATGTTGCGAAGCGTTTTGACGGGGCGTGTGACGGGGCGGCCGACGGACCGGGGGCTTCTACGCCAGGAGAATCCCCGGCCTGGTCAGCGTGCGTCCCTTCCACTCTGCCGTCACGACGGGCCAACCGGTGGCCCCGGCGAGCAGTTCCGGGCCGGACTCGCGACACAGGATCGTGTCCTCGGACTTCGTGCCCGTGATTGACGGGTTCCATGCGAAGGCCTGGTCGGCCAGCACGACCGTCTCATCGCCCGGGGCGGCCTTGACCTCGCGAGGAAGATAACCGCACGAGCCGCCCTGGTGGTGCAGCGCCAGTTCGCCTTCAAACCCCGTCGCCGCGTAGGCCTCGCGCGCCTCGTCAAAGATCTGGCCCAACGTCGCCCCAACGCGCGTGGCCGTGATCAGCGCCGTGTCAACCGTCGCCACCGCCTGGTGCTTGCGAACAAGGTCGGCCGGTATCGCCTCGAAGGCGACGATCCGCGTGCAGGCCGTGATCAGCCCGTGACGCTCGGCACAGGTAACCAGCATCACGCACCGCTGAACAGCCTTGTCGGTCGGCAGAGGATGGCGGTGTCGCTCGAGCCTCTCGTCTGCCGCGACCAAGAGCACCCAGGGCACGCAGCCGCGGGCGCGGAGGGCCGAGCTCAACTCGCCGGCCAACTCGTTCTCCGTCCGTCCGGCGCGGGCGCTGCGACCGACCGATTCAACGCAGGCCACCACGTCGGAGGCCACCGCGCGGTACCGGTCAATCTCCCATGACGTCAGCGTCCAGCGGAGGCGGTCGAACGCCTCGTCGGTGGGGGTCAGTTCCAGCGAGTCGACGGGCACGTCGGCCGCAATGGCGCGGCCGGCAACGGCCTTGTCGAATGCCTGCTTCCGCGCTGCGGGGTCCGCGTAGGGGAAGGCTATCACCTCGATGCCCGTTTCGGCCAGTTCTTCCTCGCGCAGTCGCGTGGCCTCTATGTTGGTCGTCAGCACACGTGCCCCGTCGGCGTCGACGAGCAGCCAACTGTTGCCCACGTCGCACGCGGTGCCCACGTAGTTGTGTGCGCCGCCCGTATACCAACTGAAGTTGCACCGGCGGCTCAGCAGCACGCCGTCAAGCCCGCGGGCCGCGGTGTACTCCAGTATGCGCCGGTGTTTGATTGCTCGTTCGTCTATCATGCGTTGAGGCTCCGTAGTCGCCGTACCCCGCGGGGCAGTAGGGCGTGCAACTCGTTGCACGCGGGAGGAACGCACGGTCCCTTCCGCGTGCAACGAGTTGCACGCCCTACGTGTTATGCGGGATGCCAGCAGTAATCGATCAGGCGGGCGATCTCGCTGCGGAGTTCCTGTCGCGGCACGATGCGGTCGATGAATCCGTGTTCGAGCAGGAACTCGGCCCGCTGGAAGCCTTCGGGCAGTTCGGCCTTGATGGTGTTGGCGATGACGCGCTGGCCGGCAAAGCCGATCATGGCGCCCGGCTCGGCGAGCACGATGTCGGCCAGCATGCCGAAACTCGCCGTCGTCCCCCCGTACGTCGGGTCGACCAGGACGGCGATGTAGAGCCCGCCGGCCTGGTCAAACCTGGCCAGTGCGGCCGACGTCTTGGCCATCTGCATCAGGCTCAGCGCGCCTTCCTGCATCCGCATTCCGCCGGAGGTGCAAACGACGACGAGGGGCACGCGTTGTTCGGTGGCCCGCTCGATCAGGAGGGTGATCTTCTCCCCGACGGCCGACCCGACGGAGCCCATGATGAACTCGCTGTCCATCACCCCCAGCGCGACCCGCCGCCCCTTGATGTAGGCCATGCCCGTCAGCACGCCCTCGGTGGCGCCGGTGCGGGTCTGGTAGTCGCTGATGTACTGGGTGTACTCCTGCCTGCCCCACTTGAAGTCCAGCGGATCGCTGGTCGAGACGGTCTCGAACAGTTCCTCGAACGAGTCCGGATCGGCCAGGTGGTCCAGCCTGCGCCGCCCGCTGAGGCGGAAGTGATGTCCGCACTCGGGGCAGATCTCCAGGTTCTCGGTCACTGACTTGCGGTAGAGCATCCCCTCGCACCCGCCGCATCGCAGCCAGAGCCCGTCCGGAATGTCGCGCTTCTCTCGAATGGCCGGGCCTTCGTCGGCGCCCGGCGTCTCGTATGGGTTCGTTACGTCTGACTCAGCCATCGTCTCTCCCGGTCAGAGCGATTGATCGTCCACGTCGTAGCAGCCCCAGCGGAACGACAGGTCCACGTGGCGCCACAGGTCGTCAAGCTCACCGTTTTCGGCAAGGCACTTCAGGAGCCCCATCGCCACGGGGCGAAGCACCAGCAAGG
The DNA here is from genome assembly GCA_964625865.1 of uncultured Planctomycetaceae bacterium. Classification (GTDB taxonomy): domain Bacteria; phylum Planctomycetota; class Phycisphaerae; order SM23-33; family SM23-33; genus CAZVEV01. Next base: position 6,397 of record CAZVEV010000043.1, on the reverse strand, counting down.
CCGTGCCGTTCTTGTGTCTGCGTACGATTTCTTTCAGGGCGTGCCGGAGGCGATGCTGGGCCTCGGCCAGCGTCTCGCCCTCCGGGGGGCGAACGCTTGCCGGCGCCTTGGTCCACTGGCGGTAGACGCGAGGCTGGCGCCGCTTGATCTCCTCGGTCGTCAGCCCCTGCCACAGCCCGTAGTCAATCTCGTGGAGTTCGCCGTGGTCCCGGACCTTCGCATGGAGCTGCTCGGCGAGCACCTCGGCCGTCTGCCGCTCGCCCTCCCCCACCGTGCAGGCGTAGACGGTCTTGATCTTGTGGCCGTCGAGGGCCCGCGCGGCGGAGCGCACTTCTTCCAGGCCCTGCTCGGTCAGTGCCCCACCGGCCGCGGATTCCAGGCGCCGGGCCTCCTCCAGCGTTGTCTGGCCGGTCTGTACAACGTATACGGTCGTCATCGGCTCACCGCGCTTTGTCCAGTTCATGGCGCCGTTCCTCTGACCGCATGGGCCAATCGCCGCAACGCGACTATCGCCGCGTGCGGGTCGTCGGAACGGAACACCCCATTGCCGGCAACGAAGACGTCGGCACCGGCTTCGGCACACAGGGCGATCGTCTCGAAGTTGATCCCGCCGTCGACCTCGACGTGCTGATCGTCGCGAAGCACGGCGCGCACGTCGCGGATCTTGTCCAGCATATCGGTCATGAACGCCTGCCCACCGTAACCGGGCTCGACGGTCATCACCAGCACCATGTCGACGGCGCGGGCCACCTCGCCGAGGGCATTGGCGGCGGTGACGGGCCTCAGCGACACGCCCGCCCCGAGTCCCAGTTCGCGCAGACGATCGATCAGCTTCAGCGGCTCATCGGTCGCCTCGACGTGGAAGGTGATGCTGTCGGCGCCGGCGTCGGCGAACCGTTCGATGTAGTACGCCGGGTCGGTCACCATGATGTGCACGTCCAGCGGGGCGTCGGTGTGCTTGCGAATCGATTCGACCACCGGCGGCCCCATCGACAGGTTCGTCACGAAATGCCCGTCCATGACGTCCACGTGGATCACGTCGGCCCCGGCGGCCAGCACGCGATCAATCTCCTCGCCGATCCTGGCGAAGTCGCACGCCAGGAGCGAGGGAGCAATCAGGGGCCCGGCACCGAGGGCCCGCCATGGGTTTCCACGCTCGATACTCAACGTTGTATCTCACACAGTGCAAAACCCACGGAGGGATTTCCGTGGGCTTTGTCATCCACCATATTATGCGCCGCAGATCACTTGTCGTCAAGGACTTCTATGGGGGGCATGGGCTTGCCCTCGAGGTACGTCAGCGACGCCCCGCCGCCGGTCGACACGTGCGTCATCCGGTCGGCAAGGCCCATCTGACCGACCGCCGACGCCGAGTCGCCCCCGCCGATAACGCTGACGGTTCCCGCGTCGGTCGCCTCGGCCAGCGAAACGGCCACCGCCTTCGTGCCGCCCGCATACTGCTCGCGTTCGAAGACGCCCATCGGCCCGTTCCAGACCACCGTGCCGGCCTCACGGATGACCGCACCGAACGCCTCGGCCGACTTGGGCCCGATGTCCATGCCCATCAGGTCGTCGGGAATGTCGACACCCTCGATCGTCACCGGCAGGCCGGCGGCGAAGTCGTCCGTGCCCACGTGGTCGCACGGCAGGAGGATCTTGCCCGCCGCACGGTCCAGCAGGTCGGCCATCGCGTCGACCTGGTCTTCCTCGACCAGGCTCTTGCCCACCGAGACGGACTGGCTCTTGAGCAGCGTGTAGGCCATCGCCCCGCCGATCAGGATCCGGTCGACCTTGTCCAGCAGCATGGAGATCAGCTTGATCTTGTCCGAGACCTTGGCCCCGCCAAGCACGGCGACGAAGGGACGCTTCGGCTCGGCGACGGCGTCGGCGAGATAGGTGATCTCCTTCTCGACGAGGAAGCCGGCCACCGCGGGACCGCCTTTGGCCTGGATGGCCCTGGCCACGCCGTACATGCTCGCGTGCTTGCGATGACACGTGCCGAACGCGTCATTAACGTACACCTCGCCCAGCGCCGCCAACGCCGCGACGAACTCATCCAGCGTCGCCTGCTGCTCGGGGGTCAACTGGCCGTCGGGGTTCTTCTTGGCCTTGTCGGGCATCTTCTCGCCCGCGGCGAACCGAACGTTCTCCAGGAGCATCACCTCGCCGTCGCCCAGTTCGCCAGCCGCCGCCTCGGCGTCAGGCCCGACGACCTCGGGCGGGCCCAGGCGCACAGGCTTGCCCAGCAACTCGCCCAGCCGCTGGGCGGCCGGGGCCAGGCTGAAGGCCTCTTCGAAGCCCGTCCCGGCCGGCCGGCCCAGGTGACTGGCCAGGATCGCCCGCCCCCCACCGTTGATGATCGCCTGGATCGTCGGCAGGGCGGCGACGATCCGCTTGTCGTCGGTTACAGCCCCGTCAGCCAACGGCACGTTGAAATCCACACGCACAAACACCCGCTTGCCCGAAACGTCAATATCCGCAATCGTCCTGGTTGCCATCGTTGAGCCCTTTTCCTGTCTGTTGTTTGTCGTCTGTCACATCAACTCGTCAGCGCAATCACGCGTCGGACTTCGGCTCAGAATTCTCGCCCAAATCCGCGAACTCATCAGCACGAATTCCAGCGATTGCCTCGATAATCGCCGCGGCAATCTCCACGGCCCGCTCGGCTTCACCGGGGGAGACGCGCTTTGACCCGCCGTAATCGCCGGTCGTACGCAATTCGTACAAGGTGGAGTAGCCTCGCCCCAGCGTCTTGGGCCAAATGCCCGGTTTCACGAGATCGCGATGGACAGCCGCCTCGACAGCGGAATGCTTGATGAAACTTATATCATCGAGAGCAAAGTGCGCCGAGACGGCATAGAAGGCGGCATAGTACGCCCTGGACGCCACCGCATCAGGATCGAGAGCCAAAACCGCCCTTGCCACAACCAGCGACTTGCCCGCACGGTCCCAGAGATCCGCGGCATATCTGTTCATATCAGAATCCCCTCCCGCCTGGCGTTGCGATACAGGGGAAACTCCTGCGCTTCGTATTCGGCGATGTCCGTTGGCGAAGCATGGATCGGCCGTTCAAGCTCCAGCACCAGCGGGTAAAGCACGTTGATGCAGACCGTCAGGTCCTTGCCGTAATCGAAGGGCGCCGCCAGGAGAACCAGCACGTCGATGTCGCTGTCAGGCTCGGCGTTGCCGCGGGCCTCTGAACCGTAGAGCACCACGCCGCGCAGCCGCAGGCCGAACGCGTCGGCCAACGGGGCCTTGATCCGCGTCAGTAACTCGTTCTGATCCATGGTCTGCCTCATGCCCGCCGGCGACGGATTGAATCGGGCCCGCCGATCATCACGGCGGGCCCGATTGTCACGCGCATCCGGTCAACTCGCAAGCCCTACAGCGCCGCGAGTTTCTCGATCAGGTCGACCGAGCGGTTCGAGTAGCCCCACTCGTTGTCGTACCACATCGTCACCTTTGCCATGTTCCCGCCGATCACCTTCGTGTTGCCCGAATCGAAGATGCTGCTGGCCGGGTGATGCACGATGTCGGCAGAGACGATCGGATCATCGGTGTACTCGATGACGCCCGCCATCGCGCCGGCGGCCGCTTCCTTGATCGCCGCGTTGATCTCGTCAGCCGTCGTGTCGTTGGCCAGTTCCACCGTCAGGTCCGTGATCGACCCGGTGGGGATCGGCACGCGGAGGGCGTACCCGTCCAGCTTGCCGTTGAGATCCGGCAGGACCTTGCCCACCGCCGCCGCGGCGCCCGTGGTGGTCGGAATGATGTTGACCGCCGCCGCACGTGCACGACGCGGGTCGCTGTGGATGAAGTCCAGGATGCACTGGTCGTTGGTGTAGCCGTGACAGGTCACCATCAGGCCCTTGACCACGCCGAACTTCTCGTGGAGAACCTTGACCACGGGGGCCAGGCTGTTGGTCGTGCACGAGGCGTTCGAGACGCACGTGATCTCCGGGGTCAGGACCTCGTCGTTGACGCCCAGGACCACCATCGCCGCCGTGCCCTTGGCCGGGGCGGAGATCACCACGCGCTTGGCGCCGGCGTCGAGGTGGCTGTCATAGCCGGCCTTGTCGTCGGTCTTGTTGTCGCGGAACACGCCCGTGCTCTCGAGGGCCACGTCCACACCGTCCCACGGCAGGTTCGCCGGATTCCGCTCGGTCAGCGTCGGAATCGCCTTGCCGTTGACCACGATGTTCTGCCCGTCGACCTCGACCGTGCCCGGGAACCTGCCCTGGGTCGAGTCGTACTTCAGCAGGTGCGCCATCATCTCCACGTCGGCAAGATCGTTGATCGCCGCAACCTCGAACGCGTCGGCGCCGCGCTCGCACATCGCGCGGAATACCAGCCGCCCAATACGCCCGAAACCGTTGATTCCAACCTTCACTGCCATGTTAATGGCTCCTTTCAGCTTCTTCTTTCAGCTCTTTCCAATGCTGTGTGTCTGCGCGTCAGCCTGTCCTGTCCGCTCCCCACGACTCAGCGGGGCAGCGAATACTAGTCATCGCAAGAGGGCCTGTCAATACCCTTTTGGCGGTGACGGGGCGAACGGACCGAACGTGTCAATCATCGATGCCTAGCCGGGTGAACTGGTCGGCTGGAGCGTCGTTGGCCCGCATGGCCTCGATCAGCAAATCGGTCATTCGTTTCTCGGCCGCTTCGTCCCGCAGGGGTGTCTCCTGTTTCGGGTCGGCCGCCAGGTCAAACAGCATCGTGCCGAACTGGTGCGTGCGCCAATTGCCGCGTGAGGCGATCTTCATTGTGCGGCAGCCCTTGGTGAACGGCATGGGCTCGGCGAGTTGGATATCCTGCAATTCGTCCACGCTGAACGTCCGGCGCATGTGGGTCGGCATGAGTGTGTACTCGTGGAGCGGAGCGTTGTCTTGATCCGCGGGGGCCCGCATGTAGACGTACTGCCCGTCGGTTACGTTGACGTGTCCGCCGAACTGCCCGAACAGCCCGGCCCGGCGGACGGGCGTATCGTGGGCGATCGTCTCGGCCAGCGGCACGCCTTGCATGTCGGGGGGCCTGTCCCGGCCGAAGTACTCCAGCAGCGTCGGCGCCAGGTCGATCGTCTGGACCAGGCTGCTGCGCCGCTTGCCCGCGCAGCCGATGCGGGGGTCCCACACGAACAGCGGCACGTGGGCGATTTCGTTGTAGAACGGCGCCCAGCACTTGGCCCAGCAGTCGTGCTCACCCAGGAGGAACCCGTGGTCGGTGTTGACGATCAGCATCGTGTCTTTCCACAGGTCCAGTTCGTCCATCAGGTCGAGCACCTTGCCCAGATACGCGTCACACATGCTGATCAGGGCGGCGTTGAGACAGCGCAGATGGTGGACGGACTGGGGGTCTTCGGTCACCTCGCGATACGGAGGCCAGTCCCAATGCGCGCCGGTGTACTCGTGCGGGTACATGTCGATGTACTTGGGGGGCACGAAGTAGGGCTCGTGCGGATCGAAGGTCTCCATGTGGAGCAGCCAGTTGTCCGCAGCGTGATTGGTGCGGAGGAACTCCAGCCCGGCTGCAAACGTCTTGGCCTGGGGCCAGTCAGACTCGGCGGGCATGTAGTGGCGGTTGACCCAGTCGTTGCGCAGCCACCGGTTGTCCCGTCCGCCGTGGTTGCGCGTCTCGGGAATCCGCACGTCGTCGGTCATGTTAACCCGCCACGGGTCGCCCTCCTGGCCTCGGTGACAGTCCCAGGTGGCGTACCGCGTGTGGTAGGTGCAGCCCCCCTCTTCCCAGTAGTGGTAGTGGTCGCTGACCAGGTGCGTGTGGACGCCCGCGGACTTGAGGATCTCGGGCATGGAGTCGTCAAACGGCTCGATCGGGCCCCAGCCGCGGTGAAGGAAGTTGTATCGCCCCGCGTGCAGTTCCCGCCGGGCGGGCATGCACGGCATCGAGCCGACGTAGGCGTTGTCGAACGTGACAGTCCGCCGGGCCAGACGCGAGAAGTTGGGCGCGTGGACCCAATCGCACCCGTAGGCGGGAAGCATGTGACGGTTGAGGGAATCGAACATCACCATGATCGCTTTCACGGCCGGCTCCTTCGTGTTTGGACTGGTTGGCATTGTACAGGGAGCGGGAAACACGTGCACGCTCTGAAGGCACCGAAAGCATCGATGCGGAGACAGGGCAATCGCATCTGGACCTTTGGTCGAGGAATTGCTCGAAACACAGCACAAACAAGAGAGAAAACAACAGAAGAAACAGCAACGGCCTAGCCGCAGATTTCGCAGATGACACAGATTAAGAAACAAGAAGACTTGAGTAGAGAATTACAGAAACAGCGAAAACGTAAATGGATGCAATGAGTCTGTGACCATCTCTCCGTTTGAATTATCGGCGTGGTTCAAAAGGGCCTGATTTAGGGTAACACTTTGGAGGGATTGTCTGT
>CAZVEV010000042.1:0-29555 GCA_964625865.1 uncultured Planctomycetaceae bacterium | reverse complement strand
AGACCCCATTTTCAACCCGCCCGTGTTCCTACACTTCCAGAACGTCGCTGAGACTTCGGGCCCTTCGCAAGCCGCGAGGGCATGCTGAGAGGATTCCTGCTTGAGTATTGAGAGTTTCGCGTAACTGACGGCGGCGGTGGAGATGAGCGCCCACCGTTGTTTATCGCCTTCTCCTCCTTGGGCGAGTGTCATCCGAGATTCTCATCGCGGTAGAGATTATAACGCTGATGGCGAAACCGGCGGAGATGAGCGCCCGCTGGTGGTTCTGGTCCCTCCTCCTACCAGGGCCGTTCGCATCACATGCCTCACTGAGAAGGGATCTCTACCAAGGCGAAGGGTGATGACGCAGGTCTGAGCAACCTGCGTCACACCCAGCTTTTTGTCCATGACCGGCAGACCTGGCGCTGATGAGAGGCGCCTGACCTGCCGGAGAGTGAGTGTGTCGGCCGAGGAGCCCTGAGGGGCCTGTGCTTTAGGCCCTTCGGTATTCGAGAGGGAATACCAGAGAGGATTTGTGCTGAGCTTGGAAGTTTCGCGTAATTGACGGCGGCGGTGGAGATGAGCGCCCACCGTTGTTTATCGCCTCCTCCTCCTTGGGCGAGTGTCTGCGGGACTTTCAATGGTAGAGAACGTAACGCTGTTGCGAAACCGGCGGAGATGAGCGCCCGCTGGCGGTTCTGGTCCCTCCTCCTACCAGGCCCCTTCGCATCACATGCCTCACTGAGAAGGGTCTCTACCAAAGGCGAAGGGTGATGACGCAGGTCTGAGCAACCTGCGTCACACCCGCTTTTTTCCGACGTTCGACCGGCGAGGGCTTGAGAGGGCCTGGGCCCCGCCCGGTTTCCTCAATAGGCGAAGGGCGTCGACCGAGGGGCCTGTGGAAGGGCCTTGGGGCTCTTCCGTGTTCACGAGGGAATATTTGGAGAGGATTTGCTGAGCTTGGACGTTTCGCGTAACTGACAGCGGCGGTGGAGATGAGCGCCCACCGTCGTATGCCGCCTTCTCCTCCTTGGGCGGTTGTCTGCGAGATGTCCAACGGTAGAAGTCTGACACGCGTCAGCGACCGACGGAGATGAGCGCCCGTCGGCAGATTCCGGTCCCTCCTCCGCCGGGGTCCCCGCGATGCGTTCATCGCAAGATGGGATTTCTACCAAGGCGAAGGGTGATGACGCAGGCCTGAGCAACCTGCGTCACGCCCACTTTTTTCCGTTTCTTCCGCCGGCGTGGGCTTACTGAGGGGTTGCCTCGCCGGCCAGGGCGACACTGAAAAGACGTGTCGACCGAGGAGCACTGGACAGTCCGTCCGGACTGTCCACCGTATTCACGACGCAATCGGTATGCTGAGTTTGGACGTTTCGCGTAAATGACGACGGCGGTGGAGATGAGCGCCCACCGTTGTGGAGATGAGCGCCCACCGTTGTTTCTCGCCTCCTCCTCCTTGGGCGAGTGTCTGCGAGATGTCCAACGGTAGAAGTCTGACACGCGTCAGCGACCGACGGAGATGAGCGCCCGTCGGCAGATTCCGGTCCCTCCTCCGCCGGGGTCCCCGCGATGCGTTCATCGCAAGATGGGATTTCTACCAAGGCGAAGGGTGATGACGCAGGCCTGAGCAACCTGCGTCACGCCCACTTTTTTTGCGCTCACTTTTCTTGCCGAACAGGTCCGCAGGCCCGCCATCGACCGTCTCTGTGCTGGATTTCACACCGCGGCCTCCGTATCATCTGCCCGTACGGATCGCTGACGTCATTGTGATGGCAAAGGGACACCGCTATGCCCAGGTACACGATCGGGTTGGACTACGGCACGAATTCAGTTCGCGCGGTTCTCGTCAACGTTGCCAACGGGCGGGAGATCGCCACGGCTGTCTGGACCTACGAGCACGGCCAGGAAGGCGTCATCCTCTCCCGGGACCCAAACCTGGCGCGGCAGCACCCAGCCGACTATTTCAAGGGCACCGCGGTAACAATCAAACGGGTCCTGGCGTCGGCCAGACGGAAGGTCAAGACGTTCAAGGCGGCCCAGGTCATCGGCATCGGCGTGGACACGACGGGGTCTACCCCCCTGCCGGTGGACGAGGAGGGCAATGCGCTGGCGATGACGAAGAAGGCCTTCGCCAACGATCCGGCGGCGATGGCGTGGCTGTGGAAGGACCATACGGGCGTCGCCGAGGCCGAGGAGATCACGGCCCTGGCCGGTCGCCTGCGCCCGCAGTACCTGGCCAAGTGCGGCGGGAGGTACAGCAGCGAGTGGTTCTTCAGCAAGGTCCTGCACTGCCTGCGAACGCGCCGGCGGGTGTTCGACGCGGCCTACACGTGGGTCGAGATCGCCGACTGGATTCCGGCCATGCTGACCGGCACGCAGTCGCCGGCGACGCTGAAGGTCGGCGTGTGTGCCGCCGGTCACAAGGCCATGTACAACGACGCCTGGGGCGGCTATCCGGACAAGCGGTTCCTGTCGAAACTGGACCCGGCGCTGGGCATGTTGCGCCAGCGCATGGCCGACAAGGCCTACGGGATCAATCAGGCCGCCGGTGGGCTGACCGAGGCGTGGGCGAGCAAGACGGGACTTCCGGCGGGCATCCCGGTAGCCGTCGGCGCGTTCGACGCACATTTCGGGGCCGTCGGGGCAGGGGTCGCGACAGGCACGCTGGTCAAGATTATCGGCACGAGCACGTGCGACATCATGGTCCACCCGTCCCGCAAGCCGCTGGCTGACATCCCGGGGCTGTGCGGCATCGTACCGGGAAGCGTCCTGCCGAACATGATCGGCCTGGAGGCGGGCCAGTCCGCCGTCGGGGACATCTTCAACTGGTTCGTCAACGTTATTCAGCCCGGCGGGGCCGACGCCGGCAGCCATGAGGCCCTGACCGCCCGGGCGGCCCGGATCAAGCCCGGCGCCTCGGGACTGCTGGCCCTGGACTGGAACAACGGCAATCGGACGATCCTGGGCGACCAGCGACTGACCGGCCTGCTGCTCGGCCAGACCCTCTACACGACCCCCCCGGAGATCTACCGCGCCCTGATCGAGGCGACCGCCTTCGGCGCGCTGACCATCATCAACCGCTTCGAGGAGTACGGCGTGAAGGTCCGCCAGGTCGTCAACTGCGGTGGAATCGCCGAGAAGAACCCCACGGTCATGCAGATCTACGCCGACGTGACAGGCAGGCCGATGAAGATCTCCCGCAGCGGACAGACCTGCGCGCTCGGTTCGGCCATCGCGGGGGCAGTCGTCGCCGGCAGGAAGGCCGGCGGCTATGCCTCGTTCCCCGCCGCCCTGAAGGCCATGACCGGCCTGAAGCGCAAAGTCTACACACCCAATCCCAAAGCCCACGCGATCTACAAGGAACTGTATATCCTCTACCGGCGACTGCACGATGCGTTCGGCACGGCCGGGCAGGCGGGCAGCCTGCACGGCGTAATGAAGGACCTGCTGGCGATTCGCGCCAAGGCGCGAAAGTGATCTCGCCGCCCCGCCGGGCCCGTGCCGAGCAATGGAAGACACATGCTTAAAGAACTGAAACAGGCCGTTTGCGACGCGAACCGCGAGATCTGCCGCGCCGGGCTGGTCGTCCAGACGTTTGGCAATGTCAGCGGGATCGACCGCGATGCCGGCCAGGTCGTGATAAAGCCCTCGGGCGTTTCGTATGACGAGATGACGGCCAGGCAGATGGTCGTCGTCTCACTGGACAGCGGCGAGGTGGTCGAAGGCAGTCTGCGTCCCAGCAGCGACACGCCGACGCACCTTGAACTGTACCGCGCGTTCGCGGACATCGGCGGGGTGGTGCACACGCACAGCACCTCTGCGACGGCATGGGCGCAGGCGTCCCACGATATTCCCGTCTTCGGCACGACACACGCGGACTACTTCTACGGCGCGATCCCCTGCACGCGAGAGATGACCGACGCCGAGATCCGCCGCGACTGCGAGGCCAACACCGGAAAGGTCATCGTCGAGCGCTTCGCGAAGCTGGACCCCGTACAAGTCCCCGGCGTGCTGGTGGCCCGGCATGGACCGTTTGCCTGGGGCGCCGATCCGCACGCGGCCGTGCACAACGCGGTGATTCTGGAGCACCTGGCCCTTCTGGCGGCCAGAACGGTCGCACTTGAACCGTACCCGACGCCGTTCCCGCAGGCCCTGCTGGACAAGCATTTCCTCCGCAAGCACGGGACCGATGCGTACTATGGACAGGACAGCGGCTGATCGCCGCAAACTCGAATCTCGAAGCAGCATCGCTGCACTGATGGGAGTTGGAACGATGGCTGGACTGGGTGTTAACATCGATCATGTGGCGACGATTCGCCAGGCGAGGCAGACGGTCGAGCCGGACCCGGCCTGGGCGGCCGTCGAGGCCGAACTCGGCGGGGCCGACTGCATCACGTTCCACCTGAGGGTCGACCGGCGACACATCAACGACCGCGACGCCCGCGTGCTCAAGCAGACCGTTCGCTGCAAGCTCAACATGGAGATGTCCATGGATCCCGAGATCGTGGCGATCGCGCTGGACCTCAAGCCCGACCAGGCCACCCTCGTGCCCGAGAAGCGCCAAGAGGTCACCACCGAGGGCGGGCTGGACACGGTGACCCATGCCGAACGATTGGGCCAGGTCACCGCCGCCCTGCGCGACGCGGGCATCGAGGTCAGCGCCTTCATCGATCCGGTTGACGCCCACATCGCTGCTGCCGCCGCCGCCGGCTGCGACGCGATGGAAATCCACACCGGCGCCTACGCCAACGCCTGCCTCATCGACAACTCCCACCAGCGGCATGACCAGTCCGCCAAGACATTGGCCGACATCGCCGCCGGCGTTGATCTCGGCCTGCAGGCGGGCCTGACCGTTCACGGCGGTCACGGACTGACGTACACCAACGTCACTCCCGTCGCCGAGATCGACGGATTCACCGAGTTCAACATCGGCCACTCCATCATCGCCCGCGCCGTCCTGGTGGGCCTGCGTGAAGCGGTCGCCGAGATGAAGGCCCTCATCGATATCGCGCCGGCCGACGGCTGAGACCCCGCCCAGCCGTACGCCCTGGCACGCACGAGGCCGCGGCCTGAGCGACGATCTGCCGGCCGAAAGGGTAAGACGTGGATAGAGGCACGGCATGCGGCTACGGGGCGTTTCTGGGGCTTGGCCGGGACGCAGCCGGGCGAGGGTTGTATCTGTCTGCCGGTTGGCGTAACATGCCCCACCGGTAAGTGAACGCCGTAAGAAAGGGCCGCATGATGGCAGAGAAACTGAAACTTGAAGGGTCGATGGTCGCGCTGGTCACGCCGTTTGCCAACGGCGAGATAGACTGGGAGGCGTTTGGCGACCTGATCGACCTCCAACTGGCAAACGGCACGCAGGGGCTGATCCCGTGCGGAACGACCGGTGAGTCGCCCACGCTCAGCCACGCCGAGCATGACAGGGTCATTGAGTTCACCGTCCAGCGCGCTGCCGGGCGCGTACCGGTTATCGCGGGCACAGGGAGCAACTCGACGGCAGAGGCGTTCAGGCTGACCCAGCACGCCAAGGACGCCGGCGCCGACGCCTGCCTCATCGTCAACCCCTACTACAACAAGCCCACCCAGCGGGGCATGTTCGAGCACGTGGCCCGCCTGGCCGACGCGGAACTTCCCATCGTCCTGTACAACATCCCCGGGCGCACGAGCATCGAGCTGGCGCCCGAGACGATCGTCAAGATGTACCAGGAAATCGACATGGTCGTCGCGGTCAAGGAAGCCACCGGCAAGCTGGACATGGCCAGCGCCGTCGCCTCGGCCTGCGATATCACGATCCTCTCCGGTGACGATTCGCTGACCTTGCCCCTGATATCCGTCGGCGCCTCGGGCGTGATCAGCGTGCTGGCCAACATCCTCCCCAACGAGGTCCGCGCGCTGTGCGACGCGGCCCTGGGCGGACAGTTCGACACGGCCCGCGAACTGCATCACAAGCTCTTCCCACTGTTCAAGGGCATGTTCGTGGAGACCAACCCGATCCCGATCAAGGCCGCGATGGCCATGGCGGGCATGATCCAGAACGAGCTTCGCCTCCCGATGTCGCCCCTGAGCACCCCCCTCCGCGAGCCCCTGGCCGCCCTGCTGAGACCCTTCGGCCTCCAGACGACGGTCTGAAGAGGCAGGAGCGTAAGCCTTCGCGTGGACAATCACGTCGATCAATCCTGACCGCGTATACGCCTTCCGTATGCAAGGGTGAACTTCCCCAAAAGCCCCCGGGCTGCGTCCGGGGGATCCCCACGACGCCGTCGTGGGGCTTTTCCTGCAATCCGAAGTGGTCTCGTGACGGATGACATGAGGCCACCGCACGAGTCGCTCGCGTCTCTGCGTACTCTGCGAAAGGGCGACAGGGCCGAGCGACGTGCGATAGATCTCGCCCAGGATGGCAATGGCGGCGGCGGGGGTGTGGTGCTCGCCCACGTACGTCAGGGCCACCGACGCCAGCGCACGGGCGGCGGCGTGGTCGTCAAGCATCGCCACCAGCTTCGTCGTCAACTCCGCGTGGTCGCCCTCCTTGAATACCAGGGCGGTCTGACCGTCGATGAGGAAGTCCGCGGTGGGGTCTTCGGCGGCAAGAACAGCCGACCCGTTGGCCATCGCCATCAGGGACCGAACGTCCAGTTCGCTGCTGGGGGCGGCGGAGATGTACACGTCGGCGGCCTTGATGATTCCGCTGAACTGCGAGGCCACTTGCTCGTCGGCGAACGTTACCCGCCCGAGCAGGTCGAGTTCTCTCGCCAGGCGTCGCGCCGCTCGCTGCCCCGCCCCCGAGGCAAGGATGAACATCGCGCAGTCGAACTCGCGTAACTGCAGTTCGGCGAAGGTCCGCAGGACCGCTTCCCAGGCCTGGGCGGACTCCAACGGCCCGCCGGCGACGATCGCGATGCTCCGCCCGGTCTCGGTGAAACACAGCGGATACCGAACGCGATACACCCCGGGGCGGGCGAGGTGAACCTTGTCCGCGGCGGCCACGTGACGCTCGATCACGTCGTTCCGGATGGCCGTCGACGAGGCCAGCACGGCGGCACAGTCGGCCCCCACCGTCCCCAACGCCGCCCCGTCGCCGAGGCGGTGGCTCGATACGACGTAGCGCACGCCTGCATGGCCGGCCACCATGGCCGCCAGGTGGGCCGAGTCCGCGTCGAGCGCATGGAGCAGGTCGACCTTCTCGCCGGGGACCTTCTCGGCCAGGAACGACACCGCCTTGGCGCCGGGGCCGAACAGGCGGCGGTCGGGATACCGCACGGTCTGCACGCCGGGCCCGAGGGCGTCTCCGGGCTCGGCCCGCGCCGACCGGAACAGCATCGTGGTGACCAGTTCATCGGACAGGCCGATCACCAGCGGCCGGAGCGATCGCCCGAAATGGGCCAACGTTTCGTCCGTAGCAAGCCACGCCACGCGCATCGGCGAGGCCGTCTCATCGGCACCCGGCGCGTCCGGCGCCGTCGCGTCAGTGCTGTCCTGCTCGTGCGTCATGGTCCTGTTATTCTACGCTCCATGCGGCTTACGAACTGGTCGGCGTGCCGTCGGCGGACGATTCACCGCTCAGATCGTCCGCGATGGACTGCTGCAACGCCTGCCATTCCTCGAGCGTGATCAGGCATTCGCGGGCCTGGCTGCCCTTGTGGTCGCCCAGCAGGCCCGCGTCGGCCATCTGGTCAACGATCCGGCTGGCCCGACTGTACCCGATGCTCAGGCGCCGCTGGAGCAGCGAGACACTGCCCCGCCCCGAGGCCAGGATGATCTCGACGCCCTTGTCGAACAACTCGTCCTTTTCCCCGCCGCCCTCGCCCGGCGCGCGGGAGTTCAGGCGCATCAGTTCGACGTTGTACACCGGATCGCCGCAGCGACGCAGTTCCTTGGTGATCGCGCGGATCTCCTTGTCGTCCACGAACGTGCCCTGAGCGCGCGACAGGTTGCTCGTGCCGGGCTTCAACACGAGCATGTCGCCCTGGCCGAGCAGGACTTCGGCGCCGTTCTGGTCCAGGACGATGCGACTTTCCTGGCGCGAGGCGACGCGGAAGCTGATCCTACACGGCATGTTCGACTTGACCAGGCCGGTCACGACGTTCACGCTCGGACGCTGGGTGGCCAGGATAAGGTGGATGCCCACCGCGCGGGCCTTCTGGGCGATGCGGATGATATGGCCCTCGACTTCCTTCGACGAGGTCATGATCAGATCGGCCAACTCGTCAACGATGATCACGTAGTACGGCAGCGACGTCGGGACGCGGGCCCGGTCCTCTTCGGTCTCGGCGCCGAACCGCTCGTGGATCGTCTTGGCGCTCAGTTCGTTGAACGAGGCGATGTTCTTGACGCCGGCTTCCTTGAGCAGTTCGTACCGCTCGTCCATCTTGGTCGCGGCCCATTCGAGGATGTCCTCGGCGCGGCGCATGTCGTTGACGATGGGACACAGCAGGTGGGGCAGGCCCTCGAAGGCGGCCATCTCGACCATCTTCGGGTCCACCAGGATGAATCGCACGTCCTCGGGCCTGCGTTTCATCAGCAGGGCCATGATGATCCCGTTGATGCACACACTCTTACCCGACCCGGTCGTGCCCGCGATCAGCATGTGGGGCATCTTGGCCAGGTCATAGACGATCCCCTTGCCCTCGGCGTCCTTGCCCAGATACAGGGGCAGGAACATCGAGTCCTCAGCCTCCGGCTCCATGTCCATCAGTTCCTTGATGCGGACGATCTCCTTCTCCATGTTGGGCACTTCAATGCCGATCGTGTCGCGCCCGGGCAGGGGCGAGACCACGCGGACGCCCGGAACCGCCAGCGCGCGTGAGATGTCGTTGGACAGTCGCGAGACGGCCGCGACTTTCACGCCCGGGGCGAGCGACAGTTCGAACATGGTGATGACGGGCCCGGTCATGTGACCGACGACCTCGGCGGCGACGTTGAAGTCGTTAAGCGTCTGCTGGAGAACCGAACGCTTGAGCAGCGTCTGGACCTCCTGCGATTCGGCGTACCCGGTGCGCGGCTCGGCCAGCAGGTCCGCCGAGGGCAGGACGTATTCTTCGCGATCGGCCGCGGGGTCGGCGGCGGGCTTGGCCGGCTTCTTGGGCGCGACTCGCCGCACGGGCGTGGGCGTGGGGGCCGGTGCGGGCATGGTGACCCGGGGCGTCGCGGGCTCGGCCGGCGGGGCCGCGGGCGCCTTGGGAGGGGCTGCAACCGCGGAGACCCTCTTGGCCACGTCCCCAGCCGGGCCCTGACGCCCGGCGACCGGGCCGACGGGGCCCTGCGGCGTGGCCAACTGCATCGCGGCGCGCGACTCGCGGCGTCGACGCAGGCCGGCGGCGATCAGTCGCCACGCCTGGAGCATCAGCCGGTCCGCCGTCAGTCCCACGCCAATCCCAAACATCACCAACACGACGGTCCAACTCCCGACCGGAGCAATGCTTGACAGCAGCAGGTCACCGGTGAACCTGCCCAGGACTCCCGCCGAATAGGTCGACAGTTTCCCCATCGCGGGGTCCGCCAGGTACGTCGCCGTGCTGGTCGCCGCCGTCAGGAAGACCACCCCGCAGATGCGCCAGGGCAACTCGTGCAGACGCCGCCTGACAAGCATGATGATCACCGCGACGGTGCCGAACAGCAGGCCCACGTGGGCGCCGGTGCCCAGCCAGTACCGCAACTGGTAGGCCACCTCCGCCCCGACGCGCCCGACGGCGTTTTGCGCGGGCTGGGGCGGGTAGACGTCGCTGGCCGGCGGATCGTATGGAGAGAACGTCAGCAGGCTCACCCAGAGAAGCACCACCACGCCCGCCAGCGCGAGCACGCAGACATACTGGGCATATCCGGTGTTCCTGCCGTCAGCGGGTACGGGTGGGGAGACCTTGGGCTTGGCCTTGGACTTGCCTCTGGGGGTCGTCTTGTTCTGCGTACGTGTCTTCTTCGCCATCCTTAGCGCCTTTCCATCCTTGGAACGTCCTGGTGCCCCGGTGCGGCCGCATCGCAGGGCGGTTACACGCCCGTGTGTCCGAACCCGCCCTGGCCGCGATCGGTCCGGGACAGTTCGGCAACCTCGACGACCTCGGCCCGGACAACCGGGGCGATGACCATCTGGGCAATCCGCATGCCGCGTGTGACCACGAACACCTCGCGTCCCACGTTGCCCAGAATCACACACACCTCGCCGCGATAGTCGGCATCGATCGTGCCCGGCGAGTTCGGCAGGACAATCCCATGCCTGATCGCCAACCCGCTGCGGGGCCGCATCTGGGCCTCGTAGCCTTCGGGAACCGCCATCGTAAAGCCGCACGGAATCAGCTTCAGGTCGCCCGGGGCAACCGTCACATCATCCTCGCACGCGGCGCAAACATCCATCCCGGCGGCATGTTCGGTCATGTGCCGCGGAAGGGGCACGTCGTCACTGCCGTCTATGCGGCATATCTCTAGATTTATCGGACCACCCATCGATTCTGCTCCACCGGATTTACGCTGTGGCCTCGCGGTCGGCAAGGAGTTGGACGATCTGCTCGGCAAGGGCCTGCTTGGTCCGCCTGGCCCAGGGCAGCCCCCCCCCGCCGCGGACCAGAACGCAGGCGTCGGACTCCGCCGCCGCCATCGCCGCGGGCGTGTTGACCACGACGAAATCGGAGTTCTTGGCGACCATCTCCTCACGGGCCTTCGCCTCGATCTGCTCGCGAGGACCGTCCTCGACCGCAAACGTGACCACTGTCTGGGTTCCGCTCTTCCCCGCCGCCACGCCGGCGACAACGTCCTCGGTCGGGTACAGCCGCAGCGTCACAGGCCCCGTTGAACGATGCAGCTTCGACGGCAGGACGCGGTCGGGGCGGAAGTCCCCCACCGCCGCGCACATCACCAGCACGTCACAGGCGCCGAACCGCGCCGTGACCTCCCGTTTCAGGTCCGCCACGCTGACGAAGGGCACGACCTCGCAACCGTCGCCCAGGTCCGCCGTCACCCCCCCCGCCACGCCGGGGCCGAGCAGCAGCGTGACGTGATGGCCCGCCCGGGCCGCCGCACAGGCCACCGCGCAGCCCATCCGCCCGCTCGACGCATTGGTGATGAAACGCACCGTGTCGATGTACTCGCGCGTGGGACCGGCTGTGACAAGAACTCGCATGCTCCATACGATACCTCCGCCCGCCGCCCGGTTCAAACGTCCCCTGACAAATGCCTCGCGTCAAACTACGGCACCCCGCCTGTACTCGGCACGGCCTTCCGCTGCGCGTAAGACCGTGGCACCGGGCGTCAGTCCTGGTCGTCCTGTGCCGATCGGGCCTTGGCCTTCATCGCCAGGACGGCCACAAGGGCCCCGCCCAGGCCCGCCAGCAGGCCGAACACCGCGTACGAGGCCATGTTGCCCACGGGGAACGGCAGGCCGAACACCGCACGCACGGCGCCGGGGGGCATCAGGAGCCTCTTGATCGAGCAGATGAGATTGGCCCCCAGGCCGCCGAGTCCCATCAGCGGCACGATAAGCCATAGCGGAATCGGGCGTCTCTCGACGAACCCGGCCAGCGTATCGATCAGCGCCCCGGCGGCCGAGATCAGCGGCAGGAACAACGGCCCGCCCGCGAGATTCCTCCCCATCGCCAGCGACACGCACGCCGCCGCCGAGGCCGCCGCCGTCGCGCCAAGCCGATGACGCGCCATCAGTCGCCCCGCGATCACCGCGGGAAGCCAGAACAACGCCCGGTGCCCCGGAAGGTTGAGGTTCAGCCGCATACTTGCCGCAACCGCACCGGCCGCCGCCCCAACCAGGAGGTTGGCCGCCAGCATCTGCCACTGCCACGCCCCAACGGCGCTACTCGAGCGGACGACTGCGTCTTGTGTCAACCGGGGTCCATGCATTATGCACCTCGTTCCATTTCACCGGCAGCACGGGCCGACCGCCCGAAAGGTTCGGGCGAATCCACCCAAGCGTCAGATACGCATCACCGGAGGCCGGCTGCCGCGGTCCCTGGTGGGCCAACTGAATCCCCAGCCGCGCGAAGTCCTGGCGAGCAACGCACTCGGGCAAGTCCCGCAGCCCGGGAAGGTCAATGAATCTGCCGTTGTTACCATCGGCGTGCATGCCAATTGACGCCAGCGCACCGATAATGCCCTGGCCCGATCCGCCCAGCTCGCGCAGGTCGAGCCCGGCCTGGTCGGCCAGGCCTGACGCCTCGGCCATCTCGAGCACTTCGCGCGTGGCACGGTAGCCGAAATCCGAGACGGCCTGCGGAATCGCGGTGATGTCGGCGACGACCACACCGGGGTCTGACCCGTCGGCCGACGCGTCGGCTACGTAGTCATAGGCGAAGGACGCCGCAGCCGCCCCGTCGTCGCTCTCGACGGCCACGCACGCGCCGCTGTTGTGCGACGTGTACGGAATCCGCGGATCCAGGAGCAACTGGTGACGTGTAACGCTCAGCGCCCTCATGCCCCTGCGGGCGCACTCGGCGGATATCCGTCTGGCGAGATTCCCCGTGCCCGGGCTCTCGTGGTTGTCCGTATCGTCAAGTCCAATCAGAACGACTGTCATCTGGGAGAGACCTCTTCGGGGGCGATCACTTGAACGAGTTACTCGGGCTCGATTCGACCATGCTCACGTCGCCGTTGATCGTCAGGTAGTTCACGCCCTTCTTGAAGCCCGTGTGCGGCGTGGGAAGGGCGCGGTACCAACTGTCGCCCATTATCCACGTGTTCGGGGGCATCTCGCGCGTCAATTCTCTTGGCCAACTCACGTCATATCGCAGGAAGCCACTGATGTTGACGTTGTACGTGGCCCACGTGCAGGAATAGTAGAAATAGCCGATCCGTCCTTCCCGGAAGTTCTCATCGGTGCGCATTCGCGACGGTTCGGTCTCGGCGGGACAATAGAGATCTTCCGGGTTGATCGTGCCATTGGCGTCGGCAAGGGCGTCGATGAGCCTCCGGTGCTTGCTGTCGAGGTAGTCGCTGACGGGGAACTTCCCCGCCCGGTCCATCGCGTATTGCGCCAGCGCCCGCCCGGTGTTGTGCAATCGCGTCTTGCAGATCGTCAAATGCGCCGTGCCCTTAACGCGCATCACCGACGGGGCCAGGATCGTCACCAGCAGAGAGATGACGGCGATCACGATGAGAAGTTCAAGCAGCGTGAACCCGTCGGCCGGGCCGGCTCGCATCGGTATGTCCCGTCTGTCTGACACGCCGATTGCCTCACACACGACGATTGCATCTACCACAGAAGGCCGCACCGAACAGCAATAGCAGCACCGAGGCCGGCTCTGGAACGGGGAGCACCTCGAACGTCGTGAACGGATCACTCGGATCCCCGTCCAACCGCGGCAGGGCCTGGTTGGTGCGCTTGATGCGTTGTCCCGTCTCTCCATCTCGATATCCATAGAGGCTAAAGACGGCCCTAGCAGGCAGATTCTCGAATGCGTAGTCCACGCCCTTGATGTTGTTGCCCGGGTCGCTCTGGTCCGTCACATTGATGTCTTCAAGGGCAAAGATGCTCACCATGCCGTTGTCGAAGTCGTAGGCCAGGGGCTCGGAATATCCCAGATCGTAGGAGCCCTCGACCAGCGCCGGCGTGCCGCCCTGACCGGCGGGAATCACCTGGCGGTAGTCTCCATGGTTTCCGGACGGCCGACCGGTGGCGTAATCCAGGCCGCTCAACGTCGGGTCGTACCAGACGAAGTGGCTGCTGTCGAGGCGCGTGTAGGCCGCCTCGCCGGCCTTGCGAACGGAGAAGGCGAAATCCGCCGGCAGGGAAGAGGCGTCGATCGCCACCAGGAGCAGCATGTCGGTGAATGTTCTGTTGCTCGAACTGCTTCCGCCCTTTGACCCGCCGCCATTTCGGATGAAGAACGTATCCGCCGTCGCACCGACAAGTCGCCCCGACTCTTGCCCGCCGTACCGGAACAGGACCGAGTCATTGCCCGCCGCATCGCCGTTCCTGGCGTCGTTGAAGCCCAAAGCGTAAGGGGCAACGGCCCCGGCGGCGGTGTGGGCGTAGACGGTCACGGCGCCCGGGCCGATCCACGCCGGCTGGGCCAACTCGCCTGGATATGTCGCCTGGTCGGGGTGCAGGTCCTGCGTCAGGGGCGTCCAGGGCACGTAGGGGTCTGCGGCGACTGGGCTAACGACGACAAGCAACCCCACCGCCAAGCATGCCAACTGAGCCGGTACAGCAAGAGCAGGTCTATTCACTGGTTCTTCCTTTCCTCTCTTACGAGCATTCGATCACCCGAGATTGTTCCGTCTGAGGCAGTATTCTAACGGCCAGGACGCCCCGTGCCAAGCGTTATGTTCAAGCAAACATAACGAAGAACTTCCCCGCCGAGACCGGATAAGTGTTGAGTTCGAAGAGGAGTATCGCGCCAAGTGCTGCCGTGTCAGGGCGTTTCGTCCAGCAGGTCGGCGGCGGCGGCGAGGATATCGGCGGGTTCGGCCATTCTGCCCGGTCCGGTCGTCCCGCACGCCAGGCGCCCTTCGGCGGGGCCGACAAGGCTGATGGCCCATCCCTTGAGCGTTTCGACGTTGGTCTGGACGGCTGGCGCGGCCCACATGCGCGAGTTCATCGCGGGGGCCACCAGGATCTTGCAGGCGCCGGTGGCGGTCAGCAGGAGCGCCGAGACCAGGTCGTCTGCGATTCCCGACGCCATCTTGCCGAGGATGTCGGCCGTCGCGGGGGCGACGATCAGGATCTCCGCGCGATCGGTCAGGGCGATATGCCCGGAGTCGAATCGCTCGGTCGCCTGCCACATGCTGGTGAAGACCTGGTTTCTCGAGAGGGCCTGGAAGGTCAGCGGGGCGACGAACTTCGTGGCCGCCTCCGTCATGGCCACGTGAACGTTGGCGCCGGCGGCGGCGAGCGTACTGGTCAGGTCGGCGGCCTTGTAGGCGGCAATGCCCCCGGTGACGCAGAGGAGCACTTCGCGTCCGGCCAGGCTCGTCATATCGTTAGGTTCGGCCATCGTGCTCGGCACGGCCCGCGGGCCTGTGCGGCGCTAGTCGGCGTCGTCGGGCTTGGGGATGTCGGACTTCTCGTAGTCGATGGCGATCTTGTCTTCCAGGATCTCCTGTATGACAAGCTCCATGTCCGTCATGCCCCTCTCGCGTTCAACGAGGGGGCGAGCGCCCTGCATGAGTTCGACCATGCGTCTCTGGATAAGGGCGGTCAACCTGAACTTACCGCCGACCTTGTTGATAATCTCTTCGCTCTTGAGTGCCTCAATCATCGCTGTTGCGACTCCTGGTTTACGATCCTGATGACCTTTCGTATGGCTGTTTCCAGGTCATCGTTGATTACTTCGTAGTCATAGATGCCACTGTCTCTGGCGGCAAGAACTTCCGCATCCGACTCTGCGAGTCGGCGCGCGATCTCTTCGTCGTCTTCGGTGCCCCGGTCCCTGAGCCTCTGGGCCAGCACGTCGCCACTGGGCGGCACGATGAGGACGAAGACGGCGTGGGGCAGTTTCTGTCGCACTTGTGCGCCGCCCTGCACGTCGATCTCCAGCACGATGTTCTTGCCCTCGCGGACCGCTTCTCGCACGGGGAACGCCGGCGTGCCGTACAACTCGCCGAACACTTCCGCCCACTCCAGCATCTCGCCGCAGGCGACCATGTTCTCGAACACGCCGCGGTCGAGAAAGCGATACTCGCGGTTGTCCACTTCGCCTTCGCGCGGCTGGCGCGTGGTCACCGAAACGCTGAAGTCCGCGCCCGTGCGGTCGACCACGTCGCGCACGATCGTGCTCTTGCCCACACCCGAAGGTCCGGTCACCACGATCACGCGTCCTTGTTTCTCTGTCTCGGCCATTGCTTGGATCCCATCGGGCCGCCTCCCGGACGGCGCCGCTGCCTATTCCACGTTCTGGACCTGTTCCTTGATCCGATCCACGGCGGTCTTGATCTCGACGACCTCGCGCGCGATGCCGACGTCGCTGGCCTTCGAGGCGATGGTATTGGCCTCGCGGAGCATCTCCTGGGCAATGAAGTCCAGTTTCCGCCCGACCGGCCCGTCGGAGTCGATCGCCTGGTCGAACTGCGCCAAGTGCCCGGTCAGGCGGGAGACTTCTTCGGCGATGTCGCTTCGCTCGGCGAAGACCGCCACCTCGCGAGCCAGCGTCTGGTCGTCCAACTGGCCCCGCCCGTTGCCCATCAACTCCTCCACTCGGGCCGTCAGCCGCTCGTGGTAGAGCCGCAGCACTTCCGGCGCCGCAGCCGCCACGGTCGACAGGCTCGCCTCGATGGTTCCACAGTGAAGCCGCAAATCTTCGGCCAGCGCCTTGCCCTCTTCGCCACGCATCGCCATCAACGCATCCAGTGCCTCGGTCACCAGGTCCAGCAGCCCCGCTTCGGTCCGCTTGCGCAGGTCGCCGGCGGACGGCGGGCTGCACACGCCGGGCAGGAGCAGCACGGAGGCCAGGTCGATTCGCACCGCCTCGGGGCTGCCTGCGTCGATCTGTCGCAACTGCTCGACATAGCGCCCGAGGGCGTCGACGTTCACGTCGTACGCCGCCTCGTCCGCCGGGACGCGCATCCGTACCGACAGCGTCACCGTGCCGCGTCCCAGCCGCGTGCGGATGAGTTTCTCGATGGCGGGCTCGACCTGGCTGTGGCTGTCGGGCAGCTTGATGCCGCACTTGAAGTACCGGTTGTTAACGGACCGGACCTCGACGTCGAACTCGACACCGTCGACTTGTCCCTGGGCACTTCCGAAGCCCGTCATCGATAACAGCATACGATCAACTCCCAACCTGTGGCCGTCGGCCTGTCCGGTCTCGGCGCCTTAGCCCGGGGCCGGCACGGTCGTCGGCGTGGTCGTGGGCCTGGTCGCCGGTTTCGAGGTCGCCGGTTGCGTCTTGGGGGCCTTGGCCCGCTCGTACGTCACCACCACCAGATCGCTCGAACGCCAGTTCTCACGGAACGCCCTGACCTTCAGGGTATCGCCCGCCTTGACTTCCGCGACAACCGATTGTGAATCCGCCGCGTCCTCTTCCTTCGGCTCCGACCCGTCGGTGGTGAAGGCGATCCGCGATTCGGCGGTGTCACACCGGATGTAGACCTTCTCCATGGCGCCCGTAATGGGCCCCTCAGCCGGGTCGAGCGTGGGCGTCATGACCTTGCCGGTATCCGGGCGGTGCAGGAGCGTCGCCCCGATCGCCAGCAGGAGGAACAGGCCCGTCAACACGATGGTAACCCACGTAAAGACGTCGCCGGTTCGCGTGCCGAACGCACTGCTTCCGGCCCCGCCGAACGCCGCGCCCAGGCCGCCGCCACGCCCCTTCTGAAGGAGCACGATGATGATCAGAAGAACACAGACGATGATGAACAGTATTCCGACAAACGTATCCATGAGTCGCTCTCTCTCTACCTTTCGCCGTCTCGGCGGGGCTACCGCACGGCCTCGATGATTCCGGCGAACGCGTCGACGGTCAGGCTGGCTCCGCCAACCAGGGCGCCGTCGATGTCATCCTGCCCGAGCAGTTCGGCGGCGTTGGCGGCCTTGACCGAGCCGCCGTATTGGATCCGCACGCCCCGGGCCAGTTCTTCGTCGTACAGTTCGACCAGCAGGCCGCGAATCATCGCGTGGACTTCCTGGGCCTGTTCGGGGCTGGCCGTCTCGCCCGTGCCGATCGCCCAGACCGGCTCGTAGGCCAGCGTCACCTTGGCCGCGTCGGCCTTCGAGATCCCTTCCAGACCGATCCGCACCTGACGGGCCACCACCTCCATCGTCTGGTCGGCCCGCCGCTCCTCGAGCAGCTCGCCCACGCACAGGATCGGCCCCAGTCCGTCGGCCAGCGCCTTGACGACCTTGCGGTTGATCAACTCGTCGCTCTCGCCGATGACGTGGCGGCGTTCGGAGTGGCCGAGGATGACGTAGCGACATCCGACGTCCAGGAGCATCGCCCCTGAGGTCTCGCCGGTAAACGCGCCGTTGTCTTCGTAGAACATGTTCTGGGCGCCCATGGCGACGTTGGCGCCTTCCAGCGCCTGCCCGACGGGCGACAGGTACACCAGCGGCGGGCAGACCGCCACGTCCACCGTCTCGACCGAGGCGGTGGCGGCGGCAACGCCTCGGGCCAGTTCGACGGCCTGGTCGGCCGACGTGTTCATCTTCCAGTTACCCGCTACAAACAGCTTTCGCGACATTCTCAGGTCCTTCCATCGGTTCCTATGCGTTGGTTGACATCTCGCCTCGACACCGGGTCGGTGCGATCCTTACACCGGTTCGAGCGCCTTGGGGAAGCTGCCCAGTACGTGGATTTCCCCGCAATGTTCGCGGGCGTCTTCCAGGGACTGCTTGAAGTTCTCGTTCTCGTAATGCCCTTCGGCATCGACGAAGAAGTAGTATTCCCAGTTCCGCCGATTCGACGGGCGGGTATCGATATTCGTCAGGTTCACGCCGTTGGCGGCAAAGACGTTAAGCACCTCCACCAGCGCCCCGGCCTGGTGAGACGTGGTGAACATGATCGCCGTCTTGTCGTTGCCCGTCCGCCGGGCGGGCTGCTTGGCAATCACGAAGAAGCGCGTCGTGTTCTTCGGATTGTCCTCGATGTGCGAGAAGACGATCTTCAGGTCGTACAACTCGGCCGCCAGGTCCGACCCAATCGCGGACAGTCCCTTGCGTCGCGAGGCCATCTTGGCCGCCCGGGCCGAACTGGCCACGGGGATCAACTCCACCCTCTTGAAACTCGTCGACAGCCAGTTGCGGCACTGGGCGAAGACTTCCGGCTTGGACGCCACGGCGGTGATCTCGTTGGGCGGACAGTTGGCCAGCAGGTTGTGGTGAATCTCGACGAGCACCTCGGCGCAAATATGCACGCGCGAGTCGATGAACGCGTCGAGCGTGTCGATCACGCCGCCGCCGACGCTGTTCTCGATCGGCACCATGCCGAGATCGCAATGCCCATGAGAGACCTCGTCGAACACCGCGCGAATGTCGGCCAGCGGATGGTACTCCACCGAGGCGCCGAACTTGCGCTGGGCCGCCAGATGCGAGAAACTGCCCTCGGGCCCGAGATAGCCGATCCGCAGCGGCTTTTCCAGGGCGAACGACCCGCTCATCAGCTCGCGGTAGATCGCCTGGAGCGTCTTGGCCGGCGTGGGCCCCTCGTTCAGGCGGGCGACCCGCTCGAGCACGGCGTGCTCGCGGTCCGGGGCGTAAATCGGCGTCCCTTCGCGCTGCTTGGCCTTTCCAATGCGCACGACGACCCGCGCGCGCTCGTTGAGCACATCGACGATTCGCTTGTCGAGTTCGTCAATCTCCCGCCGCAATGCGGCGAGATCTTCCGGTGTCATATTGCCATCGTCTATCATAAGTCACCTGCCGACAACAGGCGCAGAGCCCATCCGCCGCAGAAATAGACATAGGTTTGTACAGTCCCGTCTCGCAAACGTCAAGGGTTTTTGCTCACAGATCGAGAATCACCGCGCCTCATCGCTCAAACGGAGCCCGCGCCGCTCCAATCGGGTCCACGTGGCGAGCGATATTCCCGCGTATCGGCGGACGCGGGGGCCCCGCAGAGCTATAATAACGGGTGTGATACGTATGGAGAGCAAGTCACCAATATCGCAGCCGCACGTGCTGGCCGTCGAGAGCGAACCGGGCCGCAGCGAACGTCGATTCGGCGAGGTCATCGAGGAATCTCAGGTGGGGTACTTCCGCCTGGACACCCGCGGTCGTTTCGTTTACGTCAACGCGGCGTGGCTGGCCATGCACGGGTACGACTCGCCTGACGACGTAATCGGGCGGGACATATCACTGGTCATCCCGGAGGACGATCTGGCCCAGGTCAGGCGCGACATGGACAGGATGCTGCTTGGCGAGACCATCGGCGCTGACGAGACCACCAGGCGCTGCCGTGACGGGACGACCGCGCACCACTCGATCACCGTCAACCGCGTCGAGAAAGACGGGAAGATCATCGGCGTCGAGGGGTTCCTGATCGACATGACCGACCGGGAATACGCCGAGGAGACGCTGCGAACCAAGCAGGCCCGACTCAGCACGATCGTCGACGCGATACCCGACATGCTGATTCTCAAGGACAGGAACCTGGTCTACCAGGCGGTCAACCGCGCGTTCTGCGAGTACGTGGGCATGGACGAGGACGAGATCATCGGCGCGACGGATTTCAACCTGTTCCCCGTCGACCAGGCGACGTCTCATGTCCGCCAGGGGATGCTCGCGATGGCGTCGGGCAGGAGGATCGCACAGGACGAGCCGGGCATGGGCGCCGACCATGACAGGTGGTGGCACGTGGTAAGGACCCCTATCTGCGGCCCCGACGGCGAGACCGACGGACTGGTGACGATCATCCGCGATGTCACGGACCGCAAGGGAGCCGAGGCCCCCCGTGTTACGACGGTGCGGCCCGAGGCCGGTCTCACGCCCCGGCCCGGACCGTCCGCACAATCAACGATGGGCGAACGGTTTGACCTTCAGTGACCTGGCGAAGCGCCTGTGGGGGTCGGTCACGGGGGTGTGGCACGTCGTGCAGACTTCTTCATTCACCCGCGGCCGCGTGCGCTTGAACTCCTTGCTCTCGTGGGTCTTGGTGACGTTGAAGCGGTGGCAGTCCTGGCAGTTGACGCCGGCGAGGTCCGGCGTGCGGGCCGGCGTGGTGAACCCCTTCTCGCTTCCGAAACCGGTGGTGTGGCACGTCAGGCAGTTGGGGTCTCCGGTGCGCCGGACGCGCTGGAGGGTCTTGTAGGCCCGCGCGTGGGCGCTGGCGGACCAGGCGGCGTATTGGGGCTTGTGACACTTGCCGCACTCGCGCGAGGGCACGTAGTTCAGGCCCTTCGTGCGGGCCGCGTCCAGGGCGTTGCGCATCGCCACGTGCGCGTAGGCCTGGTAGGTCTGGATCAGACGCGTGTCGAGGGGCCAGTGTTCGGTAACCACCTCCACGCGATACTCGATCTTATCGATCGCCCCGGCGCGGCCGACCTTCATCGCCAGCACGCCCACATACGGATGCCCGCCGATCTTCGCCACCGGCGTGGCGCCGACTCGCGTGAGGGTCTTGCCACACCGGGTCGTGTGTCCCCGAATCACAAGGTCGGCCCCGCAGCGGGCGGCTATCCGGTCGACCAGCTCGGCCTCGGCGTGGGCGATTACAACAACCAGGTGGCCGCCATTCTTCAATTCTGCCACACGTTGGCGCAGGGCCTTTTCGTCCTGAAAGTCGATGCGTCGGGCCGCCGTGCCGATGGCAAAGCGGAAGGCCTCGGGCGAGACGTATGAGACCAGCGCGAGCTTGACCGCCCCGGCACGGCGGGTGACGACGGGCCGGGCCCGCACGCCCGCCGGCAGGCCGGTCGGGCCGGCGTTGCCGGTAAGGTACGGGATCTTCGCGCGGGCAAGGAACCGCGTCAGGCCGGCAGCGGACCATTCCTGGTCGCCCAGGACCACCGCGTCGTAGCCGATCTGCCCGTAGCCCTGCAGCACGTATCCGTTGCGGATGTCGGCCGGCTCGATCCAGAACACGTCGCCGGTGTCGAGCAGGACGACGTTGTCGCAGGCCGCGCGGTAGCTGCGAACCAGCCCGCTTCGTCGGGCCAGTCCGCCGGGCATGGGACCGGCGCAATTGCAGACCTCGAGCATGCCGTTTGTCCCACCGGTGACCAGGAGGACCAGGTCGGGCTTGCCCATGGCAAAGGGCTTGACGGGTGCGGGTTTGATGGAACGGTCGGCAAGACCGGCGGCGGGTCTGGAGCGCCCGGGGTGACCGTCGCAGCCGGCAATCGCCGCCACAATCAGTGTCACCGCAAGAGCGCTCCGCACTGCACTATCCGCCTACGCCGGCGCTTTGGCGCCCTGGAGACGCATGAGTTTCAGCAGCAGGACGCCGGTGCGCAGTTGGCTGTCGGCCTGGTACTGATCGGCGAGGTCTTCGGTCAGTTGCTTGGCCGCCTGCTGGTGCCCGGGGTCGTCCTCGGCGACGTTGCGAATGACCTCGGTCTTGCGGCGGATGGTGTAGAGCAGCCGTGCTTGGCGCGGCGTGACCTGGACGCCCACGTGCGGGTCGACGCCCCACGTGGGCGAACCGTTCTCGCGGTGGACGAGTTTCTCGTCGTTGCCCACGTAGTACCGCGCGGTGGTCAGCTTGAGGAACGCCTCGTGCTTCGGAATGGGGATGACGTTCTGCACGCTGCCCTTGCCGAACGTCCGCCGCCCCACGATGAGCCCGCGGCCGAGTTCGCGCAGGGCGCCGGAGACGATCTCCGCCGCCGACGCACTGTGCTGGCTGATCAGAACCACCAGGTCGCCTTTGACGAACGCGCCGTCCTTGCGGGCGTCGATCGGGCGGGCGTGGAGCATGCCCCTGCGACCGCGCGTCGAAACGATCCGCCCGCCGGGCAGGAACTGGTCGGCCACGCTGCCGGCCTCACGCAACAGGCCCCCCGGGTTCGCCCGCAGGTCCAGGATCACCGAGTTGCACCCGCTCGCCTGCAGGCCCTTGAGGGCCTCCACCAGGTCGCGCGTGGTCGTGTCGGTAAACTGCTTGAGGCGCACGTAGCCTATCTTCGCGGCCGGATCGAGCATGAAGTCCCAGCCGCCGTCGCTCCGGCGGCGCCAGCCGGCTACGGTGTGGACGCTGATCTTCGCGCGAACGACAGGCACGTCGAACGGGTCTTCCCGCCCGTTGCGCTTGATCTGCAGGATCACCGTCGTGCCTTCCTTGCCCGTGATCATCTTCACGCAGGCGTCGATAGTCAGCCCGGCGGTCTTGGTGTACTTCCCGTCGGTCTTGACGGCGAAGATGGTATCGCCGGTCTTGATCCCCGCCTTCATCGCCGGCGAGCCGGCCAGCGGCGTGACGACCTTCAGCGGCGCCTTGGGTTCCTTCGTGATCTGCACCCCCACGCCGTAGAACCGCCCCATCGTCTGCTTGTTGAAGTCCTCGACCTCGTACGGCCAGATCATCGAACTGAACCGGTCCAGCTCGCTGAGGAACCCGTCGGCAAACTCGACGGCGAGCACTTCCAGGGGAATCTCCACCGTACGGTCCGAGGCGTTGAGAATGTTGCTCAGGGCCAGGCTCAAGTCCAGTTGGTCCACGCGGTCGCGCTTGGCGATGGCGTCGAACTCGGCCTGGATGGACGCGAGCATGGCCTTGCGGAGGTCGTTGCGCTTGAGCTTGGCAAATGTCTTGCCCGCCTGGGGCGTCTCGACGAGCACCTTGATGCTGGTCAGCCCGCCGCGAATGACCTTGCGGTAGTCGACGGCCTTGACGTAGTAGCGGCCCAGGCGCGTGATGACCTTCTCGATCATGTCCTTGTCGACCTTGGCGACGTAGTCCTTCCAGGTCCTGCCCCCCTTCTCGCCGTTAGTGTCGCTGCCGCCCTCATCACCGCCGTACAGTCGCAGCACGCGGACGTGACGCTGGACGACCTTCGCCGATTCCTTGTGTCCCATGTTGTCAGGCAGGAGGTCCTTCAGGCCGCTGTAGGCCGACAGGGCGTCGTACCATTCGGCCTTGTCAATCGCGTTGCGCCCACGGGCGCCGGCGTCGGCGATGAGGGCCTGGAACCACTTGGCGTCCTTGAGCTTGTCCCGATCGCTCGACAGCTCGCGCGCGACGCGGGCATACATGATCGCGTGGCGCCAGGGCTTGTCGGCGATCATCGCCTCGACCTCGCCGAGCATGCCGGCCAGCCGGGCCTCGTTGGTCCGAATCGCCCGTGCCGCGGCGTGGCGCTCGGCCGCCGTCTTGCCCGACAGTGACGCCCAGACGCCCTTGCGCTGCTTCAGCGCCGCCACGGCCCGCTCGGCCGCGGCGCGGAACGTCTTGGCGTAGTCATCCGTCCGCCCCTTCAGGACCTCGGCGGCCTTGGTGATTTCGGCAATGTCCGCGGACAGCGCCTTGGCGGCCTTGGCTTTCAGGTCCGCCAACTCGTCCGCCATCGCCAACCCCACCGCCTCGCTGTCGGGAATGGTGTTGTGGGCCTCGATGGCCGCATCCACGTGCTCGCGGATCTTCTCGTCGAGTTTGGCGTCCTTCAGGGCGTGGCTGTGCTTCTGTGCGAGCATGCACTGCTTGACGCGGCGGACGGCGTCGTCGTAGTCGGCCTGCCGCTGCGCCGTGTCCTGGTTGCGCTCGGTCATGTACGCCTGGAGCAGCGTCAGCGCCGTCCGTGTCCGGGTGTCGGTCGGCGCGACCTTGCCCGCCTGGCGGAAGCGGCTGAGCGCCTCGTCGAAGTGGCCGGCCATCGCCTGGCCGATGCCCGCCTCGCGGAGTCGCCCGGCCTCGGTCAGCGCCGCCGGCTTGGTGCGGGCCGCCATGGCGATGGCGGCCGGATCGTCCTTCTTCGGGGCTTCGGCCCAGCCGAGCGGTGCAATCGTCCAGAGCACCGCCACGAACACCGCCGTCGCCAGTATCGTTATCGTTCGAGTCACCAGTATCTCCCGTGACCGGATATTTTCCGTACCCGCTCAACCAGCAGGTTCAGCATCCGCGCTAACGTTGCGGACATTCTATTATAGCTCGCTGACCTAGAAACTGTAACCCCATTAATGTCCCCGTGGAGCGGGTGTCGCGACCTGATTCTCCGGCGGGGCGCCCGACAGCGAAAAGAACACAGTCTAGCGGGCGAGCCCTGCCTGCCGGCAGGCGGGTTGCTCGCCGTGTCTCTGTGCGATTGACACGACGTGCTCGATGCTCTTCGGCGTCGGTGCCGACGCCGCACGCGGGGCAAGCCCCGCCGCTAACCGTGGAGAGGACAGCACCACGGACCGCCCCCAAACGTCAAAGCAGCGACGCCGTTGATCGCCGCCCCCCCCATTCCCGTCCCCTCACAGCGCGGGGCTCTCGCCCCAGTGGTCCTCCAGATCGTCCACGCCGTCGGTATCGTCATCCTCGTCGACCTTCCACTTGTCGGCCTCGCTCATGTCGTCGATCTCGCGCTCCATCACCTTGAACATCTTCTCCTGCATCGGCGCCAGCTTGTGGTAGTAGCTCAGCGTGGACTGGTAGGCCGCCACCATCTGGTTGATCTTCAGCAACTGCCACTTCGCCAGACACTCCGGTTCCTTGATGTTCTTGAACGGATCGCACGCGAACCCGACCTCGCCGCTGTCGGACCGGTGAAAGAACTCGCACTCTTCGCATTGAATCATCGTCAATCATCTCCCCGGGCCCGCCGAACACCGGCCAGGCCCGCCCCCGCATCATACCGCCCCCGAACGGGACGTTCAATCGTCATGAAGGACCGTACGGACCCCCAAAGCCCCCCGACGGCGTCGGGGGGATCTCCCGGACGCCGTCCGGGGGCTGTTGTCCACTCAAGAACAGACGCACATGAGTTGTTGAGAATCAGCACAAGGCGTCATGTCGTTTCCTTGCCCCTTCTCCGTGTCTCTGATTCTCTGTGGAGGTCCTTCGATTCCGACCTCAGGCCGCCCCCTGGCCGCCCTCGGCGCCCGAAAACGACCTGCCACCCGCCTGGGCGACAGATCGTCGCTCAGGCCGCCTCCAAACGCCTGCCAGAGGGTCCGGCTGCGCTCGGATACACCACGTGAAACCCAACCTCACCCACCGAGGACGATCCTCCCATCCAGCCGTTGACCTTCGACCTTGGACCTCCGACCTTGGACCTTCTCTCCGTTCCGTCGAGCGTTCCCAAACAACCGCGGGCGACCCGAAGGCCGCCCGCGGCGTTATCATGCAATCCCGCTTCCGGGATGTCTTCAGTTGTTACGCCCGTCGCCGCCGTCGAATCAGGATCACCGCCCCGCCAAGGCCCAGCAGCGCCATCGTCCCCGGCTCGGGGACCACCAGGGCGATCTGGCTACCGCCCAGGTAGTTGTAGTCGATGTAGTAGCCGAAGGGCACGTCCACTTCGGCCGCGAACGGGCCGGACAGCGTCGTGTAGCTGGCGAAGATGTACGCGAGGTCATCGACGGCCACCACTTCGTCGAAGTCGATCGTCGCGCCGGTGATGTCCAACGCACCGGTGATAGCGATCATGTCGGCAGAGCCGGCGCCCGAGCCGTCGACCTCGACCAGCCACGTGCCGGTCACTTCGATGCCGCCGCTGCCGCTGGCGTCAATCGTGCCGTTGCCCCGAAGGTCTCCGACCGCCGCGGCGCCGGCGCCGGCCGCGCGCGGGAGCGCAGCGCCGCCGTTGTACATGGTGGCGACTTCCGCATCGGTCAGCGCCCGGGTGTAGATGAAGATGTCGTCGAGCTTGGTCTTACTGAAGGCTTCAATATTACCCAAAGCGGTTCCGCTCTCGCCGTTCTTCATTCTGGCGCCGAAGACCAGCCGCTCAGGCCCGTCGTTGATGTTGCCCGTGGAGGCGATGTCGAGGGCGAGGTTGGTCGTGTCGCCGTTGATGATGATCTGGCGGCGCACCCCGTCGTACCGGGCAATCAGTTGATACCAGTTGCCTTGATTCTGTGCAACGACGGCCGTCCTGTTCGACACGTCGTCGGGGTCGTCTCCGCCGCTCGGACCGCGCGTGGTGAAGGTGATCTCGTTCGTATTATGGCGCCGCCGCAACTGGTATCCCTTGCTGTTCTCGCCTCTCTTGGCGATGTAGGGCTCCCACTGGCCGTCGGGTTGTTCCTTGACCCAGGTGACGATGGTGATCGTATCGACGTCGAAGTCATCTTCGGCGCCGCCGATGATCACTCCGCTGTCGCCGCCGTTGAAGTCAATCGACTGGCCGGCGCCCGGATCGAACCGATCGGCAGCGCTGATGGTGGGCGAACCGGCAATGATGCCGTCATGGCCGTTGCCGCTCAGGTCGCTCGCCGTCCCGTCGTCGAACGTCCACATGCCCAGCAGGCCGCTGGTGACGTGCCCCGTCGGCGGGCCGGGGGTCGTGACGGTGACGGCGCCGTTGAGGATCAGGGCATCCGGCTTGGTCGCACTGACCGTGCCCGAGACGCCCACATCTCCGCTGGTGACCGTGTACGTCGTGGTGCCAAGGTTCATTGTCGCGCCCGTGCCGATGGTCACGACGTTGGCGCCCGCCTGCAGCGACGTGCTGTTGACGGTCAGGTTGTTGATGACGGTCATGTTCGCGCTGGTCGTCGCATCGCCGTTCACCGTCAGGTCGTTCATCAGACCGCCGGCGACGTCCAGTGAGGCCCCGGCGCCCACGGTCACCGCGCTGGTGCCGCCCAGCGCGCCGGCCACCGCGTCCATGCTGCCGGAGGTGAGGTTCACCGTCCCGGTGAAGCCGGGGTTGGCGACCTTCAACTCGGTCCTGCCGTTGCCTTCCAGCGTCAAGGCGCCGCTACCGGTGATCGGAGCGGTGGTTTCCAGCCGCTCGCCGCTGCCGGCGACAACCACCGTGAGGTTCTTGTCATTCAGCGCCAGTCCGCCGCGCAGACGAAGGCGGGCCGAGGCGCCGGCAGCCACGTTGATGCGCGAGTTGGCGGCAAGCGAGACCGGACCGTCGATGTTCATATTCCCGCCGGCCTGGGCATAAATCGCACCGCCGTTGCCCGGCCCAGTGCCCGCAATACTGATCGACTCGTCGCCGTCGACGGTGATGTTGTTCGTTTCCAGCCGCAACTGGGCGCCGCTGTTGATCACCGTGCCGCCACCCGTGTCGCCCAGCGCCCCGCCGTCGAAGATCGACAGGTAACCGGCGTTGACGGTGATCAGGCCGGTGTAACCGGGGTTGGCCACCTTCAGTTCGGTCCTGCCGTCGCCTTCAAGCGTCAGGTTGCCGCTGCCGGTCATCGCAGCGGTGTTGATCTCAAACCGCTCGCCGCTGCCGGCGACAACCACCGTGAGGTCCTTGTCATTCAGCGCCAGTCCGCTGCGCAGACGGAGGCGGGCCGAGGCGCCGGCAGCTACGTTGATCCGCGAGTTGGCCGCGAGTGAGACCGGACCGTCGATGTTCATATTGTTGCCGGCTTGCGCGTAGATCGCGCCGCCGCTGCCGGGGCCGTCGCCCGCAATACTGATCGACTCGCCGCTATCGACGGTGATGTTATTGACACCCAGCCGCAACTGACCGCCGCTGCTGACGACGGTACCGCTGCTGGTGTCGCCCAGCGCCCCGCCGTTGGTGATCGACAGGATCCCCTCGCTGACGGTCGTCACGCCGGTGTAGGTATTGTTGTTGCTCAGCAGCAGCGTGCCGGCGCCTTGCTTGTCCAGGGCAACCGAACCGTCGACCACGCCGGACAGTTCAAGCGTCCCGTCCGTGGGTTTGAGGATCTGCCCTACCAGCGTCAAGGGCCCGGTGACCTCGAGCGTCTCGCTCCCGCTCTTGGTCAGCGTCACGCCGACCGGCACGGTCAGCGTGCCAACCGTGACGTTTCCGCCGGCCTCGACCTCCGCGTTGCCCGTCAGCGCGATCGTTCCCAGGCTGCCGCCGCCTGCGATCAGCTTGCTGCTGGCGGCAAGCGTGGCCGTGCCGGTTCCGTCCAGTGTCACGGTGTCCACTGTACCGCTGTTGGTGAACGTAGTTCCCGGATCAATCGTCAGTGTACCATCCACCTCCAGCGTGGCGCCGCTGGAGACGGCGACCGTGCTGCTGTTGGAGATCGTCGCGTCGGTGTAGATGTACAGTTTGTTGGCGGTGATATTGAGCGTGCCATCTCCGGCCCTGCCACCGCTGCCGGCCGTGCCGGTGTCCATCAGCAGCGAATACGCTTCCTCGTTGGTGTTGACGGTGACGGTACCCTCGGTGATATTGGCCCGGTCTACGTCCGTACCGTCGTTCCGGGCGTAATCTCCGGTAGAACTGCCCGTGCCCGGCACGTCGTCCAGCCAGTCCGGCGTCGTCCAGTTGCCCGTGTCGCCGTCCCAGAACAGCGTATCGCCGGCACCGACCGGGGGAACATACGTGCCGAAATACTCGATCTCGCCCACTGCGTGTTGGGTAGCGCTTCCCGTGGACCGGACGTCGTAGCGGAACCACGAGTACGCCGCGGGGGTGGCGAAATCAACCCCGCCGCCGGTGAATTGCCACGTCTTGCTGCGATCGCCATCGAACACCAGGGTCGTCGTGGAATAGATGTTCGTCCACGTCGTCCCGTCGTTGGACCCCTTGATATACCATTCGACAGGGTCTCTCTGGGGGGAGTCATTGGACGTCGTGAACGTGAAGCTTGTCAGGATGTGCGCGCCGGCGAGGATACGGGCGTCCAACTGGTGGCCGTCGCCGTCGACAGCGTTGCAGCACCACTTATCGCCGCCCCCGCCGACACCGTTGTCGAAGACGTTGAAGGAGTACTCACCGCCGCCGAATCCCGGCTCATCCGTCGAGAAGAACTCCGCATCGAACCCGCCGTAATCACCCGGGGGGTTGTATGCGCCTTCGTTGTGGACGTCGTCCACGTCAGTCAGGTCACCGCCAATCAAACCGGCGATCTTTATCGGAGCGGCCTGCGTCGTCAGGCCTGCACAGAGAATAGCCGCTACGGCGGCAATCGTCATCACGCGTCGAAGTGTCGTCCAATTCATCATCCTGCTCCTTCTCACAAAGTACCGGATCACTTGATTCAGCTATCACGTGTCGCGCTCGAAGGGCATGCGAAAACGCCCTGTGAGCACGTCAATTACCGTCCTGTCGAGATGAGCAGTCTCGGGTGTCAGCGCCGGTGTGAAAATGGGGTAAATCGGGCGGTTTGAAGATGCGCG
>CAZVEV010000041.1:0-30012 GCA_964625865.1 uncultured Planctomycetaceae bacterium | reverse complement strand
CCCGCATCAAGCTCAAACGACTATACCCTCTTATTCAAGAATGACGGCACACTAGGAGACATGTCAACTGACGCAGCCGTCGAGGATCATCTGAAGCGTTACCGACGCCAGGCGCTGCGAGACGGCTTCCTGCAACTCCGCCCAGACCGACCGTAGCGGACACTCGGTCTCATCGCACCGTGGCGGGGTATGCTGGCAGAAGTTCAGGGCCACCGGGCCCTCGACGGCCTCGATGACGTCCAGGACGGTGATGTCCCCCGGGGCCCGGGTCAGCGTGTACCCCCCGTGCTTTCCGCGAATCGGCGTGACCAGCCCCGCACGGGCCAGCGTGCCGAAGATCTTGGCCAGATACTGTTTCGACAGGCCTCGCTTCTCGCAGATCGTCGCGAGGTTCATCGGCGTCTGTCCGCCGTGCTCCGCTAGAACACAGATGCCTCGAATTGCGAACTCCGCCGCGGGGGTCAGTTTCATGTTCTATTCCAATTGCGCTGTCCACACCCCGTACCTGAATACACGGTACTATCGGCCGATTCATCCGTCAAGATCAGTCAGAACGCTCAGGTTTGCGCCGAGGCCCGTCCCAGGGCGGGCAGGAAGTAGTCCTGCATCACGTGCTCCCAACTCATCTCCGCCGCCACGCGGGCCCCGCGCTCGATGCGTGCAGCCAGGGCGTCGCTGTCGTTGACGAGTCGGTCCAGGACCAGGCCGGCGATGCGATCGGCCTCGGCGGTCTCCACGCGGTCGCGCTGGTCGGCGGGCATGTTCAGCAGCGAGACGACATCTCTCGGCCCCTCGCCGACGTCCAGGAAGTTGCCCTCGATAACGGTGGCCCCGTCGCCCTCGGCGGCGCCCACGGAGCGGGCAAAGCCCATGCATCCGCACACGTTGGACACCACGCACAGGGCGCCGAAGCTCAGGCCCTCGAACTGACTGATGCCGAACGGCTCGTACACGCTGAGCCCGAACTCCACGTCGATGCCGCACCGGATGTCCGCGAAGGTCATCTCTTCGGGCATGCGGTCGCCGCACACTCGCCTGTTCCAGTCCCACTGGTTGACCATCACGCCGCGGACCGCCTCGTGGTGGCGGTTGAAATCGGCGATCATCGCGCCGACGACGTCCTCGCCGCCACACAGGTCGGGATAACCTTCCTCGTGCGCCACCGGCCAGCCATAGACGCGCTCCATCTGGCGGATGTCCTGCCTCCGCCGCTGCCCCGCCAGCGTGCCGAGCATGAAGTAGACCGCCGTCTCGCCCCGCTCGGCCAGGTGAGGCTCCATCGCGTGCAGCACGCGGAGGTCGCGCCAGATCCCCTTGCTCAGAACGGGCCTGGCCACGTGCGAGAACACCCACGTCGGACGGCTGCCCAGCAGCGTGTCGGCATACGACCGCATGCGCTGGCGGGCGGCGAGCTTCTCATCGAGCGTCAGCGAAAACGCGGGGATCCCGTTGTAGACCAGGTCGATGTCCATCGTCGCGAAGTGCGGATCGAGGAACTTCATCTCGCGGACCACGTAGTCGCCGACGGCAAAGACGTGGTCGCAGTATCGGGCGGCCTTGACCAGCGGGTGCTTGTAGTTATCGTGGACCGACGGGAAGACCTCCTCGATGAACTTGCCCTCGTCCTCAGCCGCGTCCAGGACGTTGTAGAACATCGTGTCGTGCCCGGACATGTCCTCGACGATCGGTCGCACCGAGGCGACCTCGTGGGCGTAGAAGACCGTCCGCACGTTGTCATCGCCGGAGAGGATGGCCTTCAGCGCCGTCGGCATGCCCATGTACTCGTGTGACAGGATCACCATCGGATCGCCATTGCCGTCACACCCGATGGCCTTGAGGGCCTCGAAGCCCGGCTCGGCGAGGCGGACGTACTGCTCGAACTCCCAGATGTCCTCGAAGTCATGGCTGGGGACGGCGAACTTGGTGAACAGTTCGCCCTTGAAGAGGTTCAGCCGCGCCGCGTTGGAGTGGAAGACGTCGATAACGAGGACTTCGGCCTCCACCGCATTGCCCCCGCACGGCTCGACGATCTCGCGCGTGCCGTAGATGATCCCCACGTCGTAGGTCCGCTCGATCGGCCTGAACCGCTCGCGCCACGGGGCGGGGCAGACCTCGTCCAGCGAACTGTAGATCACCTTGCCCCCCTCGCCGAGGCGCTGGTTGACCGGGCGATCGGTCTGGAGGAGTGGGCCAAGAAGCACGGTTCGCGAGACGGTCTCGGCGTAGGCGTCGGCTGTCGTCAGACCCGCAATGACCGCCCCGATGCCCCCGATCTTCTCCACCGCTTCATGCGTTACGTGTGCGACGATCATTCGTTTTCCTTAACGTGCGGTTCCAGTCCGTGTTATCCTGATCGGGGTCAGTCCGCGCCGACCGCCGGTCCTGCACAACGCCGCCGCGGTCAGCCGGACGAAACGCTATCGAGCAGCGGCTGGCGGCATTGTACGTGTACCTTACAATCCGCAACCGGCCGATACAATGAAGTGGAGAGACAAAATGGCCGTTCTCGGGCAGTCTGATACGCGGCAGGGGCTGGGCGATGCCGCGGCGCGCGAGATCATCTTCGCCGCCGCCGACGCGATGGGCATCGACGCGAAGCGCGTGCTGGTCATCATCCCGGACCACACGCGAAGTTGCCCCCTGCCGCTGATCACACGGGCTCTCCATGAAGCCATCGCCCCGCGGGCGGCGAGGCTGGACTTCCTGATCGCCCTGGGCACGCACCCGCCGCTGAGCGACGAGCAGATCGACCGCCTGCTGGGCATCGCGCCCGGGACGCGCGGCGACGTACTGGGCGGCTCGCAGGTGTTCAACCACGACTGGAAGAACCCCGACGCGCTGACGAGAATCGGCACGTTGAGCGCCGATCAGATCCGCCAGATCACCGGCGGGGCCTCGGGCGGCTTCGAACTGGACATCGACATCACGATCAACCGCCTGATCTTCGACTACGACGCCGTCCTGATCGCCGGCCCCGTGTTCCCCCACGAGGTGGTGGGCTTTTCCGGCGGGGCGAAGTACTTCTTTCCCGGCATCTGCGGGGAGGACCTGCTGAACTTCTTCCACTGGCTTGGCGCGATCATCACCATCCCGAAGATGATCGGCTGCAAGGACACCCCCGTCCGCGCCACGCTGGAAGCCGCCGCCGATATGATCAGCGTGCCGACGCACCTGCTGGCCATGGTCGTCAAGGGCCACGACCTGGCCGGCCTGTTCTTCGGCCCGCGGCGTGAGGCCTGGTCCGCGGCGGCCGACCTGTCCGACCAGGTCCACATCACCTACGTCGACAAACCCTTCACCTCCATCCTCTCGCGGGCGCCCGAGATGTATGACGAACTGTGGGTCGGCGCCAAGTGCATGTACAAGATGGAGCCCGTCGTCGCCGACGGCGGCGAGTTGATCATCTACGCCCCGCACATCAGCGAGATCTCGCTCGCCCACGGACCGGTCATCGAGGAGATCGGCTATCACACGCTGGAGTATTTCCTCAAGCAGTGGGACCGCTTCAAGGACTACCCGTGGGGCATCCTGGCCCACTCGACGCACGTGCGAGGCATCGGCAGCTACGACGACGGGGTCGAGCGCCCGCGCGTCGAGGTCACGCTGGCCAGCGGGATCAGCGAGGAGACCTGCCGCCGCGTGAACCTGGGCTATCGCGACCCGGCGAGCATCGATATCGCCGACTGGCAAGGCCGGGAAGCCGAGGGCCGACTCTACGTCCCCAAGGCCGGCGAGATGCTCTACCGCCTGACCGATCCCCCCGAATGGGCGCGTCCCTGACTGAGAATCACGTGATCCACGCCAGCGGGGTTCCGTAGCCAGGGTGGCGTGGCTTGACGCGAAGCGGCAACCACGTCTTCCCACAGGAGACAACGTGGTTGCCGCTTCGCGTCAGCCCACGGCACCGGGCAGGTACGAATACTCGGAATACCCCCAACACGTCATAGAAGCCCGGCTGACCCCCTTGGCCGCGTTTGGGCTTGATCATGGGGGGTAGGGTCGTTTTTTCCGGCCGAGTGCGGCCACGGGAAGGCCAGACCCCCTAGCCGGGATGCTGCGGTTCTTCCTCCTCGCCTATCTTCCCTTCGTTCCTCCCATCCCGTCCATCCGGTCATCCTATCCGGAATCCTCCCGCGCCTTTGGGCAATGTGACCCCATTGCCTGCCTTCGCAGCCTGTCGGCGATCGGGAACGGGGTGTAGAAAATCCAGAACATCAGCAGGGCCACCGGCTCGAGCATGAGGATGTACCAGGGCCACCCCGGGGCGAAGAACGGCGAGTCGCCCGCGACGCCCTCGGGCTTGGCGCACAGGAACATGTAGTTCCACCCCGTCAGAGCGTTGAGCACGGCCAGCACGGCCGCCATCGCGTTGCCCGCCAGCCAGGCATAGAGCACCCCCACCAGCCGCGGGCGCATCCGCAGGCCCCACGTGGCATACAGCACGCCGGCAACGATGCCGCAGTGCGTGATGAAGAACCGCACGAACGGGAACGACGGAAACCCCGCGCTGATGTTCGGCGTGATGATCGCCTGGACGGTCCCGGCCAGTCCCCAGAACAGCGCCAGTTCGTACAGCAGTTGATGGGGCCGCACGAGCGTGTACGCCGTCATGTACGCCGCCACGCCGCACAGGTGCAGCGGCAGGTCGTTGGCCAGGAACGAGTCGACACCGTGGACGGTGGCGCTGTGGATGTAGGTGACGAACTCGTTGATCACGAGCATCCCCGCCATGGCCCAGCAGATCGCCCGCGTGGTCCTGACCCGTCGCCCGCGTCCGCACGCGGCGGCCAGGCCGGCCGGCACGATCAGCGTCAGCGCCATCACCGCCAGATGCGCCGTGCCGAACAGCACGAACTCATTGTCCACCGCCGCGATCACTGCATGCTCCCGATCGAGTCCGGACGCCGACCGACCGCGCGCCCGCTCGATTGACCAAGCGTATTCGCTGCCGTCCGGCGCGGCAAGTCTGTGTTTGGACCGGACGGGCGGCATACGGTCCGGCAGCACGCCGGGAGACATCGGCAGCGTCCGATGGCCCTGGCCCCCACGTTCCTTTCGTGGGGTCCCTGCCTTGCCAAGAGCGGCCGAGTGTCGTAGGGTCAGTATGGCCCTGGCGTCAGGGCGACGCACAAGACGGTCAGACGTGCAGGAGAGACGTGACATGAAGACAAGAATCACAGCACTGTGCCTGGTCCTGGCGGTGATGGGCCAGGCTCATGCCGCCACCCCCGAGATCAACACGACTCGGCTTCCCGACGCGGTCCGCGCCAAACAGGTACGGGACATGAAGTGGGGCATGTTCATTTGCTGGTCGTTCAGTTCATTCTCGGGACAGGAATGGACGCCGACCCGCGGCAAGGACGCGTCGTACTTCAAGGCGACAGGCTGCGATACCGACCAGTGGTGCCAAACCGCCAAGGACGCCGGCATGGGATACATCCTGTTCCTCGCCAAGCACCATGACGGGTTCTGCCTGTGGGACACCAAGACCACGGACAAGAAGGTGACCAACAGCCCGATCGGCGTCGACGTGATCGCCAAGCTTCGCACGTCCTGCGACAAGTACGGGATCAAGCTGGCGTTGTACTTCTCCGAGGGCGACTGGAACTGGCCCGGCGCGGCCGACGGCAAGCGGAGGGGCGGCAACAATCCGGAGGTCAAGAAGGCCCAGCTCAAAGAGTTGCTCACGCAATACGGTCCCATCGAGTTCTGGTGGATAGACCATGCGATCGGCACGGGGGGGCTCTCGCACGACGAGACGGTCAAGTGGATGCACACGTTCCAGCCCAACACGTTTGTGGGCTTCAATCACGGGGCGCCCGCGGGGCGCCTGTGCCTGCGTGAGAGGGGAAGGCCCGGCAAGATCGGCGACAAGAACGCATCGAAGTACAACAAGGACGCCGAGGGGTCGTTCAAGGGCTATCACGTCGCGGAGTTCACGTACCCCATCCTTCCCCCGCACAAGGGCGGGGCCCAGTGGTTCTACTCCCTGCCGAAACACGACAACCTCTGCCATCCTGCAAGCAAGGTCCACAAGGACTACCAGGGCGCGATGAAGTACGGCAACATCTTCTCGATCAACATCGGCACCAACTACGCCGGGAAGATCCGCGACATCGACGTCAAGACCCTCAAGGAAGTCGGCCGGATGATACGGAAGGCTGGCGAGAAGTAGGGACGCGCCCTGAATGGCGTCAAACGAAAAAGGGTACAGGCACGTCCGCTTCGCTTCGCTGCGCTACCGAGCCAGTCCCCCTTTTCGTTGCAGGGCCTTTCCTTCGAAGCATCGCACCTGGCCGTCGGTCGTGCAGAGGACCAGGCGCCCGGTGGTTGCCGCCATGGAGTCCCACGCCGGGGGGGCATCGAGGGTGTACTCGGCGAGCTTCCGACCGTCCTTGGCCGAGACGGCCCACAGGACGCCTCCCATGCGGCCCTCGTAGGCCTTCGCGAGGTCGCCCTTGGGAAACGCCACGGGCGTGCCGGCTACGAACACCACGTCGCCGGCCTTCGCCATCGCCTTGCCGGTCAGCGGGATCTTCACGCTCCAGCGCTGCGATGCACGGGGGCCCACCCGGGGCTTGCGAGGCTTCTTGGCGGCGCGGCGCTTTTTGCCTTTGGCGGGCGTCGGCTTCGGTCGCGCCGGGGCGGGAGACGCGGGCTTCGACAGGTCGCCTGCGAACAGTGTGTAGCCGCCGCCGCGCGGGTCAAAGCTCGCCGTCCGGCTGGGCCGATACCCGCGGACCTCATAGTACTGCGCGCCGTCCCTGACCAGGATGTCGCCGTGCACCGCACTGCCTCCGGTGGGAATGTCGTACCGGATCGTCGTGTCGATCGTCCAGAAGCTGCGGTGGTGCGGGATCGCCTCGGTCAGGCCGTGCGAGGCGATCAGGTGCGGCTCGGTCAGTTCAGTGTGATCCACGGGGGTCAGGTCCGGCGTGAACGCCTGGTGGCGCATGTACAGGTGGCGGCTGTCGGCGAGCAGGACGTCGCCCTTGTTGCCCCACAACGCAAAGCCGCCCGCGACCTTGCTGGCGATGATGGGATACCCGTCCTCGCCGTACGGCCCGTACAGCCGCCGCTGGTGGATCACCCGCCCGGTCTGCGGGTCCAGACCGAACAGGAAGACCCCGCCATCGGTGAAGGTGTTTCGCCCGGCGGCGAAGTAGGCGATGTTCTCGCGGACGAGGATGCTGCCGCTGACGGGCCAGGTCGATTCCACTTGCTCGTACGCGCAGATCAGGCCGTCGGGCAGGGCCTTGAATCGCCAGGCCAACTCCCCGTCGGCCGCCCGGAGGCAATACACCCAGCCGTCGTGCGAGCCGAACAGGATGGATCCTCGATGATACGTCGGTGGCGAGTCCACGCGCCCGCCGGCGGTGTAGGTCCACGCCACGCGTCCGTCGTCAGCATTCAGTGCGCGGACCGCGTGGGCGTCGACGTCGGCGATGAAGACCTTCCCGGCGGCGATCACCGGCGCGCTGGCGCGGGTGGAGAGCTTCGTTTGCCACTTGGGCTTAAGGGCCGCGCCAACGGCGGCTTTGGTGCACCCGCCGCGGCCAGGTTCTGCGCGGTACGTCGGCCAATCCGAATCTGAGGTCTCAGATTTGAGATTTGAGATCTCAGAATAGGCGGGCCCCTTCTCGATTCGCGGGTTCACCTTCACCGGGATCTTCTGGGCGGACGACTTGAGGCCCGCCGCGGGGGCCAGGGCGTTGAAGGCGTTCAGTTGGACGGAGTTGCAGCACGAGCAGGCGGGCGGGCCGGCGTAGTACAGCCCGTTGCAGGGCAGGGCGCCGATCCCGCACGTGCTCCGCACCCACGGGTTGGGGAACTCGCCCGAGCCGTCCAGCGCCAGGAAGTCGCTCCCGCCGGTGACCGAGTTGATGTACCAGCGTTCGGTGATGCGGTTGCGGTAGCAGCGGTCGTGACCCATCGGGCCGGTCATCTTCTGCGACAGCGTCCGGATCTCCCGCCCGGTCTTCGGATCGTAGGCGTAGCGGTTCGCCGTCCAGAGGGCCCCCGCGGCCAGGAAGAGGTCCGGGCCCTTGAAGTGATTCAGCTTCGTCTTGCCGGTCCACAGCTTCTTTCCGTCCTTCAGCGAGAACGCCGCCAGCGTGGCGTCGGCGACGTACACCGCATCGTCCGAGAGCACAAGGGAGACCGACAGGCCGGGACGTCCCGTGCCCCCTCCCCTTTTCTTGACCGCCGCGTCCATCCCCTTGCCGACGCCCACCGGCACGCGCCAGCGCTGGGTGCCCGTCTTGCGGTCGAGGCAGATCAGCGAGTCGCCCGCGCAGTACA
Organism: uncultured Planctomycetaceae bacterium; assembly: GCA_964625865.1. Lineage (GTDB taxonomy): Bacteria > Planctomycetota > Phycisphaerae > SM23-33 > SM23-33 > CAZVEV01. The sequence goes on along the minus strand of CAZVEV010000041.1, from coordinate 21,711 downwards.
CCGCGCTGGCCCCGCGGACGGCCAGCGACGTGCCCTGGTACGCCCGCGTGTCGTCGCCCGACTTTCGCCAGAGCGTGCGGCCGGACTCGGCGTCGATGGCCAGGATCGTGCTCTTGGGGTCCGCGAGCTTCGGGATCTTCGGGCCGTACGTCTCGACCGGAAAGGCGCTGGACCCGATCGTGCCCGATGTCTTGCCGATGCCGACCGTATCGTACGGGTCGCCCGACACCACGTACAGGACACCCTGGTCGTAGGCGAACTCCTGCGTCCGCTCAGTACCTTCGTACGTCTTGATGACGGTCCCGGTGGCCGCGTCGAGGGCCGTGATCGGCGCGTTCAGGCCCAGCGTGCAGTAGACGGTGTCGCCAATGACCGCGAGTTGCCGCTGGAGCTGGGCCGGCGTGAACTTGATGTAGATGTTGATCGGTTGCCAGTCGGGCAGGCGCTTGTTCCACAGCACAATGCCGTTAAACGCGTCGCGACAGACGAGGGCGAACTTGCCCGGCAGGGCCGGATGCTCCGCCGACGCCTGGTCCTCGATGCTGAACAGCCGCCCGCGGGCGGAGACCAGGGAGTTGATCGACGGCAGGCACAGGTGCGAGCGGCTCCACTGCGGGGTGGCGATCCACTGGTAGTGCCGCGGCGGGCCGACCACGCTGTCACGGGATACGGCGTTGTTGTCGGCCCCGTGGAAATGCTGCGGCCACTCGTCAATCTCGTCGGGCCACGGCTTGACAATCTTCGTGCTTGCCCTGAGCCCTGTCGAAGGGCCCACCATCGCCACGCCGCCGGGACAGAGCACGCGCAGGATCTCCTTGCGCGCTATGCGCCGGGCGTTGCCCGTAACAACCAGCAGCCGCACGAGGTTGTCCACGTAGGGCAAGGCCCCGCCGCCCCAGCGGTCGGCGCTGACCGGACCGTAGACGCCGGCGGCGCGGATGTTCCGACGGGCCTCCGTGACGTCAGCGTCCAGCCCGTGCACGACAAAGTGGGGGTTCGCCCGCAGCGCGGCGGTCAGCTTGGCATCGCCGCACCCCACGTGCACGATCAGTCCGCCGGTCACGCCGGCTGCTTTCAGGATGGCCTTCGCCTGCTGGGCCGCACTCTCCGCAGCCCGTGCTTCGGGTGCAAGACACAGCCCCATCGTGACCAACAGCGCCGCGAACCTCCATCCCGATCCTGTCGTCGATATTCTCATCACCGTGCTCCTGTCCATCTGCGGGCCAGATGTCCAAGGTAACCGCTCGGCCGCGAGACTGCAATCTGCTCGCGCGGGCCGGGAGCCCAACGTCACTATCTGCTTGCTCCCCGGGGGCGGAAAAGGGAAGCTGTATCGGAGCATTGCCGTCGCCGGATCCGGCCTTGATGACCGGGCGGCGGCGCGGAGCGGCACACGGTGCTGAATCAGCAGGCAGGCAGACGAAAGAGGTGTCAGATGACGAAGCGATCCAGGCAGTTGGCCCGATGTCTCTCAATGATGCTGGTCCTGGCGTGGGCCGTTCCGGCGTTTGGCGCCACGGCCGGCGATATCCTGGCCGCCGGCGGGCTCAAGGGCGGGCTGGTGGTGGTGATCGGCTGTGACGACCCGGCCCTGCTGACCGCACTGAGGCCCGGCGAGGCGTACCTGGTTCACGGCCTGGACGCCGACCCGGCCAAGGTCGCCACGGTCAGGAAGCGCCTCCAGGCCAAGGGCCTTTACGGCCCGCTGACCGTGTCGCGCCTTCGCGGCGGACGGCTTCCCTACGTGGACGGCCTGGTCAACATGATCGTCCTGACCGGTCGCGGCGGGCAGGTTCCCAAAGACGAGCTGATGCGCGCCCTTGCTCCGGGGGGCGTGATCGCCGACGCGAGCAAGGCGGCAGTCCGGGTCACCCGCAAGCCCAGGCCCGCCCGGCAGGACGACTGGACGCACTATCTCTACGACGCGTCCAACAACGCCGTTTCGACAGACACGGAGGTCGGCCCGCCGCGCGGGCTCAAGTGGACGTGCGGCCCGGCGTACGCAAGGAGCCACGAGCACTTCGGGTCGGTCAGCGCGATGGTGTCGGCCGGCGGACGCGTGTTCTACATCATCGACGAGGGCCCGATCAGCTCGGTCTTCATGCCCCCGGCGTGGAAGCTCGTCGCGCGCGACGCGTACAACGGCGTGCTGCTTTGGCAGCGCCCGATCAAGGACTGGGAGTCACCGCTGCGGGGCTTTCGCAGCGGCCCGCCCGAGATCGGGCGGCGCCTGATCACGTGCGGGAGGCGCATCTACGTAACGCTCGGGTACGGCCAGCCGGTGACGGTTCTGGAGCCTACGACGGGCAAGACGATCGGCGTGCTGGCCGGCACGGACGGCGCCAGTGAACTGCTCATGCGCGACGGCGTGCTGTACGTGCTGGCCGACGACATGACGGCGGCGGACCACGACGCGAGGCGGAAATGGATCAACGAGGCGGCCCCCAAGCTCAGGGGCTATCAGTTCCCCCGGCAGGCGATTCCGATGTACGGCAAGCAGCGCGTCATCGCGGTGAAGCTCGAGACGGGCAAGGCCATCTGGTGCAAGCGGTATGACGCCCCGGGCGAGATCATGCCCGCCACGATCGCCGTCGACGGCGGGCGGGTGTGCTTCCAGACGGTCTCGCACGTGGTCTGTCTCGGGGCGGCAGACGGGGGCGAACTGTGGCGCGGCACGCGTCCCGTCGCGCGGAGCCGCTTCTCGTGGTCCACCCCGACGCTGGTGATGCACGACGGGGTGGTCCTGACGGCGGACCGCGTGGCGAAGGACAACGCGGCGGCCCCGCCGGAAAGAGGCAGCACGTGGATCATGGACAACGCCCACCAGACCAAGAGGCAGGATGCCGAACTGGTCGCCTTCTCGCTGAAGGACGGCAAGGAGATGTGGCGGGCGCCGTATTTCGAGAACTACGACACGCAGGCGGACGTGTTCGTGATCGACTCGGTGGTCTGGGTGGGCGATCTGCGACACAAGAGGGACGCGGGCTTCACCGAGGGGCGCGACCTGCGAACGGGCAAGGTCACGGCGAAGATTCCGCACAACCAGCAGTTGTACGACATTCAGATGGGGCACCACCGCTGCTACCGGAACAGGGCCACCGTCCGCTACCTGCTGCTGGGGCGCGACGGCATTGAGCTGGTCGATCTCAAGGCGGGCACGGGCGATGGGAACTGGTGGGTGCGCGGCACGTGCCAGTACGGCATCATGCCCGCCAACGGCCTGATCTACGCGCCGCAGCACTCCTGTGCCTGCCACCCGGCCGAGAAGCTCAGCGGCTTCAACACCCTCTCGTCGCGGTCCGCGGACGCGGGCAAACCCGCCGCACAGAGTCCCCGTCTCGAGAAGGGCCCCGCCTATTCCGAGATATCACTTCTGAAATCTCAAATCGCAAGTCTGAGGTCTCAGACACGGACTGGCCGACGTACAGGAAGGATGCGCGTCGCAGCGGCTTCCAGGACATGCCGGCCCCGCGAAAGCCGGCCGTCGCATGGACTGCGAAACTCGCCGCTCCTCTCACCGCGCCGGTCGTCGCTGGTGGCACGGTCTTCGTCGCCGAGACGGACCGCCATCGGCTCTGTGCCCTGTCCGAACGGGACGGCAAGGTCCTGTGGACGTTCGTCGCCGACGGCCGGATAGACTCCCCCCCCACCGTCTTTGACGGCGCGTGCCTGTTCGGAACGCGCAGCGGAACGGTTTACTGCCTGCGTGCGAGCGACGGGAAGCTCGCCTGGCGCTTCGGCGCGGGACCCCGCGAGAGGCTGATGATGGCCTCGGAGCAACTGGAGTCGCCCTGGCCGGTGCACGGGACCGTGCTGGTCGATCAGACGCTGTCGGGCGGGAGGCCGCTGGCCTACTTTGCCGCGGGGCGGTCCTCCCACATCGATGGCGGGATCCACCTCTACGCCCTGGACGCCAGGACCGGCAAGATGGTCCGCAAAGCCGTCGTCTCGATGACCGCCAAGGATGGCGCGGGCGTGATCAAGCAGAGGGTCCTGCCGGACGTGCTGTCCGTCCAGCGCGGCAGCCTGTTCATGCGGCAACTTCGCCTCAGCGGGACCTTCTCACCGCAGGGGGAGAACGTAGCCCATCTCTACGCCCCGGGCGGCTTCCTGGATGACACGTGGTGGCACCGGACGTATTGGGTGTACGGCACGCACATGCAGAGCGCCTACGGCGGCTGGCCGAGGGTCGGCAACGTCGTGCCCTCCGGTCGCCTTCTGGCCATCGACGGCGGTCAGTCCATCTACGGCTACGGGCGGATGGCCTACCGCGCCGGCGCCGGTCACGTCCGCCCGGATGCCACCAAGGACTACAAGCTGTTCGCCGAAGTCCTCTCGCCCAAGCCGAAGCCCGGCGCAAAGGCCCAGCCAGCCAGGAAGAGAAGAAGGGCCCCGACCGGGCGACGCCGGTTCACGTGGTCGACGCCCCTGCCCTTCGTGGCCAAGTCCCTCGTGCTGACGCAGGATGCGCTGCTGCTTGCGGGGGGCAAGTCGCTGACGGAGACTGCGGCACGTCACGGGGCGGGCACGTTCTGGATAGCGGCCCGCAAGGACGGGGCCAGGCTCGCCCAATGCGCCCTGCCGGCCCCGGCGATCCTCGACGGCATGGCGGTGACAGCCTCCGGCGTGTTCGTCAGCACGGTCAACGGCGGCGTGACGTGCGTCAGAGGCGGGCGGTAATCCGGCGTCCGGCCGGGAAAACAGTTGATCCAGGCGTTCACTGCCATGATAATTCGCGGTCTCGAATGCGAGCAAGACAGGCGACACGGGACGAACGTATCGCCCGCTTCCGGGAAAACGTAAGTCAATACAGTCACGAAAGGTGGCCAGAACATGGGAAACTACGAAGACACATACGCGGAATCCATCGAGAACGCTGAAGCGTTCTGGGCGAAGCAAGCCGAGCAGATCCACTGGTACAAGAAGTGGGACAAGGTGCTCGATGACTCGAACGAACCGTTCTATCGGTGGTTCCCGGGCGGGCAGATCAACACCTGTTACAATGCCCTCGACTATCACGTTGAGAACGGCCGAGCGGACCAGGCGGCGTTGATATACGACAGCCCCGTGACCGACACTATCCGCACGTATACCTACGCGGAACTGACGGACAGGGTCGCACGGGTCGCCGGAATCCTGGCCTCGCTGGGGGTCACAAAGGGGGACACGGTCATCGTGTATATGCCCATGATCCCCGAGGCCGCAATGGCCATGCTCGCCTGCGCTCGTCTTGGCGCCGTTCATTCGGTTGTGTTCGGCGGCTTCGCACCCAAGGAACTGGCGATACGAATTAATGACGCGAAACCGAAGGTCATCCTGTCAGCATCGTGCGGGATCGAAGGCAAGAAGATAATCGCCTACAAGCCGCTTCTGGATGAAGCCATCGAGATCGCGGACCACACGCCCGAGTCATGCGTCGTATTCCAGCGTCCGCAGGTGGAGGCGTCACTGGCCGCCGGCCGTGACCACGACTGGGCAGAGATGGAGTCGAAATCCGAACCTGCCGATTGCGTGCCGGTAGACGCCAATGATCCGCTGTACATCCTGTACACCTCGGGGACCACTGGCGTTCCCAAGGGGGTCCTCAGGGATAACGGAGGCCACGCTGTCGCCCTGAAATGGACCATGAAGTCGCTTTACGACATCAACCCCGGCGACGTGTACTGGGCCGCCTCTGACGTGGGCTGGGTTGTGGGGCATTCGTACATCGTCTACGCCCCGCTCCTGCTGGGCGCCACGACGATCATGTATGAGGGCAAGCCGATCGGCACGCCTGACCCGGGCGCCTTCTGGCGCGTCATCTCGCAGCACGGCGTCAAGGCGCTGTTCACGGCCCCGACGGCGTTCAGGGCCATCAAGCGAGAGGACCCGGACGGCGAGTACTTGAAGGACTACGACCTGTCGAAGTTCGAGGCGTTGTATCTCGCGGGCGAACGGACGGATCCTGACACCTACGAGTGGGCCTGCGACCTGCTGAAGGTGCCCGTCATCGACCACTGGTGGCAGACGGAGACCGCGTGGGCGATTGTGGGCAATCCCCGGGGTATCGAGGAGTTTCCCGTCAAGCCCGGCTCGGCGTCGCTTCCGATGCCCGGATACAATATCCAGATTCTCGAACCGAACAGCGGAGAGCCGCTGCCCAACGGCGAGCAGGGCGTGTTTGCCGTGAAACTGCCTCTGCCCCCAGGGACCTTCATCAGCCTGTGGCATAACGACACGGGCTATAAACAGACCTACATGGATCCCTATCCCGGGTACTACTTCACCGGTGACGGCGGGTACATCGACGAAGACGGGTATGCGTGGGTCATGGGTCGCGTCGACGACGTGATCAACGTCGCCGGCCACCGGCTGTCCACCGGCGCGATGGAAGAGGTCGCGGCACATCATCCGGACGTAGCGGAGTGTGCCGTCCTCGGTGTCGCCGACAATCTCAAGGGACAGGTCCCCATCGGGCTCCTGGTGCTGAAGTCGGGTGTCGACAGGAATCCCGAGGACATCGTCGCCGAAGTGGTCCAGAGCGTCCGGTCCGAGATCGGCCCGATTGCGTGCTTCAAGAAGGCCGCCGTCGTCAAACGCCTGCCCAAGACCCGGTCGGGGAAGATCCTCCGAGGCACCATGCGCAAGATAGCGGACGGTGCGAAGGTCAAGGTGCCGGCTACCATTGACGATCCGGCCATCCTGGACGAGATCCAGGAAGATCTCACCACGATCGGCTACGCCACGCCCGAGTAGGACCAGACACGTCAGGGAGTTCCCGTCAGGGAGGTCTGCTGGCGACGTGAATGCAGAACGAAGGGAAACAGGGACGCTGCCGGCGTCCCTGTTTCCTTTGTCTTAGCGCCCTTTGCCGCTAGAGCGAGTCGCGCGCCGCGAGGCAGCGGTCGATGCGGGACAGGGCCCTTTGCTTGCCGACCAGGACGAGCGTCTGGCCGAGTTGGGGGCTGACTGCTCGGCCGGTCATGGCCACGCGGATGGGCTGGGCGACTTTGCCCATGCCGATTTCACGCTGCTCGCAGAGCTTCGCGACAAACGCGTCTATCGTGTCGGCCGACCAGTCGTCGATGCCCTCAAGCAAGCCGCGAAGCTCCGCGAGCATGGCCCAGCCGGCCCCGTCGGCCTTGGCCAGCCATTTCTTGACCGCCTTGGCGTCGTACGCGATGCTCTCGTCCGGCGCGAAGAGAATACCGCACTTGTCGACGATGTCGGCAAACGTGCGGAAGCCCCGGTTGATCTCCACCAGGTGGGCAAGCAGCGCCGGGTCATCGGCGGGAATCGGCGTGTCGTTCAGCGAGAGATAGTCGGCAAAGCCGGCCCGCAGGCGCTCGGTATCCGCGGCCGCGGCGGCGGCGGTGTTGAACGCCAGAAGCTTGTCGCGGTCGAACTTGGCGTTAGCCTTGCCGATCCGTCCCACGTCGAACAGCTCGACCAGTTCGTCCAGCGTGAACTTTTCGATATCGCCGCCGGGGTTCCAGCCGAGCAGGGCCAGGAAGTTGACCATCGTCTCGGGCAGATATCCGGCGGCGCGGAAGGCGCCGACCTCCACGTCGCCGTCGCGCTTGGACAGCTTGCGCCCGGCGGTGTCCATGATCAGGGGCAGGTGGCAGTAGCCGGGCTCGGCGAAGCCCAGGGCCCGTCGCAGCAGGGCGTGGCGCCAAGTCTGCCCGAGAAACTCCTGGCCGCGCATGATGTAGGTGATACCCATCAGCGCGTCGTCAACGACGTTGGCCAGGTGATACGTCGGCCAGCCGTCGGCCTTGCGGATGATGAAGTCGTCAATCTGGTCGGCGGGCATGACGACGGGGCCGAACGCGTCATCGACGATCGTCACGTCGCCGGCGGGGCAGGCGAGCCGCACCACGACGGGCCGGCCGGCCTCGCGGGCGGCCTCGGCGTCGGCCGCGGTGGGCAGCGTCTCGGGGCGCGGGTAGCGAAACGACCGCTTGGCCGCCTGGGCCTCGCTGCGCATCGCGTCGAGTTCCTCGGGCGTATCGAAGGCGTAGTAGGCGTCGCCCGCCTCGATCAGCCTCTCGATGTGCTCGGCGTAGATCTCCAGGCGTTCGGACTGGCGGTAAGGCCCGTCGGGCCCGCCGGCGCCGATGCCCTCGTCCGGCTCGATGCCCAGCCACTCGAGGTCCGCAACGATCTTCTCGACGGCGGATTCCTGGTGGCGCGCCCGGTCGGTGTCTTCGATCCGGAGAACGAACCGTCCCCCGCTCTTGCGGGCCATCACACAACTGAACAGCGCCGTCCGCGCCCCTCCCACGTGGAGAGACCCCGTCGGCGACGGCGCAAATCGTGTCTTGAGCTTATCCATGATCTCCATTCCGCAACAGGAACAAACCGAATATCGAACTTATGGTCCACGAATTACACGAAGGGAGACGGCCGGAATATGTCCACGATCCCGGCGCGCCGGGACTGATTACATGGATTGAAAAGAAGGAAGAAGATGGGTCCTTTCCGATGTATCGGAACACGAATTACGCGAAGCAGAGAAGGACAGAAGATTCATCGTTCCTCATTCTTCTGTCTTTCGCCGTTTCCCAATCCATGTAATCGGTGGAATCCGCGGACCTCTTCTTCGTGTCTCTTCTTCGTGTAATTCGTGAAATTCGTGGACCTACGGTGCTTCTCAACGGCCCCGCGTTCACTCGTAATCGACTTCCAGGTGCTTGTAGAAGGCCACCAGGTCGTCGCGCCGTTCGCTGCCCATCCACTGGATCGCTTCCTGTGGATGCAGGTCGCGGATGCCGGTCAGCATGTACGGTACGTGGTAGCCCCAGGGAATGTCCTTGGCCAGGGGCAGGATGTACTGGGCGATGGCTTCGAGGACGGGTACGATGTCGAACTTCGGGTTCTTCAGGAAGCCCATCAGCAGTTCGGTCGGACAGTTGCCCGCCCCTCGCCCCAGCCCGTACAGCGTGCCGTCAACGTAGTTCGCTTCCTTGATGATCCCCTCGATCGTGTTGGCGAACGCCAGTTGCTGGTTGTTGTGCATGTGCACGCCCAACTCCTTGGTCTTGAGGTACTGCTTGTACTTGGCGACCAGGAAGTGCACCTCTTCGCTGTACAGCGCGCCGTAGCTGTCGACGATGTAGACCACCTGGACAGAGGTCTCTTCCTCGATCTGCTGGAGCGCCTCGTCAAGGAACGGCGAGCCCTCCTGCGAGATCGCCATGATGTTGATCGACGCCTCGTACCCGTTGTCCGTGACGCAGTTGGCCAGGGCAATCGCTCTGTCGATGTCCTTGACGTACGTCGCGACGCGAATCATGTCCAGCACGGACTCGCTGCACGGGCCCACGTCGTCCGGAGAGGACTTGTGGGCGTCCATCATCACCGCCATCTTCGTGCCGTTCGGGTCGATCCCATCCGTCGCCTCGCGCAGATCGGACTCCGAACAGAACCGCCACGGGCCGAATTCGTCGGTCGACAACAGCTTCTTGCTGTTGCGATAACCCAGCTCGACGTAATCGATTCCCGCCTTGCAGGCGGCTTCATAGGCTCCGCGCACCGTCTCGGTGGCGAAATGTGAGTTATTAGTCAGCCCGCCGTCGCGGATCGTGCAATCCACGACTTTGATCTCAGGTCGAAACATTTTCCCATACTCCATGCTGCTACACTTCTTCTGTTCCGGAACACCATTCCGGAGGGCCAGTGAATATCGAGCCATTTACTTTAACACATCTTGCGGGCCGTGTCGCCCGAAAAATGATCTTCCGTCGCCTCCGGCACATCTGCCCCCCGGAAGATCACGTCCTGCCCTCGGCGCATCGTGCAACCGCGTGCGGTGTCGCGCGCCCTGCGAACACGTCTCCACACCCGGCGTCCCTGTCCGCGGCGCCACCCTCACGGCCAGTGCCAACCGATATTCCCCACCCACAGCGGCAAGACGATGAAGTGGTGCACCAGGTCGCTCAGCGCCACGCCCAGGGCAAGGCCGACCACGCGAGACCGCAGCAGTCTGTTCTTCCGGATCAGGGCGGCCCAGATCAGCAGCGGGATGGCCCAGAACATGTGGTGAATCTGCAGGATCAGCGGCGGGTTGGTCCGGGCGATATGCTCGGCCGCCGAGGTCCCGCTGACCAGGCGCGCAACAATCGTAATCGCCTCGCCAATCACCGTCACCGCGACGCACCAGCGGATCACCGTGCAGCGTGATGACGCGTTGTCTGTCACGTTCGGACTCCTTCGGTCCCGATTTAGCAGCGGATTCTTGGACGTAGGGCGTGCAACGAGTTGCACGCCCTACCGTTGCTACTTCCGTCTCGACGGATATCGGGCGTCCCACAGGGCGGCGAGTTGCTTGACCTTTTCGGGCATCTCGGTGGCCAGGTCGGTGATCTCGGTCTTTTCCTTGGCGAGGTTGTGCAACTGCCATTTGCCCCCCCTGCCTTCGGCGACGATCTTCCAGTCGCCCTTGATCACCGCACGCGTGCCGGCGTGATTGAAGTAGTACGCCCGCTCGTAGTCCTGCTTGCCGCCCCGGATCGTCGGGACCAGGCTCGTGCCCTCGTTCGGATCGATGGCGCTGCCCTCGAACTCGGCGGGGTACTTCGTCCCGGCCAGGTCGATACAGGTGGCCATGATGTCGACCACGTGGCCGCGCTGGCGAGTGATGGAGCCTTTCGGCAGGGCCAGCCCCTTGGGCCAGTGCATGATGCACGGCACGCAGGCGCCGCCCTCGTGGACGTTCATCTTGTAGCGTCGCAGGGGCGTGTTCTGGGCGTTGGCCCAGTTGTGCCCGACGCTGTGATACGTCCAGGGCCCGCCGGAGGGCACGTCCATGTTGTCGCCGATGCTGAACTTCCTGCCCTCGGCTTTGGCCTTGGCGATCACGTTGGTCGCCGTCCCCCACCCGTTGCCCCCCAGGTGCTCCGGACAGGCACCGTTGTCGTTGGTGTAGACGATCAGCGTGTTGTCGAATCGGCCCGTGCGCTTCAGGGCGTCGACGATCTGCCCGATCGCCTGGTCCATGTGGTCGACCATCGCGGCATAGACGGCCATATTGCGGATGCGCCACGGCTTGTGATCGATCGGGTCCCACGGCTTGACGTTGCGTTCGGGCTTCGGCAGGGGCCAGCGTTTCTTGTCGATCAGGCCCATCTTGATCATTCGCTCGTAGCGGGCGGCTCGCATCTTCTCCCAGCCCGTCTCGTAGCGTTTGAGGTACTTCTGCGTGACCTTCTCGCGTGCGTGCAGGGGCCAGTGGGCCGCGGTGAACGCGACGTAGTGGAAGAACGGCTTGTCGGACTTGGCGAAGTTCTCGATCTGCCTGACCGCCTCGGAGCCGATCTTCTCGGTGTAGTAGAAGTCTCCGTCCGGCTTGACGCTCTCGGTGCCGCGCGTCAGCGTGATCGGGTCCCAGAACGAGCCGGCCCCCGTCAGCGTGCCGTAGAAGTCGTCAAAGCCGCGCTGCATGGGCCCGTTCTTCGTGCCGCTGCGGGACAGGTGCCATTTCCCCACCATTGCCGTCTGATACCCCGCGCCCTTGAGGACCTGTGCAATCGAGACCTGCTTGCTGCCCAGCGCATTGGAGTATCGCCCGCTCAGCAGCGTCGCCCGCGTGGGCCAGCAGCGGGCCGTACAGTAGAACTCCGTGAACCGCACGCCGCCGGCGGCCAGGGCGTCAAGGCGCGGCGTTTCGATCTCCCCGCCGTAGCACCCGAGGTCCGAGAACCCCATGTCGTCGGACAGGATGACCAGGATGTCAGGCCGCGGAGCTTTCTTGTCAGCCGGCGCGGCGGCCCCGGCGATCCGTCCGCCCGCGGCGGTCCAGGCGGCGCCCAGTGAGAGCGTCTTGAGAAAATCACGACGTTTCATAGTCAGCATGTCCTTTCGTACAGTCCACAGGGCGGGTCAAACCGTTTCCCGTTTAACCCGCCCCGCCGCTGAACCGGCCTCGCCTACTCGATCGCAACGTGGTAGTTCTGCAGCGACCTGACACCGCTGCCTGACTGCCGATAGGCCGCGATGCCCTCGGCGGCCGCCTCGGCCGCCGCGAGGGTCGTGATGTAGGTGATCTTGTGCTTGATCGCCAGCTTGCGGATGTACGAGTCGTCATACTGACTGAGTTTGCCCACCGGCGTGTTGACGACGAGTTGAATCTCGCCGTTGGTGATCGCGTCGGCAATGTTGGGGCGCCCTTCGTGCATCTTCTGGATGTGCTCGGAGGGAATATCGTTCTCGACCAGGAACGCATGCGTGCCCTCGGTGGCCAGGATCTTGAAGTCCAGGTCCGCCAGTTGCCTGGCGACCTTCAGCACGGCAGGACGCTCACGAGACGAGACCGACACCAGCGCCGTGCCCTCGGTGGGCAGGCACTGCTTGGCGCCTTCCTGGGCCTTGTAGAACGCCAGTCCGAACGAATCAGCCAGGCCGAGCACCTCACCGGTGGACCGCATCTCGGGCCCGAGAACCGGGTCGACCTCGGGATACATCGGGAAGGGGAAGACCGCTTCCTTGACGCCGAAGTGTGCCACGTCCTTGTGCTCCAGATTCATCTCGGCCAACGTGGCCCCGAGCATCACCTGCGTTGCGATCCGGGCCATCGAAATCCCGCACACCTTGGACACCAGGGGCACGGTTCGCGAAGCGCGGGGGTTGGCTTCGAGCACGTAGACCACGTCGTCGGCAATGGCGTACTGCATGTTCATCACGCCGACAACGCCGAGTTCGCGGGCAATCTTCCGCGTGTACTCGTTGATCGTCTCGAGGTGCTCTGCGGGAATGCTGACCGGCGGGATCACGCAGGCCGAATCGCCCGAGTGGATTCCCGCCAGTTCGATGTGCTCCATGACGGCGGGCACGAACGTGTCGGTCCCGTCGGCCAGCGCGTCGGCCTCGGCTTCGGTGGCGTTCTCGAGGAACTTGTCGATCAGGATCGGGCGCTCGGGCGTCACGTCAACGGCGGCCGCGACGTAACGGCGGAGCATCTCATCGTCGTAGACCACTTCCATTCCGCGTCCGCCCAGGACGAACGACGGGCGGAGCATCAACGGATAGCCGATCCGCTCGGCGATCTCCAGGGCCTCGTCGACGGTGCTGGCCATCCCGGACTCGGGCATGGGGATCTCGAGCTTGGCCATCATCTGCCCGAACCGCTCGCGGTCCTCGGCGAGGTCAATCGTGTCCGGCGCGGTGCCGAGGATATTCACGCCGGCGGCGGCAAGTTCCTGGGCGAGGTTCAGCGGGGTCTGCCCGCCGAACTGCACGATGACGCCGGCGGGCTTCTCCTTGGCGTGGATGCTCAAGACGTCCTCGACGGTCAGAGGCTCAAAGTAGAGCTTGTCCGACGTGTCGTAGTCCGTCGAGACCGTTTCGGGATTGCAGTTGACCATGATGGTCTCGAAGCCCGCGTCTCGCAGGGCGAAGGCAGCGTGGACGCAGCAGTAGTCGAACTCGATGCCCTGCCCGATCCGGTTCGGCCCGCCGCCGAGGATCATGATCTTCTTGCGATCGCTGGCGCCGGTGACGTCCGGAGCGTTGTACGTGGAGTAGTAGTACGCCGCATCCTCCACGCCGCTGACGGGCACGGGATGCCACCCCTCCACCACGCCCAGGTCCGTCCGCTGCTTGCGGATGTCGGCCTCCGGGACCTCCAGGATCCGCGCGAGGTACTTGTCAGCAAATCCATCCTTCTTGGCCTGGGTCAGCAGTTCGGCGGGCAGGGCATGGCCCTTGCACGCGAGGATCTGCTCCTCGAGGTCCACAAGTTCCTTCATCTGCTCGATGAACCACGCCTTGATGTGGGTCAGTTCGCCGAGTCTCTCGATCGTCGCGCCCTTGCGCAGGGCCTCGTACATGATGAACTGTCGCTCGCTCGTGGGCTCGATGAGCATCCCCAGCAGGGCATCGAGGGGCAGGTCGTTGAAGTTCTTCGCGAATCCCAGCCCGGGGCGCCCGTTCTCCAGCGATCGGATCGCCTTCTGGAACGCTTCCTTGTAGTTCTTGCCCAGGCTCATCACCTCGCCTACCGCCCGCATCTGCGTGCCGAGCTTGTCCTCGGCGTCGTGGAACTTCTCGAACGCCCAGCGGGCGAACTTGACCACCACGTAGTCGCCCGAGGGCGTATACTTCTCCAGCGTGCCGTCGCGCCAGTACGGAATCTCGTCCATCGTCAGTCCGCCGGCCAGCTTGGCTGAAACCAGTGCGATGGGGAAACCGGTGGCCTTCGACGCCAGGGCCGAACTGCGGCTGGTCCGCGGGTTGATCTCGATGACCACCACGCGCCCGGTCTTGGGATCGTGGGCGAACTGCACGTTCGTGCCCCCGATCACCTCGATGGCCTCGACGATCCTGTACGAGTAGTCCTGGAGCCGCGCCTGCAACTCGGGGGAAATCGTGAGCATCGGGGCGGTGCAGTACGAGTCGCCCGTGTGAATGCCCATCGCGTCGACGTTCTCGATGAAGCACACCGTGATCAACTGGTTCTTCGCGTCGCGGACGACCTCGAGTTCCAACTCCTCCCAGCCAAGCACGGACTCCTCGACGAGAATCTGCCCGATCAGGCTCGCGGAAATACCCCGGCTGGCGATGGTCCGCAACTCTTCCACGTTGTAGACCAACCCCCCGCCGGCGCCGCCCATGGTGTACGCGGGCCGAATCACCACCGGGTAGCCCATCTCGCCGGCGACCCGCTCGGCGTCTTCGACACTGAACACAGCCGTGCTCTTGCACATCTCAATGCCCAGCTTCTCCATCGCCACCTTGAAGGCGATACGGTCCTCGCCGCGCTCGATGGCGTCGATCTGCACGCCGATCACCTTCACGTCGTACTTGTCGAGCACGCCGGCCTTGTACAGTTCCGACGACAGGTTCAGCGCCGACTGGCCGCCAAGGTTCGGCAGCAGCGCGTCGGGGCGCTCGACCTCGATGATCCGCGTCATCGCCTCGAGCGTCAGCGGCTCGATGTACGTCACGTCGGCCATGCCCGGGTCGGTCATGATTGTCGCGGGGTTCGAGTTGACCAGTACGATCTGGTAGCCGAGTTCGCGAAGGGCCTTGCACGCCTGCGTGCCCGAGTAGTCAAACTCGCACGCCTGCCCGATGACGATGGGGCCCGAACCGATGATCATTACCTTGTCAATGTCTGGATGTTTGGGCATGAAGAATTACCTTTATCTAAGGGTTGTCCGGTAAGGCCGACGGCGGCAACGGGCCGCCTCGGGTTATCTCTCATCGCACCGTAGGACCGCCTCGTTTCGGGCGGTGCTACACGGCCTCGATACACGACGGCGGCTTGGCCGTGATGTTGTACGTCACGCTGACCACGCCGGGCACTTCCGTCGTCAGCCTGTCCGCAATGGTCCGCAGTTTCTCGAACGGCAGGTTCGTCGGCGTGCCCGTCACCGCGTCTTCGCTCTCCCAGCAGCGGACCTCTATCTGGTGCCCGAAGTCGCGTTTGGCGTCTCGCAGGCCGGTGACCTTGTCCTCGTGCAGGACCGCCAGGTACTGAAACGCCCCGGAGTCGCACAGCTCAGCCTCCACGATGGTCGTCGCCGCACGCACGAGGGCAATACGCTCGGGCGTGACCGCGCCGATCACGCGAGCCGCCAGCGCCGGGCCCGGAAACGGCGGGCGGGCGTGGATCTCTTCAGGCAGCCCCAGCGCCTTGCCGACAGCCCGGACGGCCGGCTTGCGAAGCTCGATGATCGGCTCGACCACCTGGTAGCCGTACGCCGCTTCCGTATCGATGCCCAACTGGGCCAGGATGTTGTGCTGTCGCTTGACCCCCGCGACGGTCTCCTCGACGTCGGTGTAGTTGGTGCCCTGAAGCAGCACCTTGGCGCCGCAGTCCCTGACCAGTTTGCCGAAGACATCCTTGTAGAAGACCTCGGTGATACCCTTGTCGCGCTTCTCCTCCGGATCAGTCACGCCGGCCAGGGCCGCGAAAAACTGGTCCTGGGCGTCCACGATCTCGACCGGCACGCCGAGGGCCTCGAAGATCCCCACGATATACTGTGCCTCGCCCTCTCGCATCAGGCCGTTCTCGATGAAACAAGTCTTCAGGCGGTCCCCCAGCGCCCTGTGGCCCAACAGGGTCACCACCGATGAGTCCACGCCGCCCGACAGTGCATTGACGGCCAGACCGTCGCCCACCGCGTCACTGATTGCCTTGACTTGTTCGGCGATGAACGCTTCGGTGTTCAGGTCCTGCAACTGAATCTCCTGGATCGCCATGGTGCGGCTCCTTGCTCTGGTACGACGCCCTTGTTGAACACGTATCTTGCCTGCGGCCGCTGTTCCGACGCTGTAACTGACGTCCCGCCTCACGCTGCCGATATCCGCCCGCCGGTCAGATCATCGCACGGCCAGGCCCCGGCCGCGGAGGTAATCCTTCAGTTCCGGAATACCTATCATGTGGAAGTGGAACACAGAAGCGGCCAACAGGACCGTAGCGCCGGCTTCGACGGCTTCGTAGAAGTGCTCCAATTCACCCGCCCCCCCGGAGGCAACGATCACGGCGGAGGTGGCCTCTTTCATCGCGCGGATCACGGGCAGGTCGTAGCCTGTCTTGGCCCCGTCACCGGCCTTGCTGGTCGGCAGGATCACCGGCACGCCGAAACCGTCGACCTTCCGGGCCCATTCGATCGCGTCGGCGCCCGTTGCGGTCCGCCCGCCGTCGATGTAGACCTCGTAGCCTGAGGGCATGGCCGGGTTCTGGTCGACGTCAATGGCCACCGTCACCTTCTCGGGCCCGAACTCGCGAACCATCTCGCCGATGACCTCCGGGCGTCGAAATGCGGCGCTGCTGGTGGATACCTTGTCGGCACCTGCGTCGAGAACGGCTGCCGCGGAGGCAACGTCGGATATCCCGCCGCCGATGGTCAGCGGCACGGTGGTGACCTCGGCCACCCGGCGAACCACCTCCAGCATCGTGCCCCGCCCCTCGACGGTCGCCACGATGTCCAGCATGGCTAACTCGTCGGCCCCCGCGGCGCAGTAGGCCTCGGCACACTGGGCCGGGTCACCCGCGTCACGAATATCCACGAAATGCACGCCCTTGACGACTCTGCCGTCCTGCATGTCCAGGCACGGCATGATACGGATCTGCTCGCCCATCTCTCACCACCTATTCCTATATCTGGTGAATCCGGATTGCAGCCTGATCGGCTGCGCATTTGACAGCATCCGGCCCGACCGGTCAACCTTTCTGTCGCGCCGCGCCGCTGAACAGACCAAGGCCGACAGGGGCACCGGGCCGCAGCACGCCGGCCAAGCCCCATAGCCGCCCCGTAGCCGCATGCCGACCCCGAAGGCGGGTCTACCCCGTCGGCCGGGAGATCGTCGCTCAGGCCGCGGCCTCGTGCGTGCCACGGGGCTTGGCGGACCACAGGCGCCGCAGCGTGCTCCGTCCGGCCGCCTCGACAAACCGGCCACACCCCCTCGACCTACTTCGTGGCCTTCTTCTTTCTGGGGGGCTTCTTCTTGAGTTCAGGATGCTTCAACTCGGGCTTCTTCCCCGCCGGCTTGCCCGCTTCCAGCCAGGCCGCCACGTCCCGAAGGTACTTGACCCGCTTGACGGCCTCTTCTCGCGGCGTCCCGACGTCCGTGCCTCTGGCAGGGGTGACCGCTCTGATCTCGTCGTCCGTGCTGGCAGCGAGCCACGCGTCCTCCGCGTCGGCCGCCGCGCGAACGGCCCCCGCGGAACCGGGGCCCATCTTCTCGATAATCCGGACGGCCGTCTTTCGCGCGTCCATCCACCCGCCATACGTCTCGTACGGTATGCGGACCACGCTTCGACAGACCGCAAGGACCACCCCGGGCGACTGCTCAAGCTTCTCGTCGAAGTAATGCTCGATGAGATTCAGTCCCCTCTGGTAAGGCGAGTTGGTAAAGAAGCCTCGAATCGTGTGGGCCTTGACGTTCAGGTATCGGACGACCACGGGCAGAGCCTCGCGGGCCTCGTCCTTGTGCTGCCACAGGTAGATCGCCCCCAGCGCCAGCGCGTGAGGCGACACGCCGTCGGGCCTGCGAAGCACCTCCATGCCGACACGAACCCGCGTCCCGGGGTCTTTGATCCAGTGACGTATCGCCTCGGCGGTCTGGCTGCGGACACGCGGATCGGCGTCGCAGGCCTGTGCGATCAGGACCTTGTGGACCATCGCGTTCTCCACGCCGACGTTCTTGTAGAACACGCCAACGCTCGCCTGCACCTCCGGGTGCGGGTCCTTGAGCATGCCCCCCACGAGGTCCATCACCTTCTTCAACTCCGGCGTGATCTCGCGAGGGGTGGGCGGCTTCTTGCCTTCCCGCTTGGGCGCGTACATCGCGCAGAGCACCCTGACCGCCCCGCCGCGGATCCACGGGTTGGTGTCCTTCAGCAGCTTCTTGACCAGGGGCAGGTTCTTCTCCCCGCCGGCAGCAAGGGCCGCAACCGCCCCGCCCGAAACCCCGCCGCTGAAGTGCGCCAGGTAGCGGGCGATCTCCTCGGGCTCAGCCCCCTCGAACGACTCGCGGTTGACCCGCTGGATGTACTGGGGGCTGTGGGCAAATCCATTGGCCCCCGCCGTGTGGGGCCATGCCAGACCGGCCAGTAGAAACAGGCACAGACAACGCTTCATGATCGGTTCTCCGGTGTGTCTCGGTGCGGTTGGCGTCATGGTCACCTCCCTGCCGGCGTGCGCCTCGGGGCGCCCAGGATGCGGAGGCGTCGCTCGGGCAGATACATGAACAGCCCCAGCGCAGGCGTCTCCCCACCCGGGTAGGGGAATCGCGTTCCACGCATGAACGTCAGGCCGCCTTCGGGGGTGCGGCAGATCTCGTAGTACCAGAGCATGTGCTTCATGAACATGTGGAACTCCTCCTTGGGTGCGATGGACACGCCGATGCTCCCCCAGGCCGGGCTGAAGAGCCCCTCGGCGTGGCCGCGCTCGCGACCCATCCACATGTAGCACAGCGGACGGGCCCAGCGTTGGGCCATCTCGGTCTCGCCCAGCAGGTTAAACGCGATCGCCGCCATGCCGTGCATGCCGTTGTCCATCCGCCCCGATCTCCCGCCCGGCGTGCCCAGTCCGTACGGGAAGTTCGTGCCGCAGAACTTCCCGAAGAAGCGGATCGACCTGGCAAACTTCGCCGGGTCGCCCTTCGGACCGCATTCGCGAGCGAGGATCATCCCGATGAAGCACGCCAGTCCCGCGTTGTTGATCTCGCCGTATCCCGGCGGGCTCCCGTGCGACCAACTGCCGCTGGGAAACTGGATCTTCTCCAGCACGCGGACCAGGTACCGGATCCGCGGAATCACGACCTCGTCGCGGGTCAGCAGGTAGTACTCGGCCACGTTGATCAACTCATAGCCGGCCAGCCACGACCGCCCGCCGGTAACGGTCACCGGGTATTCCGACGCCGGCTTGGTCGTGGCGTGCATGAACTCCTTCACGCGTGCCATGGCCGCCTTGTCGCCGCTGGCCATCAGGAACAGGGGCGTCCAGAACCCGCCCTTGTGGTGCATGCCCGTCAGGCGATGCCGCTCGGGCCCTTTCTCCATCACGAGGCGCAAAGCCGCCGCCCGGATCCGTTTGGTCTTCTCACAGTTGTAGGGCCACGTCTCGCTGTAGCCCGTCGTGTCGCCCAGGTCCAGCTTCACGTTGACGCCCTTGCCCTCGCGCACGACATGCAGCGTCAGCTTTCCGCCGAACCGCTTCGACTGGCTGGCGACCAGTGCGTAGCCCATCTCCGGGCGAGGGTCTTCCGGGTCTGTGAACAGTCGCCCATTGGCGCCGATGATGATGTCGCGTCCCTTCAGCCTGCCCGCCGCCGGCGTGTCCGGCTGGACCTCGAGGATCAGGAAGTCCTGGCGATTGAAGTAGTCCTTCGCGATACGTCCCCCCGTGATCCCGAGCGTTCGGGACTCCGGCTTGCCCTTGCGGTCCTTCCGCAGCTTGCCCAGACGCTTGTTGATCTCGCCGGCCAGGCGCTTGAGGCGCTCGGGATCGAACGTCACCGTCGGATTCGCCTTGGGCTCGAACGTCGGAATCGGCCTCGCACGCAACTGGCGCGCTGCCATCTCCGCCGGGCCGGGCAACTCGCCCAGCACGCTCGATCGCGTCGAGAACATGTCCTTCTTCACGTCGCGAACCTGGCGCAACGCCCGTTCGATCTCATCGGCCGCTTCCGCGCGAATCGTGGCGCTGCATACCAGCACGGCTGCAAAGAGACATGGGATACACTTGCGGAACTTGACCATGTGTTGCCTTCCTCTGACCAGCATTTCCCTGCAGGACCGTCCTGGGATACCACGTGGTAGTCTGGGCGTCCCGCGGGAGCGTGTCAATGGTTCCCTCGCCTTCCTCGGGTCACACGGCCGTCGCGAAGCACGTTCGCTCGCACATTTCGTTCACATCGCCATCGCTGATGCGTAGAATAAAGTGCATGGCACGTCAACCGGGCACAGATGCGGAGCACGTCATTCGCGACCACAGGCGACAGTGGCGAGACTGCCTCTACGTCTATCCGGTCATTTCGCGTCGAAGCAAAGGCTTGAGCATCGGCGTGAACCTGAATCCGAACAAGGACTGCACCTTCGCCTGCATCTACTGCCAGATCGACCGCACGGCGCGGCGCCGACTGACCGGAGTGGATTTAGCCATTCTCCATGACGAACTGCATATCGCGATGGAGGAGATTGCTTCGGGCAGGCTCTGGGCCGAGGCGCGGTTCGCGGGCGTGCCCCACAGTCTGCGGCGCCTCAACGACATCGCCTTCAGCGGCGACGGCGAGCCGACGTGCCTGGAGAACTTCGACCGCGCGGTGGCCGCCGCCGTCAAGGCCAAGGCCGACTGCCACCGCCCCGACGTCAAACTCGTCGTGATCACCAACTCCACACACTTCAACAGCGCACAGTTCCACCGCGCGCTGCCGCTGCTCGACGCGGGCAACGGGGAGATATGGGCAAAGCTCGACGCCGGAACGGAGAAGTACTTCCAGCGCGTCAACCGCCCCGCGCCGGGCCTGAAGCTCAAGAAGATCGTCGACGACCTTGCCGTCGTCGCCCAAGGACGCCCCGTCGTCATCCAGACCCTCTTCGCTCGCCTCGACGGACACGCCCCCCCACCGGCGGAGATCAACGCCTACATCGCCCGACTGTCTCACATTCTCGACTCGGGCGGCGCGATCAAACTCCT
This sequence comes from uncultured Planctomycetaceae bacterium, assembly GCA_964625865.1. Taxonomy (GTDB): domain Bacteria; phylum Planctomycetota; class Phycisphaerae; order SM23-33; family SM23-33; genus CAZVEV01. The sequence goes on along the minus strand of CAZVEV010000041.1, from coordinate 583 downwards.
CCAGGTCCACACAATAGCCCGTCCGCCGGCCGAGTCGGTCGTCTCGGCCCTGAGCAACACCGAACTGGACGCCCTGGCCGACGTCATCCGCGCCGCCCTGCCCGACCTCCACGTCGAGACCTTCTACGGGCAAAACGTCAGCCCCCAGCGTAGCCAGTCCCCTGGTGGCAATCCCCCAGGATAGGCAGGCATCAACACTTATGCGACATTCTTACATTCTTAAGAATGTGAGAATGTCATCCGTCAGCACCTGCTTCTCTTGTATCTGCGGGCCTGCATCATTCTAGTGTTCTTAGGAATGTGAGAATGCTCTGGCCACGGTCCGTGAGTCTGTGGCGGACCCAGCGCCCGGCGTTCCGCTTCATCACCAAACCCGCTATCGCCAGCCGGCGAAGGTGCTCCGACGTGGTCTTCATGCTGATGTCGAATCGCTCAGAGATTTCCTCGACCGACAGTTCTGATTCCCTGTCCAGGAGACGGAGAATGGCAATGCGCCGATGATTGGCCGCACCCTTCACTATCCGCTCAAGTATCAAGGGGCAGGTTAAAACCGGCCAGGTGTGGGCGGGTTAAAACCGGCCAG
>CAZVEV010000040.1:0-30900 GCA_964625865.1 uncultured Planctomycetaceae bacterium | reverse complement strand
TTGCACATAACTGCTTAAAAATACAATTGTTGTGCATTTCCGCACGGGCACAAGATAGGCCTTTGGGGCCGGGCAACGCACAAAGGCGTCGGGCGGATGGTCGTGTATCAGGCCAGGTCTTCAGACCTGGTTCCCGGCCGCGGCGATCGGCAGCATAGGGCGTTTCAACGTCCTTCCCACAAAGGCTTAAGGCCCTCTTGGTAAGCCCGTTGAAACGGGCTGTCTTCTCGCTGGCTGCCCCGCGGCACCACGGCTGAAGCCGTGGCCTATCACACGACAATTCCGCCCGCAAGCGCTTATCTTGGTGCCATTCGTGCCATTCGGGACAGATACCAGTGCCATTCGGGACAGATACCAAAATAGGCGGTTTCGGAATGAGCGGGGGTTACGAAATCGGGGGGGGGCGTAGCGTGCGGCCTGAGTCCGAGGCCGCCCCGTGGGCGTGTTTCGGCGGCGGTGACGTGCTTCTCGGTCTTCTGCGGGGTAACACTCTACAAAGGGCTGGCCGGGGCGACGTCGTGCGGGTGCTTCGGGCAGTTGTCGGTCAATCCGTGGTATACGCTCGCGGCGGACACGCCGTGCCTGCGGGGCAAGGTCAGCGACGAGCGGGAATGGTTCGTCGAGACGCCGGTGGTGCTGACGCTGGTCGAGGACGCCAACGACCCACATATGGTCTCACCTCCAACGTCAACGGCGCGACCGCCTGTGACGGTCAAGGACGGCGCATATGACTTTGGAATGAACTCGGAGGACATCGGACGCAATTATGTACTTGTTGGGATCGAACAATACGCCTTCCGTCATATCGCTACTTGGTTCAGCTTCGCGTCATCTTCTTGCTGAGGGTCTTCTGGGGGAGGAGGGCGCCGGCTTTTTGGAGGGTGATTACCAGGTGTTTGGTGTCGAGGTCGTTGGCGGGCTGGCCGGTCTTGACTGACTGGGCGGCGGCCGTGCCGGCGGCTTGGCCCATCATGGAGGCCGCCGGCTGGACGCGGATGGAGCCCTGGACCTGCACGTCGCTGGAGGCGCATCGGCCCGCGACCCAGAGGTTCCGCCAGCCCTTGGGGACCAGGATCGAGTAGGGAATGCCGAAGTACTCGCCCGGCTTGTGCTTGCCCGTGCGGTTCTTCTCGGTCAGGAACCGCTGGTACTCCTTCTCGGACGTGTTGTAGGGATGAATGTCGACGTACTTGTTGAAGATCCCGATCTGGTCGGGGAACTGGCGGCGCTTGCGGTAGTCGTCGATGTTCAGTTCGTATTCGCCCAGGACGCGGCGGGACTCTCGCACGCCCATCAGCGTGCCGGTGGTGACCAGTTCGATATCCTCACAGCCCATGTACTTCCTGTAGAACTCGACGTACTCCCGCACGATCCGCCGCCCGAGCATCATGCCGTCGGACAGGCTCCTGCAGCGCAGGGCGTCGAGGTTGAAGATGTGCCCGCCGTTGAGGTACCCGACCTTCCTGGACACCATCGACATGCCGGGCAAGTGCTTGTCCGGCTGGGTGAAGTGGCCGTCTTCGATGGCCTTCAGCAGCATCTTCTGTTTCTGTCGGTAGCCGCCCATCCCTTCAAGACCTGTGTGGAGCGACGTCAGCGTGGCGGGCATGATGTTGGGGGTGTCGCGCCCGGCTTCGCGACACTTGGCTCGGCACAGGTCGGTCAGCACCGCGTCGCCAGTGCAGTCGAGGAAGGCCTTGGCCTTCACGAAGCGATAGCCCTCGATGTTCTGGAGAACGACACCCTTGACCGATCCCCTGGCTGCATCGGCCTCGGCGTCGATGACCCGGGTGAGGAAGCGCACCTCGACACCTGCAGCCGTGACGTACTCGTCCAGGACGAGCTTGTAGCCTTCAGCCTGGAACGGCGTCCAGTGGTGGTATCGCTTCTCATAGATCTCAGGTTTCTCGTTGGGGCCCAGGAACCCCCGCTTGTACAGCGTGGTGACCACCTCGTTCATGAAACCGCCGACGAGCAGTTGCTTGCCGTTGGCCATCGGGTCGAAGGCCGTCACCAGCCCCGATGTGCCCATCCCGCCCAGACAGCCCGTCGCCTCGACCAGCAGGACCTTCGCGCCTAGCCTCGCTGCGCAGACCGCTGCCGCCGTCCCCGCCGGGCCTCCGCCGCACACGACCAGATCGTACCCCGCCTCGACGGGGACCTGGCGCGTGAGCGTGTAGGTCTCCTGTGACGATGTCCCTGGCGGATCACCGGAAGCGGCATCCTGCTTAGCCGTTGCGCACGAAACCGGCACCATGGCGGCAGCAACCCCGGTCGCCGCCACCGACGTCTTCAGAAACGCTCGTCTTGTGTTCTCTGTCATGGTTGTCTTCTCTCCTAATGCCAACGCCCGAACCGAGACGTACTGAATTGACGCACTTGAGCGGCTATTTGGAGTCGTTCTCGGGTGCTTTACTTCGCCATGCCTTCAATACCTTCAACTCAGCAAGAAGCGCGTTCTCCGCCTTCGTTCCGTTCTTGTCGGGGCGGGGCGGCCTCTTCGTCTGAGCGGCGAAGTGTCGCTCGAGATCTCCATGCACGACGGCCCGGGCACTGGTGACCTGCAATTCGGCTCGGCCGTGTTTGAGAATGAGGTCGTGCGTGGCAATGGTCGACTCCATTCTGGCAATCGAGTGTTTGTACTTCATCGCACCGGCCCGCGTCATTCTCGCACGAGCCATGAAGGCCTTCTTCGCTTGTATGTCCTTCTTCAGTCTTGCGTTCTCTCTGGTGAGAATTCGTCTGGAAAGCTCAATGGCCTTCGGTTCGGCCGCCGAGGCAGCGTATCCGGTCAACACGAGCACGGCTGTAACCCAGATAGTCCTTCTCATCTTGCGTTTCCTTTTCTTGGCACAACGTTCGTCATGTCGCTCGAGACATGGTCGCGTTTCACGCGGCTATTCCTTGTTGCTGTCGGCGGCCTTCCTCGAAGGGGCTGTCTCCGTCGTCATCGTGGGTTTCGCGGGCGGGACCGACTGCGATCTCCAGGGCGCGTAGGCTTCCTTCGCGTCCTTGCCGATGTTGGCATGGAGAACGCACTCGTTATCGAAGCTCCAGAAGACGATGATCTGCTTGCGGCCCGCGTATTCCCAGTACGTGCCCAGCCTGGCGCGGTGCTGCCTGGACGGCGGGCCGAAAGCCGCAACAACGGCCTGCTTCGACTTGCCTTCCAGCCGTCGCACGTCCTCGAGCGACGCGCTGTCGACGGACAGCCGCGGCCCCGACCTCGGCCCGCACCCCGACAGAAGCACAATCGCAACGAGCACCGTTACCGTCTTCATCATGCTCTGCTCCATCGAACGTTAGACACCAGGCACGGCCTTACCGGCCGTCGGGCCCGAGGGCGTTGAGGTCGTGGATGACCTGGACGTTTGCGGCGGTCAGGGCGGTCAGGGCGGCGTCGGGGTTGGCGAAAGCGCAGACCAGGACGGCGGCCTGGTCGGCGGGGCGGGTCAGGGCGTAGACGTCTTCGAGGTTGATCTGCTCGGGTTCGATAGCCTCCAGGACTTCCTCGAGGCCGCCCGGGCGGTCGGCGATGGCGATGGCGATCACTTCGCCGGTCTCCACGACGCAGCCGGCGGCGTCCAGGACGTCGCGCCCGCGGGGCGGGTCGCTGACGATGAGCTTGAGCACGCCCACGCGGTTGGTGTGGGCCAGCGAGACGGCCATGATGTTAATCCCCGCGGCGGCCAGCGCGCGGCAGGGGACGGTCAGTTTGCCCGGCGAGTTCTCCAGGTACACCGAAAGCTGCGTGATCTTCATCGACGGTCAGTCCTTTTCTCTCGTGTGCCCGCGGTGTCGGAGGGCACGGGCCGGCGGCAGTGCGGGGCAAAGACGCCTTGAGTCTCGCGGGCGGCCTTGTCGATATGCTCTCTATGATGATGGATGAACCGCGGGAGTCAAGTCTTACCGATACGCGCTCGGCCGAGCTGGTGCCCATCGAGCTGCCCGACGAAGAGGACCTGACCGCACTGACCGAACTGATCGAATCGCTGGGCAAGACGTCGAACAACGCCCGCGCGAAGGCCGCCATCGAAAAGGGCGTGCTCCGCGACCTGGCGTCGAGCTTCGACCCCGAGACGCGACAGGACCCGCCCGGGAGGCACAACTCGATCAGCGCGAAGATCATCGAGAGCTTTCCCGCGGTAGTCACCGCTTTCGAGACGGCGGCGTCGGCGATGGGGTACAAGCCGCCCGCCGCGGGCCAGCGCCGCTACGCCGGGCCCGAACTGCGCCTGCGCTACTGCCAGATCGACCAGTCCGACCTGTCGATGCAGCACCTCCACTGGCCGATGGACCTGTGCGGGTGTCGCTTCAACGGCCCGGGCATCTTCATGGGGGCGACGTTCTGCGGCCGCACGAGCTTCGAGCACTCGGTCTTCGAGAGCGGGGCGGACTTCGGCCTGGCCAAGTTCCAGGCCGAGGCGAGCTTTTCCGGCGTGTCGTTCGTGGGCCCGTCGTCGGTGTCGGCAACGTTCGCGGGGGTCACGTTTTGCCAGCACGCGGACTTCGACCTGACGCGATTCTCGGCGACCGTCCAGTTCGACTACGCCACCTTCGAGGGCCACACGCGCTTCTTCCGTGCCCGGTTCCGCGGGCAGGCGAGCTTTGCAGAGACCAAGTTCCGCGACCAGGCGCAGTTCGAGTTTGCCGCGTTCGGCGATCGGGCGGACTTCAACAGCGTTGCGTTCGACAAGGCCCCCGACTTCCACGGCGCGTCGTTCGACGAGTCGGTCAACTTCAACGCCGCCAACTTCGAGCAGTTCCTCGACTTGCGGACCGCGACATTCGGCGAGGAGGCCACGCTGAGCCTCGCCGACGTGCGCGTCCGGGCCAGCAGCGTCCTGGGCGGGAACGTCCGCCTGCGGAGCAGCCAACTGCGCAAGTGGCGGTGGTGGCCCCCCGGGGCCGACTCACTGATCGAGGCTGATAGCCCGCGGAAGGTCAAGGCGGCGGCCAAGCGGAAACTCCTTGCAGCGATCGAGGCCGACTCGAGCCGGGCCGATGCGGCGAAGAAGGAATACGTCAAGACCGTCAAGAACACCGCCGCGGCCCTGGCCTCGGCGTGCACGCAATACGGCGTGCTCGAGGAGAACTTCCGCGCCCAGGGCGACCCGGACTCGCGCGGGAGCGAGGACTTTTGCCACTTCCGCTACCACGACCTGTGGCGCCAGACCCACCGCAAGCCGTACAGCCCGCTGGCCTGGTCCAACTGGTTCTTCCTGAAGACCTGCTTCGGCTATGGCGTGTACGTCCTGCGCATCCTGCTGGCCGGACTGGCGATGCTCATGCTGTTCGCCTGCATCTACGCCACCAACGGGTTCGGCCTCGGCGGGGGCGACTGGGACGTGGAGACCACCGAAACCGTACAGGTCGCCCGGGCCGCCGACGGGGCCGCTGCCGAGGAATCGCGCCGCGTGTGCCTCTCGGAACTGACGGGCTGGCGCAAGTGGGGCTGCGCGCTGTATTTCTCAACCACCACGTTCTCGACGGTAGGCTTTGGCGACTGGAAACCGATCGGCGGGGCCCAGGTCGCCGCCGCCACCGAGGGCCTGCTGGGCGTGTTCATCATGGCCGTCTTCACCGTCGCGTTCGCGCGGAAGATCGTCAGATAGAACGCCTCAGGCGACCGGTTCCATGGCTCCGACCGCTTCGAGCAGGTCCGCGACGGTGACGTCTCGTCCCTTGCCCGTCTGCGAGCCGACCCGGTCGATCCAGCGCGTCAGGGCGCGGATCACCGCGGGGTCGAATTGCGTCTTGGCCCCGCCGGTGATGATCTCGAGGGCCTCGGCAACCGAGCGGCTGCGCCGGTGCGACCGGTGGGAGGTAATCGCGTCGAAGGCGTCGGCGACCGAGAGGATTCTGGCTTCCCGGGGGATGCGCGTTCCGGAGATGCCGCTGGGATAGCCCAGCCCGTCCCACCGCTCATGGTGGTGGCGCACGACCGGGACCTCGCGCTCGAGCGACCGCATCTGCTGGAGAATGTGCACGCCGATCCGCGGATGCTGTTCGATCTTCATCCGCTCGGCCTGCGTCAGGGGCCTGCATGTGCGGAGGATGGAGTCCGGCACGCCGATCATGCCGATATCGTGAATCATCGCCGCCCGCCGAACCGCGTCGATGTCCGGGGCGTCGAGGCCCATCGTCCGGGCGATCGCCACCGCGTAGTGCATGACCTGGACCGAGTGGCTCTTGGTGTGGGGGTCGCGGGCCTCGATGGCCCTGACCAGCGACCAGAGGTTCTCTGCGAAGGCGTCCTTGGCCTCGGCCGACAGGTCCAGCACCTGCTGCTGGAGGTCACGGACCGTCTGGTTGTTGAGGTAGTCGTCAAAGCCGAGCCTGTTCGAGACGTTCCGCCAACTGCGCGTGCAGTTGCGCCCGGCGCGCTTGGCCTCGAACAGCGCCAGGTCCGCCCGGCGGAACAGGTCCCCGCCGGACTCCTGTTCGTTGGACACCTGCTCGGCCACCCCGCAACTGAGCGTTACCGCCACGTCCCCGCCCGGGACGATATCCGCCATTGCCGTTCGCATTCTCTCCATCACGGCAACGGCGTTCTCCATGCTCGTTTCGGGCATCAGCAGGACGAACTCGTCCCCGCCGTACCGCGCCACCACGTCGGAGCGGCGCTTCTGCTGGATGATGAGCTTGGCGACCTGTCGCAGCAGCTTGTCACCGACGTCGTGCCCCAGTTGGTCGTTGACGGTCTTGAAGTGGTCCACGTCGACGATGGCCAGACACAACGGGCGGTTGTACCGGGCGGCGCGGACGCACTCGGCGGCGAGTCGCTCGTCCAGCAGCCGTCGCGTGCCCACCCCCGTCAGCGGGTCGGTGAGGTAACTTTCCCTTGCGTCCTGGTACATCCTGGCGTTCGAGAGCACGCCGCAGAGGATCTCCCTGACCAACGTTCCCTCGTAGAACAGCAGGTCGGCCGACGGCGCCTGGGCCTGGTCGACCCCGCACATGCACAGATAGCCGCACTGGCGGGCGTCGGCGTCGGTGCCCGAGTCGCTGAAGCCCCGAACGTCGAGCGGGATGACGATGGCCTGGGACGCCCCGCACAGCGCCGCGCAGGAGGCGGGGGCGGCGTGGCACAGCACCTCGCGCCGGCTGGCCGGGTCGGGCACGTCCGTGCGCTGGCGCCGGTCGCGCTCGGTGCAGTGGCACCGGTGTCGGGCCGTCTCGCTCTCCTGGTCATCGCTTCCGGCAGGGGCATCGAGGCAGAGCATGGCGCGTTCGGCGCCGAACAGCCTGGGCACCTCGCGCACGATCACGTGGAGCAGGTCCTTGAAGTCGAGGGTCTTGAACGACTTGGCGAGCTTGGCGACTTCCTCGGCGGCCGCCCGGCCCCGGCGGGCCGCCAGGAGCTGCTCGACCATCACGTCGCGACTCGAGACCATCCCCACCGCCTTGCCCTCAGCCACCACAGGAACGTGGCGGACCTTCAGGTCGGCCATGACCTCCTGCGCGTCGGCCAGTGACGCACCGGTCGTCAGCGTGGTCACCCGGGCCGTCATCGCATCGCCCAGACGGGTCGATTCGGCATCGGCGGCCCCGGCGACGAGACCCGTGATGATGTCCCGTTCAGAGATGATGCCGCAGACCTGCCCGTCGGCGCCGGTTACGATGACGCAGCCGACGTTGTTGTCCCGCATGAGCCGTGCCGCGTCAGCCACCGTGCGGTCGGCGTCGGCGGTCACTACGTCGGGCGGCCTGGAAATACTGAGATTGTCCTGACTCATGTCGTCCACCTTTCGCGATAGCCGACCCGGCGAAACGGGTCCGCATACACCCCCTATCGGCACGAAAAGGGGCGTGGTTTAGAGTGGGACCGCTGTCCCCCGATACGACTTGCTATCCGTGCCAGTCGGTCTTGTCGACAGTGGTCTGGAAGTCCGGCTCGACGACGACCGGGGCGGCGTCCGCGTCGGCGGGGCCTTCCTGGCCGGGGCCGGCAATCATGGTCAGGCGCTGGGCGGGGCACTTGGATACGGCGGCGTCGAGGGCATCCATCTCGGTCGGATCGTACTGCTCGTAGTCGACGGTGGGCATGTTGTCGGTGACAGTAATCAGTCCCTGCGAGAGCTTCTGGCAGAGCTTGCAGCCGATGCAGCCGACGGTGCAGACGGTCTTGACGTCCTTGCCGAAGTCCATGTTGCTGCAGGCCACCACAAGCATCTTCTGGTCCTTGAAGGGAACCATCGTGATCACGTGTCGCGGGCACGTGCGCTCGCAGGCCCCGCAGCCGACGCACGTGTCGTAGTCGACCACCGACAACCCGTCGACCACGTGTATCGCATCGAAATCGCAGACGGCTACGCAGTCGCCGAAGCCCATGCATCCGTAGGCGCATCCCTGAACGCCGGCGACCATGTTGGCCGCCGTGCAGGTCTTCTCGCCGCGGTAGACGTTCTGCCCCAGGCGCTCGCCGTCGTGGGCCCCGCAGTGCACCACCGGGCGCTGGGGCCAGCTCTGGTTGACCTCGACGCCGAGGATCCGCGCCAGGCGTTCGGCGCAATCGGACCCGCCGACGGGGCACTTGTCGACGGGCACCTCGCCGGCAACGACGGCTTCGGCGTATTCGTTGCACCCAATATACCCGCACCCGCCGCAGTTGGCCCCGGGCAGGGCGTCCTGAACGGCCTGCTGGCGCTCGTCAAGCTCCACGCGAAACGCGACGTTCGCCCACCCCAGCACGTAGGCCATGAACAACGCAAGGATCAGCATCGTTCCGGCGGCAAGCAGGATGATCGTTATCATGACGCGACTCCATCGCCATTGCGGATTGCGGATTGCCTGCCCTGAGTTGTGTCGAAGGGCGGATTGTCAAAGACCCGTCGAAGCCTTGGCGAAGACGGGCGGATTCCTGCGCTCGATGCGTCGTCTTTGTCTTTGGGGGCGGCCTGTTCGGTCTGGCCCTTCTCGTCGTCGGTGAGCATCTTCTTGAGGCCGGCGTCCACGCCGGTGAATCCCATGAACGCCAGCGCCAGTATGCCCGCCACCAGCAGGGTGATGCCGGCCCCGCGGAGGCATTTGGGCACGTCACAGTGGTCCAGTTCCTCGCGGATGCCCGCCATAATCACGATCGCCAGCGTAAAGCCCAGCCCGCCGAAGATCGCCAGCGCCATCGCCTCGCCCAGCCCCCACACCGCCTGGGCGCCGCTGACGCCCCACGCGGCCCCGCCGGCGGGCACGGCGACGTACTTGAGGATCTCGAGGCACGCAAAGAGGATGGCGCAGTTGGTCGTGATCAGCGGCAGGAACACGCCGAACGACTTGTACAGCGGCGGGAAGAACCGCCGCAGGTACATCTCCACCAGTTGCACCGAGGAGGCGATCACGAAGATGTAGATGATGTAGCTGAGGATCGTCAGGTCGATCTGTCGCCCGATGATCAGCGTCGTCAGCGGCGCGCCGGGGCGCAGGATGAAGTACGTGAACGTCCAACTGAGCAGGGCGGCTATCGAGATGACGAACGTCACCGCGCAGCCCATCCCGAACGCCATGTCCACGCGGCGCGAGACGCCGATGAACGGACAGATGCCCACGAAGTAGTGCAGCACGAAGTTGTTGATGACTCCGGCGCTGACGGCGATCAGTATCAGTGATGCGATCGTGTCCATGGCGTTCTATCCGTAAGCCGCCGCTAGGCCGCGGCGCGTTTCCTTTCGTCACGTATCTCGCCGATCCGATTCGCCGCGCCCAGCAGCAGGCCCAGGGCGATAAACGCGCCCGGCGGGAGGATCATGATGCTCCAGTGCGACCAGACGCCGCTGGGCAGGTCCGCGGGGATCACCGTCAGGCCGAACCACGTCCCCGTGCCCAGGATCTCGCGCACCGACGCGATACTCGCCAGCGCCAGCGCAAAGCCGACCGACTGGCCCACCGCGTCGGCTGCGGCGGTGATCGGACCCTGCTTCGAGGCGCAGACCTCGCAGCGGCAGATAATCACGCAGTTGACGATAATCAGCGGGATGTACGGGCCGAGTTCCTTGCTCATGTCCCACAGGAACGCCTGGAGCAGGCGGTCGACGATGGTCACGAACGTGGCGATTGTCAGCGTGAAGACCAGGATCCGCAGGTGCGGCTTGAGAAGGTTGCGGATCAGGCTGGTGATGATGTTCGCGCAGAACAGCACGAACAGGACGGCGCCGGACATCGTCATCGCCGCCTTCATGTTGCCCGTGACCGCCAGCGTGGGACACATGCCCAGCAACTGGCGATAGACGGGGTTCTCCGGCAGGATGCCGTTGATGAAGCGTTCGGTCGGTGTCGGGCCGTCTTTGGCCATGGGACTATTCCTTCGCCTTGATCTTCAAGTCGCCCATGCGGGCGCGGAAGTCGGCCACCGCGGCGTTGACGATGGCCACCACGCTGTTGGACGAGACCGTCGCGCCGGTGACAGCCTGCACGGAGTTGGCGGCGATCTTGTCGGCTTCCACCGACGCCTTGGACACCACGATGGGCCGCCGTGTCTCGCGGGCGACGAACTTCTTGCGCCAGTTCTCTTCCACGATCTTGTTGCCCAGCGCGGGCGTTTCCTTCTGGTTCAGCACGTACAGGCCCAGGATCATCTCGCCCGATTCGTCCAGGCCGATCAGGACCTCGATCTTGTCGGCGAAGCCCTGTCCGGCGGCCTTGATGACCCAGCCGCGATGGTCGCCGTCGGCGTCGTAGGCCCGGTAGGCCAGGTGGCCCTGCGGCGTGACCCACTCCTCGGTCTTGTCCTTGTCCGCGGCCCACTGGGCATCGCCGGGCATCCACCACTCGCAGCGGACGAGGTTGGGGATCTGGCTGTACGTCTCGTCGATCTTGTTCTGTTCGATCCGGTCGGCCAGCGCAAGCTCAATGCCGCTCAGCGCCGCCCCGAAACAGATCGCCAGCGCCAGGATCAGCCATGCCTGAACGATGTAGTTGTCTTTCATTGCGTTGTCTCCCGCGGGGTCAGTCCCGCGGCGGGCGGTTGCCAGTGTCTTACGTCTTGGTCGGTACGGGCCCGCCGACCGGGGTCGGCACGGTCCAGCGGTTGATCAGCGGGGCAAAGGCGTTGACCAGCAGGATGGCGAACATCACGCCTTCCGGATACGCGCTGAGGTTGCGGAGCAGCATCACGATTGCGCCGAACACCGCGCCGAAGATCAGGCGCCCCTTCGGCGTCAGCGGGCTGGTGACCGGGTCGGTCGCGATGAACAGCGCCCCGAACAGGAACGCCCCGCCGAGCAGGTGATGGAGCATCGTCATGCTCGAGCCGACCAGCAGGTCGCCCAGGCCGCCGATGACCACCACCGCCGCGATCGCCCCCAGCGGGATCTGCCACGCCGCCGTCCGGCGGACGCAGAGGAAGATCCCGCCGAGCAGGCAAGCCAGCGCGCTGACCTCGCCCAGCGAGCCGTTCGTGTTGCCCAGCATCAGCCGGCCCAGACTCAGCGCCCGTCGGTGGTCCGCGTGGGCCTGCCGGACGGTGGCGATCTTGTTCCGGATGGCCGCGATGTCCGACGGCTCGGTCTCCCGCTGCGGGGCGTCGAGGGCCTGGGTGATCTTCTTCCTGGCCTCGGCCTCCGAGACGCCGAAGGCCTCCACGATCTCAGCCGCCGCGGCGCCGATCGCCTCGGCGCGGACGGCCTCGACGCTGGGAGAGGGGTTGGCCTTGGCGTCCTTCATCACGCTCATCGGGGTCGCCTGCGTGATGATTCGCGCGTCGGTCTCGTCGCTGGTGTACAGCACGTAGGCCGGCCCGGCCATCACGCCCACGAATGCCATCATCACGAACGCCCGCCCGACCATCGCGGGATTGAAGATGTTCATCCCCAGCCCGCCGAAGACGATCTTGCCCAGCCCGACCGCCACGAACGAGCCGATGACGCCCACGTACCAGGGCCCGATCGCGGGCAGGGAGAAGGCCAGGATCACGCCCGTGATGACCGCCGAGCAGTCGCCGAGGCTCAGCGGCTTGCGGCGCATCGACGTGAACAGGGCCTCGGCGGCCAGGCAACTGAGCACGCAGATGCCGACCTGGACCACCGCGTACCACCGGAAGACCGCCAGCGCGACGACCATCAGCGGGGCCAGGGCGATCAGCACGTCGGTCATCATGCGGCGCGTGGTGAAGGCCCGGTCCGACACGTGCGGCGCGGGCGCCACGTAGATGTCCGGCTCGGGCGCGGGGGCCGGCTGGGCCGGTTCGACCGGCTGGGCCGGGGCGCTCTCGGGGGCCCGGTCGGCGTTACTGTCTTGGTCTTGAGGCATCTGTCTCACTCATCCGTCGCCGTCAGTCGCGCGGCATCTTGGCCTTGCCCACGCGGATCAACTGGACCAGCGGCAGGGCGGCGGGGCAGGCGTAGGCGCAGCAGCCGCACTCCATGCAGGCCCGAATATGGTATCGCCCGGCCAGTTCCCAGTCCTCGTGTCGCGAGGCCAGGGCCATCTTTGTCGGCACGAGGTTCAGGGGGCACACGTCCACGCAGCGCCCGCAGCGGACGCAGGGCGTCGTGGCGGCGCGCCGCACGTCGTCATGGGTCAGCACGGTCACGCCGCTGGTGCCCTTGGTCACCGGCGTGTTCAGGTCGCCCAGCGTAAAGCCCATCATCGGCCCGCCCGCAACGACCCGCGCCGCGTCGGGCATCAGTCCGCCGCAGTAGTCGATCAGCTCGCCGTAACTTATCCCGATCGGCACGAGGAGGTTCTTGTGTTCGGCTACCCCCGCCCCGGTCACCGTCACCACGCGGTGGGTCAGGGGCTTGCGGCGAATCACCGCCCGGGCCACCGCCGCCATCGTTGCCACGTTCAGCACGACCACGCCCACGTTCAGCGGGATCCCGCCGGTGGGCACGGCCCGCCCGGTGACGGCGAGCACCGTCTGCTTCTCGCCGCCCATCGGGTACTTCGTGTGTAGCTCGGCGACGTGGATTCCCGAAGGCCCGGCCGCGGTGCGCATGGCGGCAATCGCGTCGGGCTTGTTGTCCTCGATGGCGATGACGATCCGCTCGGCGCCGGTGGCCCGCTTGGCCAGCATGGCGCCGGCAACGACTGCCTCGGGCGCCTCGACCATCAGGCGGTGGTCGGCTGTCAGGTACGGCTCGCACTCGCAGCCGTTGACCACGATGGTGTCGATCGGCGCCTTGGGGTTGGCGATCAGCTTGACGTGCGTGGGAAACGCCGCCCCGCCCTGGCCCACGACCCCCGCCTCGGCCACCGCTTCGAATATCTGCGTCGGACTGTGCCACCCCAGCGACTCCAAAGGCCACTCGCCCCCCAGAATATCATCGTAGAGGGCCTGGCCCTCGAGTTGCTCTTCGTCGCCGGCCTTGATCGGAAGGGTCTTGACGTGGCGCCCGTTGGGCAGGGTTGCCGCCGAGACCATGCCCGCCTTGCCCGCGATCGGCGAGTGGACGTTGGCTGAGACCATCCCGCTGGCGGAGCCCACGAGTTTGCCCATCGTCACGACCTGGCGGTTCCTGACCGCCGGCTCGCACGGGGCGCCGATATGCTGCAGCAGCGGCAGGGCCACCTGCGCCGGTGTGGGGATCACCTCGATGTGGGCGTCTTCGGCGAAGTGCTTGTTCTCAGGCGGATGAACGCCTCGGGCAAATCGCCCGGGTCCTTCCAGGGCCGTCGTCGTCGCTGTCATGGATGTTCCTTGCGCCAGTTACGGTGCATTCTAGCCGCTCCGCCCACCAATGCCAGCCCCACCGCCAGGCCGATCGCCGCGCCGACGAACTGGCCCGTCCGACCGGCCCCGCCTGCCCCGCCGATCAGCGCCCCGACCATCGCCGCGACAGGGGGCGCCAGCAGCACGCCCGCCGCCGCCGCCACCAGGCGCCACCCGCGCAGCGACGAGGCGGCAGCGCCGTCGTCGGCAGCCTGCCCGCACCGGCTGCACCCGCCGCCGCACACGCTCGCCTGGTTGTCTTGCGCCGGTCGCATCGACTGTTCCTGTCGTCCAGCCCGCCCAAGGAGGAAAAACGAATCGCACAGTCTATCCACGCCCGGCCGCGATTTCAAGGCGTCTTTGTTTCGGACGCTCCACCGTCCGCCGCTTGCGGCTTCGCAACGACGCACAATGGACGTTTGAGCTTGCGGGAAGCGCCTCTGCGCTCTATGGTCAGTGGTACGCGTGAGACGCTGATTCTCCCCAACGAGGTGCAAACCATGAAGTCGATCAAACGTCGCGACGTTCTCAAGGGCGCGGCCGCCGCGGCGGCCGTCGGGCTGACGCCGAACATTCTCAAAGCGGGTCCCTCGCCCAACAGCAAGCTCAACATTGCCTGCATCGGCCTGGGCGGGCAGGGCTCGGCCAATGCGCACACGCTGTCGCGAACGGACAACATCGTCGCCCTGTGCGACGTGGACACCGCCTGGGCGGGGGGCAAGATCAAGCGGTTCAAGAGCCTCCACGGTATCAAGATGTGGACCGACTATCGCAGGATGTTCGACAAGCTGGGCAAGGGGATCGACGCGGTCTGCATCGCGACCCCCGAGCATAACCACTACACGATCTCAGTCAGTGCGATGCGGCGGGGCAAGCACGTCTACTGCCAAAAGCCCCTCTGCCACACCGTCAATGAGGTCCGCCTGCTGACCGAGGAAGCCCGCAAGTGCAAGGTCGTCACGCAGATGGGCCACCAGGGCCATTCCTCCGAGTCCTCGGCCCTCATTCGTGACTGGGCGCTGGCGGGTACGGTAGGGCCCATTCGCGAGGTCCACGCCTACTCCCGCAAGAACTACTGGACCGACAAGCCGCTGGCCAAGCCCACCACCCCGCCGAAAACGCTGAACTGGGACCTGTACCTCAACCGGGCGGCGATGATTCCGTACTCGACCAGCTACGCCAATCGCGAGTGGATTCGCTACAGCCACTTCAGCGGGGCCGTCGGCGACATGGCCGCCCACATCCTGGACCCGGCCTACTACGCCCTGGACATCCGCATTCCGCTCAGCGTCCACGCCGACGTGAAGATCCCCGCCATGCCCGGCTCGCTGCCGCGGGCAGGCGTGATCACCTGGGAGTTCGCCGCCCGCGGCGACAAGCCGCCGGTGACGATGAAGTACTACCTGGGCCCCGGTATCCCGTACCCGCATCCCAAGCACCTGGAGAAGGACCGTCGCGAGATCACCAGCGGCTCGGTGCTGGTCGGCGAGAAGGGGTCCATCAAGGCCGGCTCGCACAGCCAGGGCTCCCGGCTGATTCCCGAATCGTTCATGAAGGCCTCCCCCCGTGCGCCGAAGAAGGCGTTTCGCTGCAAGGGCAGGGGCCACTTCCACAACTGGACGCTCGCCTGCAAGGGCCAGGACACCGCGATGTCGTCGTTCGACTACGCCGGGCCGCTGTCGGAGATCATCGTCCTGGGCGACATCGCCCTCCTGCACCCGGGCAAGACCCTGCTCTGGGACGCGAAGAACATGAAGATCACCAATGACGAGGCGGCCAACAAGAGCCTCTTCATGCGTCGCCTGAACCCCCGCGACGACATGGGGTGGATCTGACGGCCCGAGTCGAAAACGGGGACTGGCTCGCCCGCAGGCCGAAGGCCGAGGACGTGCCTGTACCCGCTTTCGACGTCGGAACGAGACAGTCAGAAACAAGGAGATTGTGATGTTGAAATGTGCGATCTGTTCATTGCTGTGCGTCGTCGTGCTGTCGCTGGGTGCGGGCTGCGGGGCGCCTGAGGGCTATACGGGCCTCGATCCCTTTTCGGCGGTCCCGAAGCTTGACAACGCCGCCTTCTACAAGGAAGACGGGTCCTTCGACCAGGCCGTCGCCAAGAAGGCCTACTACGACATGATGAGGGCCTATCACTACCCGATCCCGCCCTATCTGAAGACCAAGGAGTTCTGGACGGCGGACTTCAAGGAGGGCAACTTCGCGAAACTCGGGATGGCGGGCATCTTCTGGAAGAACGTCGAGGGCACGTACGGCAAGGTCGGGGCCAAGGCCTACACGGGCAAGTTCAAGGACGTCAACTACGGCTACCTCGGCCACGAGATCTTCCTCCTGCCCGGCCAGATGCTGCCCGAGCACAATCACCTCGGCAACGGCAGCGGCAAGGGGTTTGGTCCGAAGATGGAGACGTGGCACATCCGTCACGGCTCGGTCGAGTTCTTCGGCGAGTACGCCGGTCCCGCCGGTGAAACGCCCATCAGCGATATGCCCGAAAGCGAGCGGCCCTGGGGCTACGGCACGAAGTGGTTCAAGTCGAAGTACGTCAAGAAGTGCGTTGCCGGCGAGATCTACTCGCTGAACGATCCCGAGTCATTCCACTTCATGCGAGCGGGCCCCAACGGCGCCATCGTGGCCGAGTACGCCACCTACCACAACGACGTGAAGTTCAGCCACCCGACGATGGAATTCGGCAACTCCGAAGCGGCCCGGATCACGAAGGTCAAGGAATAGCAGCGCATTTAGCCCCCGGTGAACACACCGGGGGGCTTCCCCTGCGAATGCGCAGGCGTTGTGCGACGAGATCGTCCGGGAGCACTGCGCGTTCGCAAGGAACCCCCGGGTGTGTTCACCCGGGGCGAAATGGAGAGGCAGGGCATGCTGGCGTACATTCTCACGTTCTCTCGGTTGGTGCTCGCTGCGGCGGTGGCCGGGTGGGTCTGCGCGATCGGGCCGACGGGGACCGTTTCGCTCGGGGCGATGGTCGGCCTGTGCCTCGTCGCCATCGTCGAGGAACTGACGGACATCTTTGACGGCGTGGCGGCCCGGGCGGCTGGGACGGCGAGCGAATTCGGGGGCATTCTCGATCCGCTGGTCGACTCGCTGGCGCGGCTGGCGATGTACTTCGCGCTGGCGTATGCGGGGTGGGTTTCCGTGGTCGTGCCGCTGGTGATGACCGGTCGCGACATCATCGTGTCGTACACGCGGGTGGTCAACGCGATGACGGGCAACAAGACCTCGGCCCGGCTCAGCGGGAAGATCAAGGCGATCATCCAGGGCGGCGGTGTGCCCGTGCTGGTGTTCCTGGAATGGTCCCGCGTGGCGGTCGATCCGGTCTGGTCGGGGCGGCTTGTGGCGTTGGGGGCGGCCCTGCTGGTGGGCGTGACACTGTGGTCGCTGGTGGACTATGTGGCAGGGGCGTGGGCAGGGGTGCGGGAGTTGATCCGGCGGCGGGGGTCAGGGACTTGATGGCGCGGAAACGATAGGAAACGGGCATTTCGCCCCCGGTGAAGACACCGGGGGGTTCCGTTCGAACGCCCACGCGTTGCGATACGAGACCATGCGAGAGCACTGCGCATTCGCAGGGAACCCCCGGGTGTAATCACCCGGGGCTAAATGGGCGTTTCCGGAATGCGGGCTTGTGTCGGTGGCGGTGCGGTCGGATCGGCCAAAATGGCCGATCCGTTGGGGCGATGACAGGAGATTCGATGGGGCGAGATCTTGTAACATATTGAAGAATCAGAAGTTGGATTTCAGGCACGGGGTTTGCTTATGGTATGGGGCAGTACGTGTACGCGATGTGACGTTCGGGAGGCTAAACGATGCGTTTGGATAAACTTACGGTTAAGGCACAGGAAGCGATGGTTGGCGCCCAGGCGGCGGCGGCTACGGCGGGGCATGCGGCTATCGGGCCGCTGCACCTGTTCGATGCGCTGCTCAAGCAGGACGGCGGGCTGGTCGGGCCCCTGCTGGACAAGGTCGGCGCGGGGGCCGACCGCGTCGCCGGCGTGGTGGCGTCCGAACTCGGGCGCCTGCCGACGCAGTCTTCGGGCGGTGGCATGGCCGGCGACGGGCCTCTGAACGCCGTGCTGGTTCGCGCCGGCACCGAAGCGGACGAGCTGAAGGACGAGTACATCTCCGTCGAGCACCTGTTGCTGGCGATGGCGGTCGAGGCCTCGCCGGCCAAGGACGTGCTGGCCACCTTCGGCGTCGACCGCGACGCGATTCTGGCGGCGATGAAGGAGATTCGCGGCTCGCAGCGCGTCACCGACCAGACGCCGGAGGACAAGTACCAGGCCCTCGAGCGGTACGGTCGCGACCTGTGCGAGATGGCGCGGGCGGGCAAGCTCGACCCCGTGATCGGGCGCGACGAGGAGATCCGCCGCTGCATGCAGGTCCTGACGCGCCGCACCAAGAACAACCCCGTACTGATCGGCCTGCCCGGCGTGGGAAAGACGGCGATCGTCGAGGGGCTCGCCCAGCGGATCGTCAACGGCGACGTGCCGATGGGCCTGTCCGGCAAGACGGTTATCGCTTTGGACATGGGCGCCCTGCTGGCCGGGGCGAAGTTCCGGGGCGAGTTCGAAGACCGCCTCAAGGCCGTCCTGAAGGAAGTCATCGAGTCCGACGGCGGCATCATCCTGTTTATCGACGAGCTGCACACCGTCGTCGGCGCCGGGGCCGCCGAGGGGGCGATCTCCGCGGGCAACCTGATCAAGCCCGCCCTGGCGCGCGGCGAGCTGCGGTGCATCGGCGCCACGACAACCGACGAGTATCGCAAGCACGTCGAGAAGGACGCCGCACTCGAGCGCCGGTTCCAGCCGGTGATGGTCGACGAGCCGTCCGTCGAAGACACCATCGCCATCCTCCGCGGCCTCAAACCCCGATACGACGCCCACCACGGCGTGCGGATCCAGGACTCGGCGCTGGTGGCGGCGGCGGTGATGAGCAAGCGGTACATCACCGAACGGTTCCTGCCCGACAAGGCGATCGACCTGATTGACGAGGCGGCCAGCCGGCTGCGGCTGGAGAACGATTCGATGCCCGCCGAACTGGACGAGCTGAAGCGCCGCGTCATGCAGTTGCAGATCGAGCGCGAGGCGCTGCGGAAAGAGACCGACGAGGCGTCCAAGGAGCGGCTGGCCGCATTGGAGAAGCAGTTGGCCGACCTGCAGGGCGAGTTCGACGAGCTGTCGGCCCGCTGGGAGAACGAGCACGGCGTGCTCAAGCGGATCAAGGACCTCCAGGAGCAGATCGAGGCCAAGCGCACCGAGTTCGAGCAGGCCCAGCGCAACGGCGACCTCGAGACCGCGGCGCGGATCCAGTACGGCGAGCTGCGCGAGCTGACCCAGGCGCTGGCCGGCGAGGAGCAGCGCATGGGCGGCCTGAAGGACGGCGGGGGGCTGACCAGTGAGGAAGTCACGCCCGAGCACATCGCCCAGGTGGTGGCCAAGTGGACCCACATTCCGGTGGCCAAGCTCATGGAAGGCGACCGGGACAAGCTGATGGCGATGGAAGACCGCCTGCGCCGGCGCGTGGTGGGGCAGGACGACGCGCTGCGCGTGGTCTGTGAAGCGGTCCGACGAAGCCGCGCCGGACTCAGCGATCCGAGCAGGCCCATCGGCAGCTTCCTGTTCATGGGGCCCACGGGCGTGGGCAAGACCGAGTTGTGCAAGGCGCTGGCCGAACTGCTGTTCGACACCGAAGACGCGATGATCCGCATCGACATGAGCGAGTTCATGGAGCAGCATTCGGTGGCGCGGCTGATCGGCGCCCCCCCGGGCTACGTGGGCTACGACGAGGGCGGCAGGCTCACCGAGGCGGTCAAGCGCAAACCTTATAGTGTGATCCTGTTCGACGAGATCGAGAAGGCCCACGCCGACGTGTTCAACGTCCTGCTGCAGGTCCTCGACGACGGCAGGCTCACCGACGGGCAGGGGCGAACCGTCGACTTCAAGAACACGCTGATCGTCATGACCAGCAACATCGCCTCGGAAGCCATCCAGGAGATGGCCCGCCGCGACGCCGAGGACTGGGAGATCGAGGCCCAACTGAACGAGGCGCTCAAGGCGAGCTTCCGTCCGGAGTTCATCAACCGGATCGACGAGACGGTGGTCTTCCACACGCTGACGAAGGACGACCTGGCGGGCATCGTCGACATCCAGGTCGGCGAACTGTCCAAACGCCTGGCCGGCCGGAAGATCAGCGTCACCGTTACCGACGCCGCCCGCGCCCTGGTGGCCGAGTTGGGCTACGACCCCACGTTCGGCGCCCGCCCGCTGAAACGCCTGATCCAGCAGAAGCTCGAGAACGGGCTGGCCGGACGCATCATCGCCGGCGAGGTCTCCGACGGCGACCACGTTGTGGTCAACGCCGAAGGCAAGACCTTCACCTTCACCGTCGAACGGTAAGTGTGGTGCAGGATAGCGCACGCATCGACGAACGGCGCACGACAACGTAGTGCGTTCCGCTCGCAAGCGAAAGGCCCCCGGACGGCGTCCGGGGAATCCCCCCCCCCGCCGTCGGGGGGCTTTGAGGGAGGCAACGTGAACGGTGTGCGCCGCATTGACCTGGCGCTTGCATCGGCGCCCGCTCCGTGCAAGGATGCGTCTCCGGGCGGTCGCGCGGACTGCCTGATCAGACAGGGAAGGCGACGCATATGCCAAGCACGATTAACGGGATCGGGACGAACTATATCGGCAAGAAGAACCACAAGGTCCACCGAGGCGTCTGCGACAGGTGCAACCAGACGGTCATGCTGGAGGACTACGAGACGGGGCTGTGGTTCACCATCCTGTACATCCCGGTGATCCCGCTGGGCAGGAAGCAGGTCCTGGACTACTGCCCCTCCTGCACCGGTCATCGCGTGACCGATCCGGCCCAGTGGCAGAAGCTGACGACCGAAGGGCTGGCCGAGGCCCGGGAGAAGGTCAGGCAGAACCCCAATGACGTCGAGGCGGCGCTGGACTTGCTGGGCATGTACCATGCGTTTCACCGCAAGGCCAGGGGCCAGGAGCACGCCGACTGGATCGCCACCCAGTTTGCCAACAACGCCGAGGCCCAGTTCGGCCTGGGCACGTGGTACGAACTGACCAACCGTCCCCAAGAGGCCACCAAGGCCTTCGACCGGGCGTTCGCGCTGGATCCGAGCAACCTCGACGCCCGGCGGGCGGTGGGTGTCGGTGCGATCGAGCAAGGCGACTTGGCCCGTGCGCGTGACTTGCTTGGCTTCATGGAAACCCCGGGTCCCAAGTCCGACCCGTACGTGCTGGCCATGTTGGGCGCCGCGTTCCAGGACCGCCAGGACCACGCCCAGGCCCTTGAACTGTTCCGCTGCGCCGCCGCCGGCTCGCAGGAATTGGCCAGGGACAAGGCGTTTCGCAAGATGGTCCGCGCCTCGGAGCAGGCGGCCGGGATGAAGATGGACCAGGCGAGGGCCTCTTCCCGGCCCGCCCGGGCGATGCCGCCCAGTCAGCCGCCCCAGGCCGTCCCGTCGACAGCGGCGGGCCTGGCGCCGGGCCACCTCCAGTCGTCCGGACAGGCGCTGGACGCCGATCGCGGCATGGCCCCGGTTCGTTCGGGCACTTCGCAACGGACGCGCTGGCTCATGGGCGTCGCGGCGCTGCTGGCGGTCCTGTGGGTGATCAACTTCATCGTGGCCTCCTATCGCACCGTCCACGTAGTCAACGGTCTGGACGGACCGGTTCAGGTGCTGATCGACGGTGAAGAGGTGTTGACCCTTCAGCGCGGCGATCACCAGGAGATCTCGGTTTCCGAGGGCGCGCACACGGCGGCGTTCATCAGCGAATCGGGCCGGCGCGGCGAGGCGGAGATCGAGATCGACGGGGTCTTCTGCGGGCGGTTCTTTTCCGACAAGGTCCACGTGCTCAACCCGTTCGGCGCCGCCGTCGTCGTGAGCGAGAAGAGGGGCTACTACAACCCAAGCGTCCCGAAGTCCGAGCGCCGCGACTCCGAGGTGGCGATCTACGCGGGGCTGCCGTGGATCGTCCTGGACGACCTGAACTTCGTATTCAAGGACTTCCCCGAGGAGATCAAGACCGAGTCGGACGACCCGGTGATATACCGCAAGGGCGCATCGGTTATGCGCGGGACGGTCACGGAACTGCTGCCCATGGTGATGTCGGTGGGCAATCCGGACCCAGACGACCTGATGCGTTTCGTCGAAGCGCATCTCGCCGAGCGCGGCGGCGACCGGGATCTGCTCCAGATGTACGTCGGGATAGGTGTTCTCCAGCAGCGCGGCGACCGGGCTCGGGACTTCCTCGCCGAAGGCCTCGACCACACGCCGTTTCGCGTGGACTGGCACCGCATGTACCAGGAGATCTGCGAACGGACCGGCCAGGGCGAGCAGATGGTCAAACGCTATGCCGCCATGCTCCGGACTGATCCGAGCAATTCGGTCCTGCTGTACCTCAACGGACGCGTGCAGGTCACCGGTCGCGAGACGATGGCCTACATGGACAAGGCCATCGCTGCCGACGCGACCAATGCCTACCCGTGGCTGGCCAAGGCGTTCGGTCTCCTGGGGCGGGGGCAGTTCGCCGAGGCCCGTGACGCGGCGGCCAAGGCCGTGTCGCTCGCGCCGGACAACGACGGCATGAAGGAGATGCTGACCAACACGCGCATGGCCACCGGGGACCTGGATGCGCTCAAGCGCGAGGTCGAACGTCAGCGGGCCGACGCGCCGGCGGACTTCGGTCTGTACAGTCAGTACGTGGAGATCCTCGCAGCGGCCGATGACCTCGGGCGGGGCGACCGGGTTTGCGCCGATTACGTGCGCCGCGTTCGCGAGGAACTGCCCGAGGCCCGGGACACGTGGCAGACCCAGCGCCGCGCCCGGGCGGTCCTGGCCAGGATGAAGCAAGACTACACGGCCCTGCGGCGGCTGGCCGGGGCGTTGACTGACCAGGAGACGGCCAACCTGTGGCTGCTCGAGGCGGCCCTGGGATCGGGCGACCCGGTCGGCGCGGCCAGGCTGGCGTCCAGTGCGTCCATCACTCAGTGGGAAACCGAGTTGCTGATCGCCATCCAGGCTGCCGCCCAGGGCAAGGGGCCACTGGCCACCGAGTGGCGCAGCAAGGCCCGCCAAAGGCTGGCCGACGGGTCGCGCGACGAGCAGGTCCTCGCCGCCCTGATCGCCTCGGGCGCCGGGGTGGACGTCGAGGCGGCCCTGGACGTCGTCGCCTATCCCGCGTCCAAGGTCCTCGTGCTGGTCGCGCTGGCCCAGCAGAGGCCCGACGCGAAGTTGATCGCGCTGGCCGAGAAGCTCAACTACGCACCGGGCGTGGCGCGGGGCATCGTGCGAAAGGCGATCGCCAAACTCAAGTCCGGCGCACCTTGACCTCGCCGCCGGTCCGGGCGTACACTTACCGCAGTGCCTTGGTGATGCTCAAATGCAGAGCATGGGCTGATGTTTCGTCAGCCGGATCCCGTTGGGGTTCCTTCATAGTGCGAGACAGTCGTCGCACGACTGTGCAAGGCATGTTCGGGTGCGGACGAGCGGTCCGTGCCCGTCCTTTGACACCACGGGAGTTTGGGCCATGGGTCTGCTGGACTTCCTGAAGCAGTTATTCGGCGCCCCGTCGCGGCGAGAGCACGAGGTGGCGCCCGGCGACCTCGGGGCCGACGAGTTGGCCGGGCGCCTCGGCGTGCCGCTGGCCCAACTGCGGGCAGCGCCGGTCGGCTATCAGCAGTTCGCCATCGCCAAGCGCGGCGGCGGGCAGCGCCGGCTCGCAGCCCCCATCGCCTCGCTCAAGGTCCTCCAGCGGACGATTCTGCGGCGCCTCCTTGCTCGCCTGAGAAGTCATCCCGCCGCGACGGGGTTCGAGCGGACCCACTCGATCGTCACCAACGCCGCCGCCCACTGCGGGGCGGCCGTCGTGATCCGGATGGACCTGCGCGACTTCTTCACCAACACGTCGGCGGCTCGCGTTGAAATGTACTTCCGTCGCATCGGCTGGGATGCCGAGGCCGCTGAACTGCTGACGCGACTCTGCACGCACGAGGGCGCCCTGCCGCAGGGGGCGCCCACCAGCCCGCGCCTGAGCAACCTGGTCAACGTCGCCATGGACGCCCGCCTGGCCCGCCTGGCCGCGTCGGTCGGCGCCGTCTACACCCGCTATGCCGACGACATGACCTTCTCGCTGGCCCGCGACAGCCGCGACGCGATTTCGACGGTCATTCGCTGTACCAAGAGCATCGTCCGCGACTTCGGCTACACGCTGCACCAGGGGCGCAAGCTGCGCATCCGGCGGCGCCACCAGTCGCAGCGGGTCACCGGCCTGGTCGTCAACGAGCGCCCGGCCCTGCCGCGCAAGACCCGTCGCATGCTCCGCGCGGCGGCCCATCACCTCGCGACCGGGCGCCGCGCGACGCTGACCGAAGAGCAGTTGCAGGGATGGGACGCGCTGCAGCACATGATCGAAACGCAGCGACCGGACGCGGGGTAGGGCGTTACGCTTTGGGCTCGGGCACCTTCAGGCCCAGGTGGGCCATCACCAGTTGCAGGTCGTGCCACACCTTGCCCCGCGTCTCGGCGTCGTAGCGGCGGAGCACGTAGGAGGGGTGGAACGTGGGCATCACCGGGATGCCGCCCAGGCCCGGCGCCCATTCGGGCAGGGCCTGCCACGTCCCCCGCATCCGCGTGATGCCCGTGGCCGTGTCGAGCAGCTTCTTGGTCGACGGATTGCCCAGCGTCACGATCACCTTCGGCCGAATGATCTGCAACTGTCGCAGCAGGTAGTCCCAGCAGGCGGCTACCTCGTCCGGCTGCGGGGTGCGGTTGTTCGGCGGGCGACACTTGACGACGTTCGCGATGAACACATCCTCTCGCGTCAGACCCATGGCGCCGATCATCTTGGTCAGCAGTTGTCCGGCCCGTCCGACGAATGGCCGCCCCGAGGCGTCCTCGTCGCGGCCGGGCCCCTCGCCGATGAACACCAGGTCCGCATCGGGGTTGCCCTCGCCCGGCACGGTGTTCGTACGGCCGCGTGACAGCACGCAGGCGGTGCAGGCGGCGACTTCGCGCCCGAGGGCTTCCAGGGCCGGCGCCTTGTCGGCAGGGTCGGGTTCGACGGCGGACGGGTCGGGAATCTCGATCGCGGGCAGGGGGCAGCGTTCGACGGGCATGTACGTTCCGCCGAAGAGTTCCTCGATCTGGACGAGCTGCCTGGCCACCCGTGAAAGGTCCTGTATCTCATCAGTCATGGGCGGGATTGTATCGACGCGGCGGGACGCTCACAAGGTGGCACCCATCGGATCACCCGCCGACGAGCACGCCGTCGAGTCCGTCTACCGTGGCGCTGGTGATCTGCACGCGCACGACTTGGCCGGTCAGATCGTCGGCCGGCGCGGCGAAGCGGGCGGTCAGATAGCGATCGGTCATGCCCTGCCGCAGCCCCGGGGTTGGCACGGTCGACTCGACCAGCGCGTCCATCGTTTGCCCGACGAATCGCTGGCGGTAGGCCATCGCCATTTCGCGCTCGATCCGGCCCAGCCGGGTCAGTCGCTCCTTAACGGTCTCCGGCGCCGGCGCCCGGTTGCGTCGCGTCCAGGCCACCGTTCCTTCGATCGCGCTGAACGGAAAGGCATGGATCTTGGCGAAGCCCGCCTCGCCGGCCAACTCGAGCGTCCGGGCGAAGTCCTCGTCGGTCTCGCCGGGGAACCCCACGATGATGTCGGTCGTGATCGCCGCATCGTCGAGCCGGTCTCTCACGCGAGCAACGGTCTGGCGGAACTGGCGGGCGGTATACTGACGGTTCATCGCCTTGAGGATCGCATCCGAGCCGGACTGCAGGGGCAGGTGGACATGCGGTGCGAGGTTGGGCAGGTCGCGCCACAGGTCCAGCACGTCGTCGGTCAGGTCTCCCGGTTCGAGACTGCTCAGTCGCAGGCGCCACAGGCCTTCGATGGCGGCCACGCTGCGAACCAGTTCGATCAGCGGCGCCGGCCCGGCGGGCCAGCGCTTCCGTATGGCCGTCGAGCGGCCGTAGGCGCCGAGAAACACGCCGGCCAGCACGATCTCCTTGTGGCCGGCGGCGACCAGTCGGGCGCATTCGTCGGTGATTTCCCGGGCGCTCCTGGACCAGACGACCGAGCGTGCGTAGGGCACGATGCAGTAGGCGCAGAAGGCGTCGCAGCCGTCCTGGACCTTAACGAAGGCGCGTTGATGTCCGGAGAATTCCCGAATTGGCGGCAGGCGTTGAGTCCCCGATAAATTGCGCTTGATCGCTCTGTCCCGATTTGCTTTAATAATTTCAGAGTTCGGTATGATAGTGTTTGTGCGAGCGTCATCCACTGCACTCATCGATTCCTCATCCCCCATGACGCTTGCCTGCATGCCGGCCTCATCGGCGGCCTGACCCACGCAGCGGTCTGATGCGTCGAGCGACGCGACGAGACGCGTGACCCGTTCGGCCAGTTCGCCATCGTGATGACCGGCTACGACGCAGCGCTCGGACGGCACGCGGAGTGACGCCAGCAGCGTCGCGATGCGACGGGCGTCATAGTCGCTGTAGCACCCGACGACGACGACGGCCGCCCCGGGCGCGGACCGGACCGCACGCCGAATGGCCTGGCGGCTCTTGCGCATCGCGGTGCGGGTGACACAGCAGGTATTGACGGCGACCAGGTCGGGCCCGGTCGATGCGTCGGTTGCCCCCGGCGCGGGCGTCATGCCGGCGGCGTCCAGCGCGGCGGCCAGGGCGCAGCCGTCATACTGGTTGACTTTGCAGCCCAGCGTTGTCAGCGTATAGGTCAGCATGGGTGGTGTACATCGGTCGGCGTGTTGTGGCTATTGGCCGACGTGTGGAAACACACGGTTGCGGCGGCGGCCTTCGGACAGTAGTATACCGTGTGTTCGCTGCTTTGTGACCCCTTGACCGGGGGCAGGCAGCGGAGATCTTTCGATGGTGGCCCCGTCGCCTGCCTGCCGCAGGCAGGTTCGCGACGGAGCGAAGGACAGCGCATCAGGGCCTTCTTCAGGCCCCGACGCGCCCGGGAGAGGTTATGGCCAAAGCGAAAACCGTATGGGGCATCGACATCGGACAGATGGCCCTGAAAGCTCTCAAGCTTCGCAACGTCGAGGGTCAGTTATTCGTCGAAGCCTTCGACGTGATCGAACACCCCAAGATGCTCTGCCAGGACGACGCCGACGCCGAGCAACTGGTCAGCAACTCTCTTGCCCAATTCCTCGCCCGCAACAGCGTCTCCGGTTGCGAGGTGGCCATCGCCATCCCCGGGCGAAGCAGCTTCACGCGATTCGTCAAGCTGCCCCCCGTCGAGAAGAGCAAGATCCCGGACATCGTGCAGTTCGAAGCCGGGCAGCAGATCCCGTTCCCGATTCCCGACGTGGTGTGGCGGTACCAGACGTTTGAAGACCCCGACTCGCCCGACGTGGAGGTCGGCCTGTTCGCCGTCAAACGCGCAGACGTCTTCGAGGCCCTGGCGCAGTTCACGATGGCCGGCGTGCCGGTGGACATGGTGCAGATGGCCCCGCTGGCGCTGTACAACTTCATGCTTCGAGACCAGCAGATTGCCATGGACGGCGCGACCATCCTCGCGGACGTCGGGGTCGACAAGACCGACCTGGTCGTCGCCGACGGGGCACGGATCTGGATGCGGACGATCCAGATCGGCGGGAACAACTTCACCCACGCGCTCGAGAAGTCGTTCAAGCTCTCGTTCGCCAAGGCCGAGAAGCTCAAGCGGTCGGCGGCGACCAACAAGTACGCCCGCCAGGTCTTCCAGGCCATGCGACCGGTCTTCGCCGACCTGGTCCAGGAGATCCAGCGGTCGATCGGGTACTACACGCAGAAGCACCGCGACACGAAGTTCACGCGTCTGATCGGGTTGGGCAACGGCTTTCGCCTGCCCGGGCTGCAGAAGTTCCTCGAGCGGAACCTCAATATCCCCGTCGCCCGCATCGACAGCTACAACGAACTGAGCCCCTCGCACAACGTCAACATGCCCGTATTCACCGAGAACGTCCTGTCGTTCGCGGTGGCCTACGGGCTGGCGCTGCAGGCGGTCGGCACGGCGCCCATCTCGACGAACCTCCTGCCGCGCGAGGTCGCCCGAAGGCGCTGCTGGGACAAGAAGCGCCTCTGGTTTGCCGGTGCCGCGGCGGCGATGCTCCTGGCAGCCGTCGTGCCCATGTATCGCGCGACGGCCGACGGCAATACGTTCGACAGGACCACCGCCGGCGCCAAGCAGGCCAAAGAAACCGTGCGGATCATCAAGGATCAGACGATCCAATGGAACAAGGAGAACACGAACACCAAGACGATCCAGGACGAGGCGTGGGAATACGTTCGCCTGTATGGATATCGGAGTTTCTGGCCGAGCGTTCAGTCGCTGATGTCTGACGCGGTGGCCCACGTGACGCGAAAGCACCGAGTCCTTCTGGAGACCAAGGACGGCCGAAAGACGCTCAAGACGATCCCTCGCGCTAACCGCGAGTTGATCTTCGTCGAGAGCATGACCAGCGACTATCTCAGCGACCTGGCGCAGGCGGGTGGGGACGATCCGGGCGCTCGTGTCGAGGCGGCCCTGCCGCTGCCCCGAGGCAGGGGAGAGGCGGTCCCCGCCGCCTCGACCCCCGCCGAGTCGTCGGCCACCGGTCGAGGCTTCAGGATCGTCCTGACCGTCCGGACCCCGATGAACGAGGACAACGCGGCGACGAAGCTGATCAGGCCGCTGGTGCAACACATCCGGGACAACGGGACCAGGGAGAACGTCTTCCGGATCCAGTCGCCGTCGGTCAAGTGGTCGCCGCTGGTCGCCCCTGCGGAACTCGGCGGTCGCGGCGTGGCCCCGGGCCGTGGCGCCCGCCGGGGGCCGGGTCGCGGCATGGACGGCGGCCCGGGGACTGAAGACGTCATCGAGGACACCGGTCCGCAGAACCCGTCGCTGCTGTTCCCGGACGAGGATATCAGTGACGACACACGATTCACGATTACACTGCTGGTCGAGATTGCAGGCGACGGCACGAACGCGGCGTCCGCTTCCGGCAGCCCGGCCAGCGGGCGGTAGGCCCCAAGGGAGACCCCAGCCATGCGGTTCATCAAGGAAAACATGTTCTACTCGGTCCTGGTGGGGATCGTCGTGGTCGTCGGCGGGGCGGAGATCGCCATGAGCTTCATCCGCGGCGGCAGCACCGACGCCAAGCAGGACCGGATCGTCAAGCAGGCCGAGCAACTGGCGGCCCTCTACGGGGGCGAGAAGGTCAATCTCGCGAAGATCAAAGCCATGAAGCGCGACGTCGAGCGGTCCAACGCCTTGCTCGAGAACACCGCCGCCAACACCGTCGCCTGGAGCAAGCGCGGCTACACGCCGATGGTCGTCGCGAAGATGGAAGGCGGCAAGAAGGTCGGCGACGTCGCGGTGTTCCCCATCGACGCGAAGGCCTACGAGAAGTACGACGTGCCCTACTTCGCCAGCGGACGGTACATCGCGTTGATGAGCAAGATCTTCGACCGCCTGAGGCCAACGGTCCCGCCCGCGCTGACCGAGATCGAGGAGGAAGTCGAGAGACTCAAGGCCATCGAGGAGAAGAACCTCGAACTGAAGAAACTCAAAGAGGCGCGGGACAAGCGCAAAGAGGAGATCAGGAGCGAAAGCACCGACGACGATTCCCGCGATGCCGATCCGGCGCCGGTTCGCCCCGGCGCCCTGCCCCCGCGCGGCGCCGCCGTGCCCGGTCGCGGCGAGGGGCCCGAGCAGATCGCGCCGGCGCAGGATTACACCAAGAGCGGACAGAACAACATGCGGCTGTTCAAGGCAGGCCTGCCCGTGCCCGGGCTCGACAAACCCAAGCCCGCCGCGATCTACGTCGATCCCGGGGCCCTGGACATGGTGTTCGCCGCGGCGGCAGCCGACGCGACGGACGTGGACCTGTGGGAAGCCCAGATGCACCTGTGGATCGTCGAGGACCTCGTCAGCGTCATCGAGAAGGTCAACGCCAGGGCGCTCGGCAAGGCGGTCCCCACGGTGGCCGGTTCGGCGATCAAGCGACTGGTCAAGATCTCCGTGCCCAAGGGATACGTCATCAGAGGCGGCGTCCCCGGCGACGCAATGCCGTCCCGCATGCCCCCTCGCGGCGCCATGCCTCCCCGCGGCGCAGGCCTGGACGGCGGCCCGGGCGGCGTTGCGGCCTCCACGACGAGTTCAGACAGCCTCACCGGGCGAGCCACGTGCACCACGTATGACGTGAAGCACTACACCGTCACGGTCGTGATGGACGTGCGTCACCTGCACGCCCTCCAGGCGTTCCTGCTGACCGGCAACCAGCATACGATCCTGAACGTCACGATGAACACGGTTGACGTCTCCGATGACGGGAACACCCT
Organism: uncultured Planctomycetaceae bacterium; assembly: GCA_964625865.1. Taxonomy (GTDB): domain Bacteria; phylum Planctomycetota; class Phycisphaerae; order SM23-33; family SM23-33; genus CAZVEV01. The sequence continues at coordinate 879 of CAZVEV010000040.1, read as the reverse complement.
GCACTACTACGGCACGGGCCCGGTCATGCAGGTGACTCTCGAAGGCGAACTGCTGATGTTGGCCGACTGGACGCGCGGGCGATGGGAATCCGCCGAGTCCGAGACGCCTGCACCGGCCCCAAGGGCAGGCCGGGGGGGGCGCCGCGGCGCCCCGGCTCGACCCAAGGCCCTCCCGATAGGACAGTGGTCCAAGACCTACCCGCCGCTGATGCCCGCCAAAGTGCTCGCCGAGATCTCCGCGATCGACCCGACGGCGCTGAGGCCCGCCGATACCCAGCGCATCACCGACGGCACGAGATAACACCACCCAGTGGAACGCCCCGGCGCGTTCCTGAGGAGTCGGATAATGGCCAAGCAAGCCAGTATGGCTGACGTGAGCTTCTTCGAGAAGCATGTGGAGAAGGGCGTGTTGCTGCTCTGTATCGCCCTGCTGTTGTTCTCGGTCTGGTACTGGGGCCTCTCGTCGCCCCGACGCGTGCCCATGCACAAACCCGGCGTGCCCGCTGCGAAGATCGAAGTGCCTCCCGCCGACGCCGACGCAACACTGAAGGCCGAGGCCGAGCGATTGAAGCGGGCCCACGAGGACGAGCAGCCCACGCAGAGCCCCCTGCCAAAGCTGCGGCCGCAACTCGACGCCCTCCGCGCCACGCCCTTCAAGGGCGGCGCGATGGTTGCCTGGGGGCAGCCCCGCGGGGAACTCCTGCCCGATGTGCCCGACCTCGAACCCATCGACAAGTTCGGCATGAAGGTCCGCGTTGCCGAGTTGCAGAAGACCCTGCCCGCTCCGTCGGCCCCCATAGCGACCGTCAACGCCGAGGTCGTCGACAACGGCCCCGTGCCCTTCGAAGGCTTCGTCGCCCACCCCGTGTCAACCTACTC
>CAZVEV010000039.1:0-31303 GCA_964625865.1 uncultured Planctomycetaceae bacterium | reverse complement strand
GCCCAGACCCAGCAGGCCCACTGTGCCGGGCTCCGGGACGATGGCGGTGTAGTTACCCATCACCTCGTCGGCGGTGAGAATCGTGTCGTCGTAGATGCGGAAGATGGCGATCTCGCCGTCGAAGCTGCCGTAGCCGCCGTCGAAATTGAAGCCGTTTCCGAAGCCGCCGAGGTTATCATTCTCGGTGTTGACGGCCGACCCGTTGCCGCCGATGCACGAATCGTCTCCGCCGTCCCAGTCGCCTATGTTGTCGGTGGTTGTCCCAATGCCTATCGACTCGCCGTTGATGAACAGTTCGATTGTCTTTCCGGACGTGGTGATCGTCCCGACGACCTGAATGAAGTCACCGGAAATGTCCGTGATATCGTAGGTCACCGAGGCCAGCTTGTTGTCGTTGCCGCCCCTGACGCGCCATTGAAGTACGTTGTCCAGAAGGGTCAGCGATGCGCCGGTCCCGCCGCCGGTCTCCCAGAGGACCTGCGGACCGTTGCTCAACCCGTCGGCCTTGAACCACATTTCGACCGTGGTGTCGAGTTTGCTGATCTCCACGTTGTTGGTCTTCAGGCCGTTCAGGTCGCCCAGGTCCACCACATCGCCGTCGCCGTCGAACTGGTAGGCGTAGTTGATGTGGGCCGTAGGCAGGGACACGTCGCTTCCGCCGTCCTGGGGTCCGCCGATGCGGGCCACGTCGCCGTACAGCGCCCCGCTACGAGCGTCAGGGCTGGTGATGGTGTCCTCCCAAGCCCCGTCGCCGTCATAGTCGGTGTTGGCGTCGAGGTTGATCCGCTGGCCGGTCTTCACGCCGTAGGCGGTGTCGTGGGTGTTCTGGATCTGGGTGGCGGTCAGGGCCTTGTCGTAGAGGCGGAAGATGGCGATTTCGCCGTCGAACGTGCCGTAGCCGGCTTGTTCGAATTCTGAAGAGCTTCCGCTGTTGGCGGTGTCGCCGCCGATGGCCACGCCGTTGTGGCTGCCGATGCCGGTGGAGTTGCCGCCGTCCCAGTCTTCGATATCCGTGTTGCTACCGGACGCCACGAGCACGTTACCGTTCAAGTAAAGCTTCAGTTCGTCCGTGTCGCCCGATGCGTCCTTGTCGTAGACACCGACAAGCTGGATGAAATTGCTGGTGTTGACCATGTCGACGCCGGCGTCTTCGGGCAAGTCGTACGTCAACTTGGTGCGGGTGGTTGTAAACGGTGAAGAGCCGCCGTTCTTGATCGTGAAGATCAGTTGCTTGTTCTCCTGGTCGATCAACAGCGAAGAGCCGGTGCCGGCCCCGCCGGTTTCGAACAGGATGCCCTTGTTGGTCCCGCCGAGGTCGTTGGGCTTGAACCAGACCTCGAAGCTGGCGTCATTGGAACTGAGCGAACCTTCATCGTCGTTCAGGAACTGGTCCGCCGTGGTGATCGTGTCGTCGGAGCCGTCGAAGGCGAATGCATCTCGGATGCCGCGAATGGTGCTCGGGTCTTCCGACGAAAGCGTCGGGCGCGCCGCCGCACCGACGGCCGGGATCGTCAGGTTCTTGGGGCTGTTAACGGTGCTGTCCCACTGGGTGAAGTCGTCGCCCGGGGCGGCGGCGTCCCAGTTCCACTTGGGACTCTCGGGCGGCGCCGTGACGTACTGCGGCGCCAGCGTCTGGACGCGCAGGGCATCCGTCTCGTCGTCGCCGACGCGGGTGTTGACGGTCAACTTCGTGCCGCTGTCGGCGATCTGGAAATTGTCGGCCCCACCCAGGCTGTAGTACCGGCCGCTACCGCTGTCGTAATCCACGCCCGGGACAGCGAACTCGGCGTCGCCGGCGTCGAGATTCGCTGCGTCGTCGGCGATCACGCCCACGATCCTGTTCTCGAACGTTACCGTCATCGACTGGTCGTTGTCGCCGCTGGTGGCGGTCTGGTCGTGATGCAGGTAATAGCTGCGAACCTTCCACCCGGCCGGAATCGTACCGCCGACCAGGTCGCCGGGGGCGTCAACCAGTCCGTCGGACCCGTCATGCTCGACCGCGAAGTCGGTCGACATGCGGTGCGAGGCCTTCTCGATGAACAGCACCATGCTGGTGTCGGACTCCAGTCCGCTGTTGCTGTCGAGGTCGTCTCCGGACTGCATTCGTCGGAAGACGGCCGTCCCGGCATTGCTGGCGGCCGTATGGTCTACGCCCCTCAGCCCCGCGATGACGTTGTAGCCCTGGACGACGTTCTCGTGCGTCATGGCGGTGTTGTCGTAGAACCGTGCCCGGCCAATGTCGCCGTTGAAGGGGCTGAAGCCCTGGACGCCGCTGCCGTAGCCGCCGCTGTTGCTCTGGCCCCGGCTGCCCAGCCCGGCCTTGTCGCCCCCGCCCAGCCACTGGGCCGTGCCGCTGGTGTCGGTGTCCATCAGGACGCCGTTGACGTACAAGCGGACCTGACCGTTGGCGTAATCAGCAACGCCGACAGCCTGGATGAAATCGCCCAGCAGACGGTCGTCGGTCAGCTTGATCGCCGCTCGCCCGGTCGGGTTGTCATACATCGTCTGGAACGCCACGGTCATGCCGTCGGTTTCATCCTCCAGCGCCAACCCCACACCCTTGGCCCCGCCGGTCTCAAACAGGTGTTCCTTGCCCGCGTCGGCCAGCGTGGTGCGGTTCGGCTTGAACCAGACCTCGAACGACGCGTTTTCGGACGTGTTGAGTACGCCGCCCGTGCCGTAGGCGCTGGCCTCGGCGTCCGAGGTGCTGCCGTCGTACGTATACGCTCCGGTAATGCCCACGTGCTGCGAGCCGGGATCGGCGTTGTACGTGATGTTGGCCAGCGCCCAGGAATTGGCGGGGGAGGGGCTGCCCAGCGAGTCCCAGGTCATGTCCCCGTCCGACCCGGCGTCGAAGTCGTACTTGGGCGCAATTGCCGCGGCCCTGGCGCCGGACGTGGCGGCCAGCAGGACCGCCGTGGTCAACAGGGCAATCGTCATCGGTCGTGCCATGGTCTTCATCGTCATCTTCTCCCGAACACCGACCCGGTGTTCTGTGCATATATGTACCGTCGCCCGTGACGAAAAGCGTACCTGCCTTCCGGCGGGCGGGTCCGAAGGGACACCTCTCCTACGGCTCATACGTCCAAACTACATTAATACGCTAACAGCAACGTACGCCAAGTGCAAGAGAATTCTCAGAGAAAGACACGGTGTTTGATTGCGAATTACCTGTCTTGATCGCAATCGAAGTTCGGACCGCGAAACGTGGATTGACTGTGGGGACGTCGCGTCAAAGCGTATTGACTCGGCGGGGGTGTTGGCGTACAAGTACGCCCTTGCGCGAGGCCCGCGGATTGGCGCGGGCGACCGATGCGGGAGAACAGACCGATGGTGAGACAAGCGGAACTGATCGAGGCGACCGAAGAGCGGATCATACCGAACTACGGCAGGCACATCCTGGGCGTGGTTCGCGGGGAAGGCAGCCGCCTCTGGGACGCTGACGGCAAGGAGTATCTGGACTTGTTCCCCGGTTTCGGCGCCGGCGGGGTCGCCGGTCACTGCCATCCCAAGATCGTCGAAGCGGTTACCGAACAGGCCCGCACGCTGATGAGCCACGGCAACTTCTTCACCAACGAGCCCCAGGTGGACCTCGCGAGGCGGATCACCGACAACGCGTTCGGCGGGAAGGTCTTCTTCTGCCACAGTGGCGCCGAGGCCGACGAGACGGCGTTCAAGCTGGCCCGGCTGGCCGCGGGGCCCGGGCGGTTCAAGATCGTCAGCTTCGCCGGCTGCTTCCACGGGCGGACGATGGGGGGCCTCAGCCTCACGCCGACCATCCAGGACGGTTTCGAGCCGATCGTGCCCGGCACGGTCACCGGCGTGCCGTACGGCGATCTCGAGGCGATCACCGCCGCCGTCGACGACGAGACGGCGGGAATCTTCGTCGAGCCGATCCAGGCCGAGGGCGGTGTCAACGTGCCTTCCGTCGAGTTCATGCAGGGCCTGCGGGCGCTGTGCGACGCCAACGGCATCCTGCTGATCTGCGACGAGGTGTGGACCGGGCCGGCCAGAACGGGCAAGTGGTTCGCGTACCAGCACTACGGGATCGAGCCGGACGTCCTGACGCTCGCCAAGGCCGTCGGCGGGGGCCTGCCCGTGGGCGTCTGCGTCGCGGCGCCGAAATGGGCCGACGTGCTGGGCCCCGGAACACACGGATGCACGATGGGGGGCAACCCGATCTGTGCCGCCGCGGGGGCCGCGGCGATGAAGCTGATCGAAGACGAAGGCCTGGTCGATCGTGCGACAGCCCTCGGCGAGCAGGTCGCCCGGACGGTGACCGACGCGTCGATCCCGTGCGTCAAGGACGTGCGCGGCAAGGGGCTGTTGATCGGCATGGCCCTTGACGAGGCGAGGCCGGCCAAGGACGTCATGTTCGCGTGCATGGATCGCGGGCTTATTGTCTGCCTGGCCAAGGGCAACGTGCTGCGACTGGCCCCCGCCCTGACGGTTCCCCAGGACGATCTGGCCCGCGGGCTGGAGATCCTCATCGACGTGTTGAAGGCGTAGCGATCGGGCGACGATGGAGCGGATCTACCTGGACAATTCGGCGACGAGCTTTCCCAAGCCTGAGGCAGTGACGGCAGCGATGGTGGACTTTGCCTCCCGCTGCGGCGCCTCGGCCGGGCGCGGCGCCTACGCCGAGGCCAGGGCCTGCGAGCAGATCATCGCCACCTGTCGCCAGCGCATCGCCCAACTGATCAACGCCGAGGGCCCCGAGCGCATCGTCTTTGCGCTGAACTGCTCGGAGGCCCTGGCCATAGCGATTCGTGGCCTGCTGAATACGGCCCCGCGGGGCACGCACGCGGTGGCGACGGCGATGGAGCACAACTCGGTGCTGCGGCCGCTCAACGCGCTTCACGATCAGATAGGGTTGTGGCCTGAGTTTGTCCCGTGCGACTCGCAGACGGGCCTGGTTGACCCGGGCGATATCCGTCGCGCGATCCGGGACGAGACGCGGCTGATCGCCTGCGTGCACGTGTCGAACGTTACCGGAACGATCCAGCCGATCGAGGAAGTCGCCGCGATCGCGCGAGACGTGGGTATCCCGTGCGTGATTGACGCGGCCCAGTCGGTAGGGCACGTGGAGATCGACGTCCAGGCGATCGGTGCGGACCTGGTGGCCTTTCCCGGTCACAAGGGGCTTCTGGGCCCGTTGGGCACGGGCGTGCTGTACATCCGCCCGGGCCTGGAGGACGAGTTGGCGACGATGAAGGAGGGGGGCACGGGGACGATAAGCGAGCAGGCGGTCCAGCCGCAGACGATGCCCGACAAGTACGAGATCGGCTCGCACAACGCGATCGGCCTGGCGGGGCTGAGCGAAGGGGCCGCCTGGGTGCTCGATCGCGGGGTGAGCCGTATTCGCGAGCATGACGAGGCCCTGTGCACGGCATTCATGTCGCGGACGGCCGACGTGGACGGCCTGACGGTCTACGGGCCGGCGGACGTGGCGTATCGCGCGGGGGTCTTCAGCGTGTCCGTCGCGGGCCTGGCCCCGAGCGAACTGGCCGCGATGCTGGAGGGCGAGTACGGCATCTGCTCGCGGCCGGGCGTTCACTGTGCGCCGCTGGCTCACGAGACGATCGGGACGCACCCGGCGGGGACGTGTCGCCTGTCGTTCGGTCCGTTCACGACGGAAGGTCACGTTCATCTCGCCGCCGAGGCGCTGACGACGATTGCGGGACAGACCACCGGCGAGTAGCGTTTCGACCCATGGGCAGCGGCAAGCGGCCGCCGCTTGCGCGAGCGGCAAACCGTAGGGCGTGCAACTTGTTGCACGCGGAACGGATATCCTACTCCTCCCGCGTGCAACGAGTTGCACGCCCTACCACTGGCGTCCGGTGCGTGGACGAAAAAAACCGGCGGGCCCGCATGGGACCCGCCGGTGAATCGGTGCGTCGGGGTGGTTTTCTTCTCGTCGGGGGTCAGAACTCCATGGGCAACTGGGCGACCTTTCCGGTGTTCGTGGCGTGTCGGGCCAGTTCGTACGCCTCGTTGTACTGCTGGGCCACCACGTCCCAGGAGACGATCTGGTCGAGATACTGCTTGAGGTTCTCGCCCATTCGCATGCGAGCGCCCTCGTTGCAGGCCAGTTCGACCACGTGGCGGCGGAGCATGTCCCTGTTGGTGAACAGCAGCCCGCCGCCGCATTCGAGCGTCTGGGCGGTCAGGCCCTCCATCGGCGCGGTGGTGACGTAGGGTTTGTTCAGGGCGATGATCCTCGCCAGCGTCCCCGACTGCGTCTCATCGGTGCTCGGCAGGACGATGAAGTCGCAGACGGCCATCATCTTGTAGTAAATGTCGCCGCGCGGCACGAACTCGTAGTAGTGGGCCAGGCCCTTCTGCTCGAGCAGTTGCACGTCGTTCTTGTACTTCTCGTAGTCATCCTTGTGGTTGGGGTCTCGCATGGCGCCGGCGGCGAGCAGGTCCCAGTCCTGTCCGGTGCGCTGGCGGACTTCTTCGGCGATCTCTTCCCACATGGACGTCAGGATGTCCCAGCGTTTGTTGGACTGGATCCACCCGATCAGGCCCACCAGGTGGTTCGACAGGTGGGTGACCTGGTCGAGGTTGAGTTCCTTGCGGAGTTCGACCACCTCGCGGAGGGAGTAGCGTTTGTCCGGTCGGGCGCCGTGGGGCACGACCATGATGTTCTTGGGCGTGGGCCAGCCGCGACCGGCGAAGTTCCAGTCGAGGCGCCACTTCTGGTAGTGGCACTTCAGGAGGACGATGTCGGTCCGGCGGGACATCTTGAACACGAAGTCGGCCTCGAAATCAGTCAGCCGCCCGTGAACGGTGTGGGGCTCGACGATGGTGGGCACGTCGCTGATCGCGTCGAGCAGGTCGAGGAACCCCTCGTTGCCGTCGCCCTGGCCCCGCTCGTCTCGGTAGTCGTAGAGCCCGTACTCGTGCTCGATGTGCACCACGTGGGGCTTGAGGGCGTGGATCTCGTCGGCAACGGCCTTCCACCAGTTCTGCTGCGTCAGGTCGATCAGGGGCACCACGCCGTCGCCCTCGCCGTCGGTATGGCTTATGACGATGACGTCCCGGTCGGGATTGTGCTTCTGGATGAACTCACGGGCCTCTTCACAGAACGTCCCTATCCCGCACAGCCGTGGGGGATAACTGCTGACCATCACTATTGGTGCTGGCATGCTTCCTTACTTTCTCTGGTGTAACTACAGGTTGTCCGGGGCCTATCGGCCGTCGTACCGGCCTCTGTTCACCAGACTTATCGGCAGGAAGATGCCCCAAAGTTTGCTCCATTTGCAGATCGTACATCGACAAAAGGCTCAGCAGCCAGGCCAGCGTGCTCTCGGCGCCCTGGTTCTCATTGACGCGATCGCTGTGAAGCCCGTCGCGGCATCCGGCGGTGGTGAAGTCGTATATCGGCGTGCGAAGATCGTTGTCGCCGAGGAACCAGTTGAACGCCCGCCTGGCGCACGAGAGCCAGTGCTTCTCTCGCGTGACGCGAAACGCCTCGATGCAGGCCTCCACCAGCGCGTGGGCCTCGATCGGCTGCTGGTCGAACTGTGCCCTGGCCCCGCCGCGCGAGAACCAGCCGTTGGTGCCGATGATCGAGAGCATGTGGCTGTCGGTGGTCTGAATGTCGACCAGCCATTGGAGCGAGGCCTTGCCGATGTCGATGATCTCGCCACGATTGAGCCACTTGCCGCTCATCAGCAGGGCGTGGGAGAGCTTGGCGTTGGCGTAGGTCACCACGTCCTCGCACCAGGGCCACTCGGGCGTCATGTGATGGGAGAAGTGGCCCGCCAGCCTCTCGGTCAGCACGGCGCGGGTGCGGCGGGCGGCGCTGTCGCCTCCGTATCGCCGCAGATACGCGTGGATTCCGACGATGGAAAATGCCCACGCCCTCGGCGAGGAGAAGTTCTCCACCGCCGCCAGGCCGTGGAGGAACAGGCGCGTGGCCAGTGCGATCATCGATTCGTGCGGGCACAGCGCCACGCCCATGCCCAGCCCCCACAGGGCGCGGGCATGGCTGTCCTCCGAGCCGATGACCTCGGACCACGTGCGATCGTACGTCATGAAGTTCCTGAACCGTCCGAGCTTCTCGTCCAGGGCGTGGTTCAGGAACGACAGGTAGGTCTGCATCAGGTCCAGGACGGAGTTCTCGTGCGTCTGGTCCCAGTACATGACGGTGGCGATCAGGGCCCGGGCGTTGTCGTCGGTGCAGTAGCCGTGGCTGCGGTCCGGGGTGGAGTACGTCGCGTGCTGGATGATGCCCGTGTCATCGGTCAACGTCCGCAGGTGGCGCAGGTCCACCTCGGGCAGTTCGTCGTCCTGCTTGTCAGTCTCGTCGTCTGCGGCGGCCTTCGGGACGGCCACCAGGTGGCGATTCTCCAGCCAGGCCTCGCCGGCCTCGTCGAACACGTCGAGGTAGTCCTGGGCGACCCGTTTCCAGAGCATCCGGCGGCAGAACGTGTAGGCGCGTTTCCGCATGGCGTGGCGGTCGTTTTCGTGGTCGAGCAGGTCGATGGCCTGTTCGGCGATCGCGTCGGCGTCGCGGAAGGGCACGAGTCGGCCTCGCCCGTCGTCGAGCATCTCCTTGGCGTACCAGTAGGGGGTGGAGATGGTGGCCTTGCCCGCCCCCAGGGCGTAGGCCAGCGTGCCCGAGGTGATCTGCGCCTCGTTGAGATACGGCGTGACGTACAGGTCGGCGGCGCCGAGGAACTCGCACAGTTCCGACAGCGCGACGAACCGGTTCTGGAAGATGACGTTGTCCTTGACGCCGAGTTCACTGGCCAGGCGCACCAGGCCGTTGCGGTATTCCTCGCCGCTCTCGCGTTTGATGTGCGGGTGGGTGGCGCCAAGGATGATGTAAACGACGTCCGGGTGTTTGGCGACGATATCGGGCAGGGCCTCGATGGCGTACTCGAGCCCCTTGCCGGGCGAGAGCAGGCCGAACGTCAGCATCACCTTCCTGCCCTCGACGCCGAACTGGTCCTTGTAGAAACTCGCGTCGATGAATGGGACGTCCGGAATGCCATGATGGATCTTGGCGATCTTCTCGAGCGGTACGTCGTAGACCTCGTGGAGCATCTCGTGGGCCAGATCGCTCATGACGACCACGCGGCTGGAGATGCGGGTGATTTCCTTCAGGACGAGCAGTTGATCGTCATCCGGGTCCTTCAGCACGGTGTGCAGCGTGGTCACCAGCGGGCGGCGCAGTCGCTTGAGCAGGGCCAGAATGTGCGAGCCGCACGTTCCGCCGAAGATGCCGTATTCGTGTTGCAGACAGACCGTCGAGACCTGGTTGACGTTGAGAAACTCGGCGGCCAGGCGATAGTCGGCCTGGATGGACTGGCGGATCTCGAACCGGACGCGAGGGGGGTACGGATACCCTTCGGGGATGTCGTTGGTGGCCACGGCAAACACGTCGTGGTTGGCCTCGCCCTGCAAGGCCACCGCCTCGCACACGTCGTGGGTGAAGGTCGCGATGCCGCAGCATCTGGGCAGATAGTCGCTGACGAAGGCGATGGGGGCACGTCGAAGCAGAGATCGGCTTGGTGTCATATGAGGGTCCCTGTGACGGATGTCATCATGTCGTCTACTCACGTGTGTTTCACGGCCATCCGATTGTAGTATCGCCCGCGCGCCATCTCAAGGACCGGTCTTGACCGGTTTGTCGCCCCGTCCTCGGCGCGCAACGCCTGACCAAGTGTCGTATCGGACCTCCGCGGGGGAAGGTCGTCTCCTCCCGTGGGGCGTTTTCGGCAGGCGGTGGGGGCCGGGGACGCGTCAGGGCCCGTCTCCAGTCGGGACGCTCATGACGCTCAGACGGGTCCTCCAGCGGTGAACGTTGGGCCGCTGTCTCCAAAAGAATCTGTGCCATTCGTGCAGTTCCATCTTGATTCGCCCATGGGTCTACCTATACTTATCATGATCGGTGGTCCTAACGGGTGGGCCATTTCAAGGATGATCTGGCAAGTGCAACAGGGCGCTCTGGACGTGTCGAAGGGCGGGTGAATATGGGCTATGGGATAGCATATGCGACTGCAGCCTTCGCGGTCCTGATCGCTACGCCGGTCTTTATGCGACTGGCCGTTGCGATAGGGGCCGTCGACCGTCCCGGTACGCGCAAAGTCCATGCCCGCGTCGTTCCCCGCCTGGGCGGGTTGGCGGTAGTGCTGGCCGTATTGGCGGCGCTGGGGCTCTCTGCGGTAGCGGACCCGGAGATTGGGCGTGGACTTGGCAAGCCACATGCCTACACGGATGTGATGATCCTGCTCGGCACCGGGGCGTTGATCTTCCTGATCGGGCTGGCCGACGACATCTGGCGGTTGCGGGCGCGACTGAAGTTCCTGGGGCAGATCGTCGCGGCGCTGTGTGTGTGTGCGTGCGGCGTGCGTATCGAGAGTATCGGCGTCGAAGGGTTGTTCTACCTGGAGTTCGGCTGGTTGTCCTGGCCGTTGACGATGCTCTGGCTGGTGGGAATCACCAATGCGGTGAATCTGATTGACGGCCTGGACGGTCTGGCCTCGGGGACCTCGGCCGTCGCCTGTGCCGTCATCGCGACATTTGCCTTCGTTGCCGGACAGACAGCGGTGGCCTTGGTGATGCTGGCCATGCTGGGCGCCCTGTCGGGCTTTCTCTTCTTCAACTTCAACCCCGCCAAGGTCTTCCTGGGCGACTGCGGCAGCATGTTCATCGGATTCCTGCTTGCCACTGTCAGCGTCATGTCGGCCCAGCAGAGTGGAACACTGGTGGGGATGGCCCTGGCGGTGTTGGCCCTGGGCGTACCGTTCTTCGACACGTTCTTCAGCATCATGCGGCGAATGCTCGATCGTCGGTCTCTGTTCGCCCCCGACCGGTGTCACACGCACCACAGGCTCATGGACTCCGGTTGGAGCCATCGCGGGGCCGTTCTCGCGCTGTACGCCGTCAGTCTGGTCTCGGGCCTGCTGGGATTGTTGATGGTCGTGACCACCGGCGTGGTGCGTCTGGCGATCTTCTCAAGCGGCGTGGTGGGGCTGATCTTGCTGTTTCACGTTCTGGGCGCTATCCGGTTCCGCGAGGCGTTGGCGGCATTGAAGCGCAATCTGGCGATGTCCAGGGAGGCCCGGGCCCGAAGGCGGACGTTCGAAGAGATGCAGTTGCGCCTTCGTGAGGCCACAACCATCCCGCAGTGGTGGCGCGTCGTGCGCCGCGCCGGAAGACACCTCGGCTTCGCACGCATCTGCGTCCAGGTTCAGTATGACAGCGGCGAGACCCGCCAGTTGCAGTGGCATCTTCCGGGACACCGGGGCAATGGGGGCAACGGGCGGGCCGTCCACCTGACCCTGCCGGTGCGCCATTGGCCCGACGGCGAGACGGTGCGCGCGAGTATCGACATTCCCGTCAACGGCTCGCTGGAGACGGCGGGAAGCCGCCTGACGTTGTTCGGCAGGCTGATGGACGAGCACAGTCCGGCCGACTTGCCGGACCGCCCCGGGCAGGATGCTCTGCGAATCGAGACACTGGCGCTGGCTGAAGGTCTCGATGCCTCTGCCATTGGCGCCGAGGGCGAGGCCGATGACGGTGCATACGTCAGTGTCCCCGAGAGTGTTGCCGCCGCCCGCGGTCCTCGATCCGCCGGCGTTTCCTGAAAGGGCATCTGGGGCGCCCGCCCTGCAAGTTGACTGTGCCGGAGCGGCTTGATAGTATGGCGCGTTGATGTCGAGAAACGCCCACGAATCCCCAATCCGGCCGCGACGGTTCATCAAGTCGTTGGTGCTGCCCCTGGCGATTGCGGCGTGTGTCTGTGGGGCCTACTGTCTTTATCTGCTCTATGGAACGGGGAATTTCCGCACCGTTACGGAGGGGCAGGTGTATCGCTCTGCTCAACCCAGCGCCGGTGAGCTTAAGGACTGGATCTCACGCTATGGCCTGAAAACGGTGATCAATCTCCGGGGCCAAACGCACCTGCCATTCTACCAGACCGAGCGCGAGACCCTCGAAGAGGCGGGTGTGACAATGATCGACATCCGCCTCACCGCGTCGCGTCTGCCGGGAACTCCCGTGCTGAAGGAACTCATCGAGGCGATTGAGAAGGCTCAAAGGCCCATCTTGCTGCACTGCAGGGATGGTATTGACCGTAGCGGCATGGCCAGCGTCATTGCGGCGATGGCGATCGGGGGTGAGACCTACGACGATGCCCGCGAGCACCTGTCGTGGAAGTACTTCGGCCGGGGGGCCACCGATGACGGGGTGGCCGGACTGTTCTCCGAGTACGAGGACTACTGCACGCGTCAAGGCGTCTCGACAGGCGGGTGGGAGGCGTTCCGCCGGTGGGCTGTGACGACGTACCATCCGTACTACTACCTCATCGACATCTCCGCGCCGGAGACGGTCAGGGCCAGTCCCGGCGGTGTTGTCGAGATTCCCGTGACGATTACGAATCGGTCTGGCCAGACAATCCCCGCAAGCCGAACGGACATTTCGTTCAGGTTCTGCGCGTACTGGGGACCGCGCACGGGGCCTTGGCCCGAAGACGGCTCGCAGACCGGCACGGCGACGATCTTCCCGAGACGAGACATTGCCCCCGGAAGCCGTGTCCACCTTGTGCATCGATTCCCCGCGCCGAAGAAGCCGGGCAGACGCCTCTTCCATCTGGATGTATACGCACAAGATGATCGGGGCACGCTGTTTGGCCGCGAAGGGTCGCCCGTGCCCTCCTGCGAACTGATTGTCGAGCCGCCGGCAGCGTCCCGCCCCGCGCCGACGAACTGAAACAGGTCGGCCCACTACGGTCTCTTCGGCGTTCTGGGCCCCCACTCGCCGCGTTCCACGCGATAGACGATGATGGTCGTGCCCGACCGGTCGCTCGGGGGAAATGTTCGAAGATGGGCCAGGTGCGGCGTGTCGAGTTCCACCTCCAGTTCGCCCTCCTTGGGATTCCTGTGCCTGCAGAAGACGAAGTGAGTCACATTGTAGTTGCGGAGGAAACGCGGGAGCGAGCCGGGACGCGTGAGGTACTTGTTCTGCATGTACCATCCGGGTCGGCCGCCGTAATGCAGGATCCACGGCTCGGTCGATGCGACGAAGTCGTCCGGTGTGGTGATCTCCCGCACGAAGGCCGCTGCCGTGCGGAAGTTGCCCTTGCCCTGGTGGAGCGGGCGAAGCGAGTGAGCCATCAGCCCCGCCGCCAGTGCAGCCACGATCACGGCGAAGACGGTTTGGGCTTGGCGGACGGGACGCCCGAGCCTGTCGGCGGCGATCTGGAGGTATTGGCCCAGAATGGTCAGCCCCGCGCCGGCAAGTGGAGACAGCAGCAGGGCCTGGAACATCAGGTATCGGTGGGAGAGCTTCTGTATGTGGGCGTAGTGAATCAGCGGCCCGGCGGGCAGGGCCACCGCGGCGAGCATCAGAATCACGCCATCGCACGAGGGGAAGATGCGCACGCGGTCCGGAGTCCGAAGCCGACGGACTCGCGTGCTCAGCCACGTCACCACGCACACCAATGCGAGTACGGACAGGATCAGGTGCAGCGAGATGGTCAACTGATCGATGATCTGGTGGACGCCCGAGTCGCCCGCACTGGCGGCAAGGGGCCAGACCGACGCGGCGGTCGGAGATGCTGCCGGAGGCGGCAGGAACTTCAGGACGCTGGTTTTGCGTGAGAAAGCGCCGATCGTGAGCATGTAGGGTCCCGCGCACAGGGCTGCGGTGAGGGCCGCCAGCAGGACTACCGCCAGGGACAATCGCCACGGGGCTCGCTTCCTGGCGATGTTTGCCAGCCACAGCGAGGCCGCCACGGGACCGATGAAGATGGCCTCGGGGCGGACGAGATACGCCGCGGCCGTCAGGACCCCGACGCCGGCGGCCCAGGCCAGGGCACGCTTGCGGCCATCCGCCAGACGCTCGGCTGCGATCAGCGCCAGCAGGGCCCCCCAGACCTGAAAGCAGATCGCCAGGGCATCGGCCAGCACGTCGGCGCCGAGGGCCGACCATTTCCGCGTCAGACTCATCAGCAGGACGCTCACGAACGCGATGGGCCAGTTCAACAGGCGCTCGGCAAAGAGCCACAGCCCCAGCGTGGCCAGCAGGGCGGCACCCAGCGAGACCACCTGCCCCGACAGGTCCCACGTCCAGACCTGTTCGGCGTCGGCGCCACACGCCAGAAGGACGCGCCGAACGCCCACGATCGATGCAGGATACGCCGGATGGAACAGGCTGGTCTTGATCTCGCCCACTGCGTCCCGGTCGAATCGCTTCGCGCTGGCGACCAAGGCCGTCCCGTCCCGCGCGATGAGGTCACTGTGGGCCACCAGCCACAGACGCAGGGCCCCACACAAGATCAACACTCCCACCAAGGCCGCCAGGCGTCTTCCTCGGCCCGGCGCGGAGGGGGCAATGGGCAGCGGTTCTTCCATGGACGGTGTCATGCCGACACCTATACCACAGGGCCTCGTGCCACGCCACCCCTCGCCACGCAATGGACGGGCCGGTGTGTGACCTGATTCTCTGGCGGGTGTGATTCAGTCGAGGCGGACAACTGCACACACTCACCGGAGGACGGGGATTGCGCGGATCATGAGACTGAGAGGATTGACGATCAGGCGATCCCCTCGGCCCACCGGGTCGGCGCGGACCTTGAAGACGGCCCCGCCCTCTGATACCATCGGCGGCGTTCTTCAGGGATGGGATCGGTCTGGGGGCACACTGAGCCGTCGTGGCCAACAGGACTGTTGGACGAGCCGATCTTCCGTGTATGACCGGCGGTTGGTCTGTTCGCCGGGGCGACCAAGGCGTAAGTATGTGTGGAATCTGTGGAAAGATGACCTTCGACGGGTCGGCGGTGGGCGCAGACCTTGTCGAGAGGATGTGTCGGACTCTCGTTCATCGTGGGCCTGACGATCAGGGTCTGCACGTCGGGCCGCACATCGGGCTCGGGCAGCGGCGCCTGTCGATCATCGATCTGTCCCCGCAGGCCGCCCCGCCGTTGGCCAACGAGGACCAGTCCATATGGGTCGTCTTCAACGGGGAACTGTACAACTTTCGCCAGTTGCGGGAGGAACTGAAATCAAAGGGTCACGTCTTCGGCACGTCCTGTGACACTGAAGTTATCCCGCACCTTTACGAGGAATACGGTACGGAGTGCCTGGCCCGAATGCGCGGCATGTTTGCCTTTGCGCTGTGGGACGGCCGCCGCAGAAGGCTCTTCGCCGCGCGAGACCGGCTTGGGCAGAAACCGTTCTGTTATGCGCGAAACGGTACGGCGCTGGTGTTCGGCTCGGAGATCAAGGCGATCACCGTCGATCCGGACGTGAGCGTGGCGCCCAACTACCACGCGATAGACCTGTATCTTCGGTATCAGTACGTCCCGAGTCCGTTGACGGCGTTCGAGGGCATCTCGAAGCTGCCCCCCGGGCATTTCCTGACGTGCCAGGCCGACGGGACGCTGAACGTGCAGCGGTACTGGCAGCCGCCGCTGGGGCCCTGCAGCACGGCGAGGCCGGAAGACCTCGAAGCCGAACTGGTCCACCGCCTGCGCGAGTCCGTACGGATGAGAATGATCTCTGACGTTCCTCTGGGGGCCTTTCTCAGTGGCGGCATCGATTCCGGTACGGTCGTTGCGCTGATGGCGATGGAGTCCTCAGACCCGGTCAAGACCTTCTCGATCGGTTTCGAGGACGACACGCACAACGAGATGCCCTACGCCCGCCTGACGGCCGAACGGTACGGCACGGAACACCACGAGTATGTTGTCAAGCCGCGGGCCGCCGATGTCTTGCCCCTGCTCGTTACGCATTACAACGAACCGTTTGCCGACTCGTCGGCCCTGCCGACGTACTACGTCTCGAAGATGACGCGACAGGGCGTAACCGTTGCCCTGAGCGGCGATGGCGGAGATGAGAGCTTCTGCGGGTACAGTCATTACGCCCAGGCTCTTCGGTGGGGCCGGGCAGACGTCCTGCCCGGCGCCCTGCGGCATGCGGCACTGGCGCCGCTGGAAGCCGTACTGGGCCTCATGCCGTACAACCACCTGACCGGGCGGGGCGTGCGGGCCTGCAACATGGTGCGGTCTCGATGGCCACAGCGGTATCTCTCACAGGTCAGCATCTTCAAGGCCGAAGAACGCCGCGCCTGTTACACGCGCCGCTTCAAGGCCTTGCTCGGCGCCGGACATGACCGGATGGACCGTCCCGCCCGGTTGGCCATGCCCGCCGGGACCGAGCCGCTGGACTGGATGATGTGCCACGACCAGAGCTTCTACCTGCCGGACTGCCTGACGGTCAAGACGGACATCGCCTCCATGGCCAACAGCCTCGAACTACGCAGTCCGTTCCTCGATCACGACCTTGTTGAGTTCGCCGCGACGATCCCCTCGCGCTTGAAGCGAGATGCGTCGGGAGGCAAGGCCATTCTCAAGCGGGCCGTCAGCACGATCGTGCCCCAACGGGTGGTCAACAAGCCCAAGACGGGCTTCTCGATACCGCTGGCCCGCTGGCTTCGCGAGGACCTGGCCGAGACCGTGCGGGGCACGCTCCTGGACGACCGCTGCCATCGGCGGGGGCTGATCAAGCCCCGCTTTGTCCGGCGGATGATCGACGAGCTGGCCGCCGGACGCGACAAGTGGTCCTCGCGCCTGTGGGCGCTGCTCTTCCTCGAACTGTGGTTCCGGGAGTTCATCGATTGAGCCAGTCAGACCCACCGATCCCCAGCGACGGCCGGAAGGACCCGAACCGGCCCGGACGACCCGCGCCGGGGCGGGCCGCCAGAGGAATGCTCGTCAGAGGCGCCGTCGGCTCCCTCCTGCTGCGGACATTCGGCATGGCGCTGGCCACCGGGCTTCAGATTGCCCTCGCACGCGTCATGGGCAAGGTGCAGTATGGCCTGTACGTCTACGCTGTGACGTGGCTGGGCATACTCGTGCTGCCCGCCATGCTCGGACTGCCCGTCGCGTGCCTGCGGTATGTCGCGTCATACAGGGCCCTGAAGGACTGGTCGCTCTTGAGAGGCATCCTGCGACGGTGCCCCTGGTTGGTCCTGCTGGCCGCCCTGGCTGTCTCGGTCGTGACGATGGGCGTGCTGACCATCATCAGGCCGTGGCTGTCACCGGACATGTTTCGGACGTTTGCCGTCACCGTGCCCGTTCTGGTCGTCACGGCCCTGTTGACCTTCTATCAGGAGGTCCTTAAGGGGCTGGGGCGAGTCGTGGTCGGACAGGTGCCTTTTCAGGTGATTCGACCTGCCGGCGTGGGATTGGCCGTTGTGGGCATGTACTGGGGCGTTGCCCACCGGGCCACCGCGCTGGAGGCGATGGGCCTGCTGCTGCTGTCAACGGGAGCGGCCCTCGCCCTGGCCGGCGTGCTGGCTTCTCGGAGCACCCCGCTTCCCGTTCGTTCATGTCGGCCGGCCTATCGCACCGGCCAGTGGGTCAAGACCGGCCTGCCGTTGATTCTGGTGGCCGGTGCTCACTTCCTGAACACGCAGTGCGGTGTGCTGGTGGTGGGCATGTTCCACGGGACCACGACGGCAGGCATCTACTCCGTCGCCGCTCGCGTGGCGATGTTGGTCGGGTTCGGTCTGATTGCCGCCAATCAGGTTCTCGCGCCGATGATCTCCGGCTTTCATGCCCGCGATCGCAGGGGTGAGTTGCAGCGGACACTTCGTCTGGCGGGGCGCGGCGTGTTGGCGTTCTGCGTGGTCTGCGCTGCGGGCATCGTCCTGTTCGGCCGTTCTGTCCTCGGTCTCTGGGGCGAGCCCTACGTCGTGGGATTCGTGCCCCTGCTCATCCTGATGGCGGGGCATTTCATCAATGCCCTGAACATGGGCGGCGGGTTCCTGATGACGATGACCGGGCACGAACGCCTGGCCAGTGTGCTGATCGGCGGGTCGGCCTTGATGAACATCGTTCTGAGCTTCACGCTGGTTCCTTGGTGGGGTATGATAGGAGGGGCTGTCGCCGCGACGGTCTCGATGGTCGTCTGGAACGTATGTCTGTTTGTCTTTGCCCGGAGGCGTCTGGGTGTGAATCCGACGGCCTTCTCGCGCGGGCGGCGCGATGCGGGCGACCTTGATCGCTCGCAGGCGCCCGGGGTGCGATGAGGCGTGGAAAGTGTAGTCATGGCAGATGAGATGATGAGGTCGTTGGCGAACAATCCGCTGACGTCCGGGCATCGAGGGGTCGGCAGATGATTCGCGTGGGCTACATCATGGGCGCCGGGCGAAGCGGTTCGACCGTTCTCGACTGCATCCTGGGCAACCACGACCGGATCGAGAGTGTGGGCGAACTGTGCAACCTGCCCCGCAGCGCGTGGCTGAACGGCGAGTACTGCGCTTGCGGCCAGCCGGGAGACGTCTGTCCCTTCTGGCAGGACGTCCGGCGGGACTGGACCCGGCGGATCGGTCACGAGGACATCGAGGGCTTCATCGCCCGCCAGCGGGCCTACGGTCGATTCCTGGCCGTGCCACGGCTGCTCAAGGAGCGCAACGGCGCGTCGGCGAGATTCCGGGCATATGCCCGCGAGACGCGGGCCCTCTTCGAAGCCATTCACTCGATCAGCGGCAAGCCGATCATTGTGACCTCCAGCAAGGGACCCGCGCGGGCGCTGGCCCTGTCGATGGTCCCGGGGCTGGACGTCAGGTTGCTGCACCTGGTTCGCGATGCACGAGGGGTGGCCTACTCGTCGGGGAAGGCCTTCAGGAAGAACATAGCCGGCGGGGTTCAACAGGACCTGTCGTCGACGCCGGTATGGCGGACGGCGGTGAACTGGCTCCTGTACAATGTCGAATCGGAAGTTGTCTGTCGCATGCTCAGGCCCGGGATGTCAATCCGCCTGCGGTATGAGGACCTCGTGAGCGATCCGGCGACGGCGATGGAGCGTATCGGCGGGTTGCTGAACGTCGATACCGCCTCACTGACGCGCCGGTTGAATGCCGGCGACGACTTCGGGTTCGGCCATGCCGTGGCGGGCAATCGCGTGCGGATGGTCGGGAGGATTCGACTGCGGCACGACCGGCAGTGGGTGACCGCTCTGGCCGCCGGACAGAAGCGGACGGTTCAACTGGTGGCCGGGCTGATGATGCGCCGCTACGGTTACGGCCCTTGACGCAGGTCCGGGAAGATGTGACACTGACGTACCCAAGGGCTCGAACAATCGAGTGTGGCTCGCCGACAACAGCCAGGGGCGGCCCGCACGGCCCGGTGGCCGACGTGCCATGCGGGATTACCGCTTCGGTCACGTGACACGCCGGGCCGGTACGTTGATCCTGGAAGGCATGGGCAGGTGTGGACGGTCATAGGAGCCTGTCGGGTACCCCGATCCGGGGCGTTCTTTCCAGTACGCGTTGTGTTTGCCCCGGCATCGAATGGCCCCTGTCTTGCGAAACCACGTCAAAATCGCTACACTTCGCGGAGTACTCGCTGTCCAGAGAAGCCCCGCAGAGGTCCCGTTGCCGAGTTGACAAGGGCGTGTTCGCAGGTGTTCCCCGAACGTGACCATCGGACGCGGCGATCCGTTGAAGGGAGTGGTATGTCTGTATCTGTGAACGATTTGGCGGATTGGGTTGCGCGGCTCGTCTGCCCGACAACCGGGCTGGGGTTTGCCCTGCACACGCCGGCCGAGGCCTGGGCGATAATGGGACATGATCTGGCGCCGTCACAGGGGGTTGCAGCCCTGGGCGACTTGACTGGCGTATTGGTGCGCGAGGACCACCAGGGGGCGTATCCGGTCATTGATGGTATTCCGGTGCTTCTGGCCCCGGAGATGTTGGGCGACCGGGCCGGCGTGGATCTTCGCGACCCGCAGTATGCCGAGGCCTACGAGGAAATGGCGTTCTACAACCGCGTGGGCACGGAGGAGGCCGCAGACATTCGCGGCTCCGAGGCGTATGCCCGCATCAAACCGCTCGACGGCGTGACGCCTGACGAGGTGGCGTCGTTTCCCCGGCCGATGAGCAAGTGGCTGGACGCCGCGTATGATTGTGCGGCCCAGTGGGACTCGTACTGTCACCTGGCTCCGATTCAAGACGGACGGACGCTTCAACTTGGTGGCAAGGGCCTGCACGCGGTCAAGTTCCTTCTCGCCGGAGCCAGGGAAGCCTGGGTGTTGACGCCGATGCTCGGGGAGGTGCGCTGTGCAATAGCCCTCGCCCGAGCGCTGGGCGTTGCCGACCGCCTCCGTTACGCGGTGGGCGTTGCCGAGGAATTGCCTTTCATCTCTGGCTCATTCGATGCCATCTACTCCGGAGGTTGTCTCCACCACATGGTGACGGACATGGCGTTGAAGGAGGCGGCACGGGTGCTGGCCGAGGGGGGGCGGTTCGCCGCGGTGGATCCTTGGCGGGCGCCGTTGTATGCCATGGGCACGCGGATTCTCGGCCAACGCGAGATTGGCGCCGACTGCCACCCGCTCACGAAAGAACGCCTGGTGCCCCTGTACAAGGAGTTCAGCACGGTACGGGTGGTGAGGCATGGCACGCTGACTCGATATCCGATGTTGGCGCTGCAGAAGTTCGGGCTCTCGTCCCCGCTGTCATTGGTGTGGCACGTGAACCGGATCGACGACGCCGTCTGTTCCTGTTTCCCCGGTATGAGAGAGATGGGAAGCAGTATTGCCTGCCTCGGTGTCAAGCAGACCAAGGAGTGAAAGCCGATGCCCCTGGAGACAGAGGTCCAGCCCGCGGCTTGCCCCTGCGCGACGCACGTTTTCAATTGCGGTGCGATTCGAAAAGCGAGTATAGTGTCTATACGTGGCTTTGGTCGATTATCGCAAGCCAATACGTGTCGTCCGATGGCATCAGTGAGAGTGGGCCAATGCCTCCCATTCTCAGCACACTGATTCAGGGCGATAGAGTTGTGTACGGCCCGGCGGACTGCGCGGCAGACATGGAAACGTGTGAATGACGCTGAGCATTAAGAGGAAACTCGCCCCTGCCGACGAGGGGCTCAAGTGGGCCGTAGGCCTCGCCGCGGGCATGCTCATCGGCGCCACCGTCTTGGCGCATCTGGTCACCGAAGAGAACTGGCCCGTCGTGTTGCCCGGGGCGGCAATCGGCATTGTCTGCGTCATCTTCGTCGCCGAGATGCAGAGGCGGACGCCGGCCTGGCCCGTGCTGTTCGACCTGGGGGTCCTCTTCGCTGTCATCGTGGCGATCTATGCGATGTTCCCGCTGCTCACGTTCGTCGTCAACGGCTTGAGGTACACAGAGGAGAACAACCGGTTGTACCAAGCCATGCCCACTCCGGAGGAGGTCGGGCAGATCGCATGGTACTATTGGATATTTCTGACATCATTCGTCATCGCGTATCTCGTGACGCGTGGTAAGCCGCGCAGGGAGGGCCCCTGGACGCCGAAGAGCCCCGGGCGAGGGACCGTCATTGCGCTTGTGCTGCTGTTCGTCTTGGCCAAGGTCTTCCTCTGGGGCCTGGGTGTCTTCTTCGACATGACCCACGAGTCTTACGTCGAGGGCTACCTGACCTTTCGTCAACTTCCGTTGTTTGTCAGGCAGATCGCCGTTCACCTCGGTGGCGTCACGCGCGTCTTGAGCATGGCGGTGCTTCTCCTGCTCTTTCAGAAGTACCACAAATACAGGTGGATCATCTGGATCTGGCTGGGCACACAGGTGGCCGCACTGTTCCTGCACCTTGGCTCGCGGACAGACGCCGTCCTCCTCGTGTTCTCCGCGATCATCATGTATCACTACCTCGTCAAGCCCGTACGATGGGGCCCGGCCCTGTGCGGGGCGCTGGTGGCGATGGTTCTGTTCCTGATTGCGGGATCTCTTCGTTCGGCCGTCGTCAGGGGCGAGGCCGACGAGCCGTTGAACCTTATGGCCAGCGGGAGTGAATTCGAGGGACTCTTCGCCAATGCCTACGATCTCAACCAGCGGAAGTTGGGCGACGAGATTGAGCCACTTCCGGCGGCCTTTTACTTCTCGGACTTTCTGAGCGTCGTGCCGCAGCAGTTCCTGCCCTTCAAGAAGGTCCAGCCGAGCGTGTGGTATATGGAGACGTTCTATCCGGCGGTTCAGGAGGCAGGTGGCGGAATGGCGTTCGGGGTTATCTCCGAGTGCATTGTTGGATTGGGTATGCCTGAGTTGATCCTGAGGGGAGCCTTGGTCGGCTGGCTGCTGGCCCTGTTCTCCAGGCGGTTTACGCAACAGCGACAGACGGCGTGGTCATTCCTCTTTCACGTGTGGTTGATGACCGCATGCTACCAGATCCTGAGGAGCACGACGTTTTCGATCCTGGCTCTGTTCACTTGGAGTTTCTTGCCGGTCTACGTGTTCGTGAAACTCCTGGGGGCATTGTGTGCTGATGATGCCCGGGCCTTGCCGGGAAATGCCTGAGGCCGTTCTTGCCGTCTTGGGCAGCAGAGCCGTCACGTCCGGAGACCACTCCGGGCCGACGCCTCGTGGTGCGGGCATCAGGAGCCTCCTGACGCTCACCAATGTGGCGACAGTGACCTCGTTGCGGCGATGGGTCGAAGTCCGGCCCGGTGAAAGGAATGGGTAGTTGATGGGACGCGGCAGGATTTTGCATTGCATCTCCACGATGGGAGGTGGCGGCGCCGAGCGCCAATGTGTCTACCTGGTGACCGAACTGGTCCGGAGGGGGTGGCACGTTGACGTGGCCCTGTTGGACGGGGGACCGAATCTCGGGCGGCTCGAGGCCAGTGGCGCACGGATTCACTGGCTCAGGGGATTCCACCAGTTCGACCCGAGATTGACGTGGCAGTTGTTCTGGCTGATAGGCCGGCTCAAGCCGCAACTCGTCCAGACATGGATGAGCGTGATGGACGTTCAGGGCGGCATTGCCTGCCGGGCCCGGTCAGTACCTTGGTTGATTTGCGAACGCGGGCAAGGCGCCTGGGTGCCGGCGATGGGGTACACGTTGTCGCGGCTTCGCCTTGCGGTGACGTCCGGGACCTCGGCGGTGGTGTGCAACTCGGTCTGTGCGGTTCATACGTGGGACCCCTACTTGCCCAAGAGGACGCCCCGATACGCGATCCGAAACGCTCTGCCGATTGCCGAAATCCAGCATACCCCGCCCGTCGATACGTCTGAGCGCGGAACGGGGGCCGCGTCGAAGACTGTCCTTGCCGTCGGGCGATTCATCCGGGACAAGAACTGGGACATCCTCATTCGGGCCATGGCCCGCGTGGCGCGACGCGTTCCTGTTACCGGCGTATTCTGCGGGACGGGACGGTGGGACAGGCCGCGGATCGACCGATTGATTCGACAGTACGGGCTCGAGAAGGTCATCGTCCTGCCCGGATACGTCGACGACGTGTGGGCCCGGATGAAGAGTGCCGATGTCTGTGTCAGCGTCAGCCGGCGCGAAGGGTGTCCCAATGCCGTAATCGAGGCGATGGCGTGCGGTTGCCCCCTCGTGGTGTCGGACATCCCTCCTCACCGCGAGTTGCTCGATGACGAAACGGCGTTTTTCGCAGACCCGGCCGACCCTCCCCATGTGGCGGAGGCGATCGTGCAGGTTCTGACTCAGCCGGACAAGGCCCGCCGGCGGGCGGCGCGCGCCCAGGCCCGCGCCGAACAGTGGACCCCGTCGACCATCGCGGGGCAATACGAGGACGTGTATAGAGATCTGCTGAGTTGCGGGCGCCCCTGAAGCGCTGCCCGTCAGCACGGGTGGCCGTCCCGTCGCAGGCCCGATCCATCGGCCGGTGTGCGACTTTTCCTTCCGGCGGGGGTACAGAGACAAGACATCAGGAAAGACAGGAGGCTCTTGCCAGGATGAACCCCGGCGCGCCGGGACGAAGATGCGGGATGAAAAAGAACAACACAGAAACAGAAACAAAAGACAACGGAAAGAGGACGGGTCCCCGTCTTCTTTCTGTGTCTTTTCTCTCTTTATCCTCTATCCATTTCATCTCCGTTATCCCGTCAAACATCTCCTTCCTTCCCGGTCTTTCGTCTCGATGCCCCCCGCCAGAAAGCCAGGTCGACCACGTCGACCGCAAGGCCGTCTAATAGCCTATACCATCCCCACTCCATGCGATATACTAGGCCGGCCTCGATTACGGGCAGTCTCGGGGCAGGGCTCGCCATCCGTTCGACTGTGTCGGCGTGGCGTGGAGCACGCGGTCTTTCCGCCGCAAGGGTGTGGACTGCTGAATGAAACACAAGATGTTGTCGCTCGGGAGGCGACGCTGGAAGAGGAAGAACGCTGAGCAAATGCATGTCGTTCATGTAGTGGATTCGATTGGTACGAACAGGGGCGGCCCATCCAGGTCAACAATCGGGCTCGGCCATGCCCTTAGCGATCGCGGGTGCAAGGTCGATCTGTGCACCACCGACCTCGGTGCGGATTTCGGCCCGCCGGTGGCACACGATGCAGACCGGATCACCGTTCATCAGACCGACTGTCGCGTCTGGAAGCGTGCTCGGGTCCTCCTGCCGAAGGGGTTCCGGTCGATGCTCGCCAACGTGGCCCGCGATGCGGACGTGATTCACTCGCACTGCCTGTGGGGAACGATCAACAACGACGCCGCGGTCGTTGCCGCCCGGCACGGCATCCCTCACGTCATCAGCGTACGGGGCCTGCTTCAGCCGCGTGCGCTCCGCACGTCGGCGTGGAAGAAGGCCATCGCCGCTCCGCTATACGCCAAGCGCAATCTCCGCCGCGCGAAATGCCTCCACGCACTGACGGACAATGAGGCCCGGAGTATCCGGAGCTACGGCCTGGACAATCCGGTGGCGGAGATTCCTAACGGCATCGTCCCGACGCAGTTCGACTCTCTGCCCGGCAGAGCGCAGGCCGAGGCCCGCTGGCCGAAACTGCGCGGTCGAAAGAACGTACTGTCCTTGGGCAGAATCCACCCCATCAAGGGGTTGCCTCTTCTGATCGAGGCCTGGCGTCGCCTCGTTCCGCGTCACGGGGGCTGGCACCTGGTTATTGCAGGCCCCGACGAAGATGGACACCTCGCAACGCTCGAGGAACTTATCTCCAGCGGCGGCATGGAAGACGACGTGACGGTAACAGGTCCTGTGTGGGGCCAGGACAAGTTCGCCCTGTTGGGAGCGGCCGACGCGTTTGTCCTGCCCAGTCTGTCCGAGGGGTTCAGCAATGTCCTGCTGGAGGCCTTGGCCTGCGGACTGCCCATGGTGATCACAACGAGTTCGAACGTTCCCCTCGTGGGCGAGGCGGGGGCGGGCTTTCTGGCCGATCCGACGGTGGAGGCCCTGAGCAGGTCCGTTGACCGCCTCCTGGCCTTGTCAGACACCGACCGCGGGCTCATGGGACGACGCGGAGTGCAACTCGTGCACGATCGGTTCACCTGGTCCACAGTGGCCGCGCAGATGCTGGATGTGTATCGTTGGGTTTGCGGACAGGATGACGTGCCTGACTGTGTGCTGGGACGTTGACAAGCGAACGGTCGGTCGACGTCGTCCGACGGCAGCAGGCGACCATCGCGGCGTCCGTGCGTGTCGAAGGTTCAAGAACGAGTGCCATGGCCGACAGAATCTGGATTGTCTCTGAACTGTACTACCCGGAGGAGACCTCCACGGGGCTGTTCCTGACCGGCATTGCCGAGGGTCTGGCCAGACGGCACGACGTCGGTGTGCTGTGCAGCCAGCCGACGTATTCCGAGCGAGGTCTTCGCGCCCCGGCCAGCGAACGCCGCCACGGCGTGGATATCCATCGCTGCGCGGCGACCACATTCGGGCGGCACAATCTCGTGCTGAGGCTGGCGAACATCCTCACCATCAGCCTGTCGGTGTTCATCAGGGCCGTCACCGTTCTTCGGAGAAACGACCTCGTGCTGGTTGTGACCAACCCGCCGGCAATGCCGTTCATCGTCAGGCTGGCCTGCAAGATCCGCGGGGCCAGGTGCATCCTCCTGGTCCACGACGTGTACCCCGAGGTCCTCATTGCCGCCGGGATGGCGCAGCCGTCCAGTTGGCTGGCGCGAGCGGTGGGGGGGCTGTCGGCCTGGATGTATCGCAGCATGGACTGCGTGATCACGCTGGGCAGAGACATGCGGGAACTTGCCGCCAAGAAGTTGGGCCCCGGTGGCGGCCCGGTCGTGATCATCGAGAACTGGGGCGACGTGGAAGGCATCCGTCCGGCCGATCGGGCTGACAACGCCCTGCTCCGCAGACTGGGCTTTCAGGACAAGTTCGTCGTCCAGTACTGCGGGAACATCGGCAGGACGCATGGTCTTGAGAGTCTCCTTG
Organism: uncultured Planctomycetaceae bacterium; assembly: GCA_964625865.1. GTDB lineage: Bacteria > Planctomycetota > Phycisphaerae > SM23-33 > SM23-33 > CAZVEV01. The sequence continues at coordinate 5,161 of CAZVEV010000039.1, read as the reverse complement.
ACGCCGCCGATATGCTCCGGGAGCACGAGGACATCGTTCTGCTGATCATGGGGCAGGGCGCCAAGCAGTCGTGGCTGGAGTCGGCGGTCCGCCGGCGCGGCCTGACGAATGTGCACGTATTGCCCCGTCGCCCCAAGGCCGAGTTGGCAGACGCCCTCAATGCCTGCGACCTAGCCGTCATCCCGTTCGTCGCGGGGATGGCCGGCGTCTCCGTGCCCAGCCGCATGTACAATGTCTTCGCTTCCGGGAAGCCTCTTCTTGCCGCCGCGGAGGACCATTCGGAACTTGCGCGGGTCGTGACCGAACACGACCTGGGATGGGTCGTCCCCCCGGACGACGGCGCCGCTATCGCCCGCGCCGTTCTGGAGGCCAGGAGCGATCCGAAGCGGCTGGCCGACATGGGCGCTCGGGCACGCAGCGCCGCCGAACGCGACTATGCCTACGAGCGAATCGTCGAACGCTACCAGGCACTCATCGAGGAGATGCACTGATGGCGAATCACCCTGATCGCCCCTGTCGCGTGCTCGTTACCGGCGCTTGCGGTTTCCTGGGTCGGGCCATCGTGCGACAGGCCGCCCAGGCCGGACTCGACGTACGACGGACCGACCGTCTCGAACAGGCTCCCGACGAGGCGGCGCCGTACACTCAGGCCGACGTCCGCACTGCCGAGACGCTCGGGCCTGTCGTAGACGGCGTTGATGCGGTCATTCATGCCGCCGGTCTGGCCCACGTGTTCGACAAGTCCCGAGGCGCCGCGGAGTTCGTGGCCGTCAACGACACGGGGACGGCCAACGTTGCCCGGGCGGCCGGGCAAGCCGGGGTCAGACAGTTCGTGCTCGTCAGTTCGGTCTCCGTCTATGGCGGCGGCGCCTACGGGCCGCGGGAGGACGCTCCCTGCCTGCCCCGGACGGCCTACGCCCTGAGCAAGTACGGGGGCGAACTGCGTGCCGCCGAGGCCGCCGAAGAGGCGGACATGGGGCTGACCATTCTCCGCATGGCGACCCTCTACGGCGAGGGGGATCCGGGCAACGTCGCCCGTCTGGTCCGGTCGATCGATCGCGGCCGGTTCCTCTGGATTGGCAGGGGCCACAATCGCAAGAGCCTGCTCTACCGCGACGATGCCGCCCGCGCCTGCGTGCAGGCCGTGCTGAGGCCGGCTAGCGGCGCCAGGACGTATAACGTGTCCGCCGAGCCCTGCACGATGGATGAGATTGTCTCGGCCATCGCCGCCCACCTGGACAGGCCCGTGCCGCGATGGCGCGTGCCGGGCTGGCTTGCGTTGGGGGGCTCGGCGCTGGCGTCGGCGGTGTGCCTCGGACGCGGACCGCTTGCTTCGGTGCACAGGGCCGTTCGCACGTGGCTTGCCCATGATGTCTATCCGGCGGACAAGATCGCCCAAGACCTGTCCTGCCGCGCCACGGTCAGCCTGAACGAAGGGCTTGCACGGGAAGTCGCATGGTACAAGAAGGTCGCCGCGCCACACGGGGAGCGGTCTGAGTCGCAGACGGCAACATGATGCCGGGGTCGAGCCTTGCAGTGGAGGGGTGAATCGGCGATAGTCTTCCTGCTCCGTGACCTCGGCGCCCGACACCGGGCAGGCCGGCATGTACACGAGAGAAGAGACTCCATGGATGAAATGCTGAAACTCATTGGCAGGTCCGAAGGCCTGTTTGACGACGACGTTGAACGTGCGAGTGCGGACCTGGCGGCCGCCGTCTCGGCCGGCTCTTTCCTCGTGATCGGAGGGGCCGGCACGATAGGACAGGCCGTGACCAAGGAGATCTTCAAGCGGTCGCCCAGGTCTCTGCACGTCGTCGATATCAGCGAGAACAACCTGGTCGAACTTGTCCGCGATATCCGCAGTTCGTTGGGCTATATCGAGGGGGACTTCCGGACGCTTGCCCTGGACTGCGGCGGGAAGGAGTTTGACGCCTTCCTCCAATCGCGGGAACCCTACGATTACATTCTGAATCTTTCGGCCCTGAAGCACGTACGTAGCGAGAAAGATGCCTTCACGCTGATGAGGATGGTCGGGGTCAACGTGCTGAACACCGCCAGGTCGCTGGAGTACGCCGTCGACAGCGGGTGTCGAAAGTACTTCGGCGTTTCGACCGACAAGGCGGTCCGTCCCGCCAATGCGATGGGCGCCACCAAGGCCGTCATGGAGATGTGTCTCATGCGTGCGGCCGACGCGATATCCGTCTCGACGGCGCGGTTTGCCAATGTCGCCTTCTCGGACGGCAGTCTGCTCCACGGGTTCACCCAACGCATTCGCAAGAAGCAGCCCCTCTCGGCGCCGCGCGACGTGAGGCGGTATTTCATCGTCCCGGCCGAGTCCGGCCAACTGTGCCTGATGTCCTGCATACTCGGCGAGAACAGGGACCTCCTGTTTCCCAAGCTCGGGCAGGGGCGCCTGGAACTGACGCGATTCGATACGATTGCGGTGAGGTTCCTTGAGAGCCTCGGCTACGAGGCCCACCCCTGCCAGAGCGAAGACGAGGCCCGGCGCAGCGTGGCCGATCTCGCGGCGAGGGGGCGATGGCCCTGCTACTTCTTCGACAGCGACACCACCGGCGAGAAGGATTTCGAGGAGTTCTGCGGTCCCGACGAAGTCGTTGATCTCGATCGGTTTGCGGGTATTGGCATCGTCAGGGGCAGGCCCTTTGAGACCCACCAACGCCTTGATGAGTTCCTGGCTCGGATACGTCGTCTCAAACAGGCCGGCCAGTGGACGCGGGACGAGATTCTCGCGGCTCTGCGGGACACGGTGGACGGATTCGAGCACAAGGAAACCCACAGGTTCCTGGACAACAGGATGTGATGCATGAAACGCCTGTTGGACATCATGGTCTCACTGGTGGCCCTGACGCTCTTCCTGCCCTTCGGGCTGGTCATCGCGCTGGTTCTGCGGCTGACCGGCGAGGGGGAGATCTTCTACGTTCAGCAGCGCATCGGTCGGGCCGGGGCGCCCTTCGGTCTGTTGAAGTTCGCCACCATGCTGAAAGACAGCCCCAATATGGGCCCCGGCACGGTGACGGAGAAGAACGACCCCCGCGTCCTGCCATTCGGGAAGTTCCTCCGCAAGACCAAACTCAACGAGGTCCCGCAGTTCCTCAACGTCCTCAAGGGCGATATCAGCCTGGTCGGTCCCAGGCCGCTGACGGCGCAGACGTTCGGCTACTACCCTCCCGACGTTCAGGAGAAGGTCGTTGAGGTCATGCCCGGTCTGACGGGAGTCGGCTCGATCATCTTCCGCGACGAGGAGGGCCTCATCGCGCGTCTGGGCAAGCCCCCGGTCCAGTGCCACCAGGAGTACATCGCACCCTACAAGGGCCAACTGGAACTGTGGTACATCGCCCATCGCGGCCTCTGGCTGGATCTGAAGATCATCTTCATGACCGTGCTGGCCGTGCTTGGCGCGGGGGAAGCGCTGGCCAGGAAGGTGCTTGGCGGCCTTCCCCCCTCGCCGTTCGAAGACCTGATGTGAACGCCATGCCTGTGCCTGATTCCTTTCCCCGGAAAGAAAGATTGCCTGGTTCAGAAAGGGGCAACAGGGATCTGTCCGGTGGGATGGCCTTGGGCAGGGTCAAAGCGAGTCGCCGGCGACCCGAGGTCGGTTTCTGCTGTCGCCGACCCCTGCTGGGATTGCAAAGCATTCTTGGGTAAGCCGTTATCTCGCCGGCGCTGCCCGGGTGCAGACCGTGGGATACTGGCTGGACCCCTCTCCGATGACGGGCCGCCCCATTGCGCCGGAGTTGCCCGAAATCAGCGCTCTGTGAGCCACGCAAGAAACTTGCCGCATCGTCTCCTTTTGGGGGTTGACTAGCCGGGGATTCCGCTGTACAATTATCTTCAGTCGGAGAAGCTCACCAAGAGGAACACGCAAACCTGTGCTCAGTCGAATTGCTCGAAACACACGCTGATTGAACGAAGGTCTGCAACGCGCTCGTGGAGGTGCGGAACTGAGGGTTGGTTGGTATTCGATCGACCGGAGGCCCCCGCAAACCGTGCTTTCACCTAGAAGAGAGGAGAACACCATGTTCCAGCAGGAGACCAAGACGTGGCGTAAGGCTGTCCTTGTTCTGGTTGGTATGTCGATCAGTTGGGCTACGGCGGTTTCGGCCCATGGGGCCACCTACAACGACGGGTTTATCTGGGACCGTTCGGCCGACTGGGTCCCCGGGGCCATTGATGGAAGCACGGCGGGGAATCCCGCGGTGGATTCTCAGGGCAGTCCAGTTTGGCAGTATGAACTCGTTCAGGGCGACGAGTTTGGGGGCCAGAACCCCTGGTATCAAGGGACTCCTGTCCTCCTGTCTGCGGATACCGCGTGGTTCCAGAATGTCGTCCGCAACGTGGTCTGGTCGGCTGGCGATGACGTGCTCCCTGCCATCAACGAACTTGCACTGTACCATCTCAGCAAGGACACCGGGGGGGTGTACGGCGTATGGGAGGACATGCCGCTGGTCCGCTGGCTGAACCCCACCGGCGAGACGATCAGCTTGGCGGTCGTTGGTGAGCTGACCGTGGGATGGCGACATGCCGGGGTGGCCAGTCTGCCGGTTGACGTAGCGATCGCCCGCGCGAATGCGAACGCCGGGACTGCGACACTGCTGTACTCGGCCACCGTTGGCAACCCCGGCGGCGACGGGGAACTGTCCTTGCCTATCTCGATTGCAGCCCAGATGGAACCGGACGACTCGCTGATCATTACTCACCGGGCCTCCGGCATGCTCGACGGGACGTACGTTGCGATGCTTGACGACGTGCAACTGGTCAAGATGGCCACGATCGTTCCCGAACCGGCCACGCTGGCCGTGCTGGCCCTCGGCGGCGGGGTCGCCCTCGTACGCCGAAGACGCCGCCGCGCATAATGCAGCGGCGATGAACTGACACCTCTGGCGGGCGCCAGCTCCTGGCGCCCGCCGTTTTTATCGACGTGCGCATCCGCCGCAGGGGCGCCCGGGCGCCTTGGCCAGCAGGTCGTCGATCAGCACGCGGACGTTGGCGACCATGACGGCCGAGCCGACCACCTCGGGACGATGGCCCGGCAGGAAGCCGATCAGCGTCCCGCCCCCCGGCGTGGTCGCCTCGTAACACTGGACGAACGTGCCCTCATCCGTCGTCGTCTCCATCAGCCACGTCGTCGGGCAGGTCTGCT
>CAZVEV010000038.1:0-31458 GCA_964625865.1 uncultured Planctomycetaceae bacterium | reverse complement strand
CTCTTCTGTGTTTCGGATGATTCTTCGGCTAAGGAGTTTAGATGCGTAAGCCCTGCGGCGCGTCCCGTGTTGCGAGGCGCCTCCCCCCGCGTGCCGGGCGCAGCGTTACTCCGGCGACGTGGACTCAGGGGTCTTCGGCGGGGGCATGTTCTTGAGGAACGACTCCAGGGGCACGCCGGGCGGCAGGGTGAAGGTCTTGGGACCCTTGCCCCCGCCTGCGGCGCTGGTCCGGGCGAGGGCCAGTTCACGGCTCAGTTGGGCAACGCGCTGCTCGAGTGCGGCAATTCGCCCCTCAGTTGTGATGCGCCGCGCGCGTTCGGCCTGCCACAGGTAGCCCAGCGTCAGGCTGATGATCAGCAGCAGCCCGCCAACGAGCATGAGGTATCTGTTGTCGACGACGGTCACGGGGGTCTCGTCAACACGGTCTTCTCGCATATCGTCAGTCATGGCTTACACCATTGTCCGGCCGGCCGGGGTCGGGCGGCGGCGCTCGCCGAGGCAGAGGGCAATCCGCTCGGCGGCGTCGGGCCGGAGGTAGTCGGCAAACCGCGGGAGGGGGCGGCCGGCCCGCGAATAATAGTATGCCAGCCCGCGGTGCAGCGCCACATTCGCCAGCCAGCTCTTGCCCTTGATCGGCCAGAGGCGAAGACGCCTGACGGTGCTCGGAAGGGCATAGAACTCGTTGAACGCCGCCACCTGCGCGTGGCGCAGTTCGTTTATCGTCATTCGCTTCGGCTGAAATACGACCGTCGCGCCGTTGTACTTGTCCCAGTCGGTCGTCAGGAGGCGGCCGTCGCGGCGGTAGGCCTCGAAGACCTCCGTGCCGGGATACGGCGTGAGGATGGGATAGCAGGACATGGACAGCCCGGCCCGCTGGGCGAAACGGACGGCGTTCATGCAGTCGCGCCAGTCGTCGGAGTCGAAGCCGAAGATGAAGCTGCCCCAGATGCTGATCCCGTGGGCCTGGATGGTGCGGATCTGGCGGAGGTAGGACTCGGCCCGGGCGTATCGTTTGCCCGCCTCGGCCAGCGTGCCGGCGCGAGGGCTCTCCAGGCCCAGGATCACGCCTTCGCACCCGCTTTCGCGCATCAGCTTCAGCAGCCGGGTGTTCTTCGAGATCAGGATGTCGCACTGGGAGGCCCACTTGATTCCGAGCGGCTTGATCGCCTCGAACAGGTCCATCGCCCACGCATGGTTTCCCGCCACGTCGTCGTCGGAGAAGATGAACATGCGGCTATTGAAGGCTTCCTTGGCCTGGCGCATCTCGTCGACAATCTCGCCGATGTCGCGCTGGCGGAACCGCCGGCCGAAGATGGCCGGCGTCGTGCAGAACGTACACCCGTGCGGACAGCCCCGCGTGGTCTGGATCGGGTTGAACACGAGGTAGTCCTTGGGGTCCAACAGGTCCTTTCGCGGCGTGGCGATGGGGGCCGCGGGCAGGGCCTCCCAGTCGTAGAAGTCCTTTGTCCGTCCGGCGTCGAGGTCGTTCAGTGCGGCGGGCAAGGTCGCTTCGGCATCCCCGCGACAGACGATGGTTCCGTGTTCGAGCGCCTCGTCCGGCAGGGCCGACGGATGAATGCCCCCGAGGATCACCGGCACGCCCAGGGCGCGGTACGCGTCGGCCAGTTCGTAGGCGCGCCTGGCCTGCGTGGTCATCGCCCCGATGCCGACCGCGTCGATCCCCTCGGCCGACGGGACGTGCGGGTCGTCAGAGACGTTCTCATCGAGAATCTCGACGTCCCACCCGTCGGGGACAACAGCCGCGCAGATCGCGAGGTTCAACGGCATGAACAGGGCCCGGCGCGAGAAGGTCATCCGCTGGATGATCTCCGGCAGGGTGAGGGTGGACAGGGCGCTTCGCGGATTGATAAGCCGCAACCTGCGCCGCCGGGTTCTCGCGGGCCGAGTCGATATCATGCGCCCATAGCAGACCAGAACGCCCGGCGCTTGGCAAGAACGACACGGGGCCCAGTCGGGGCGCGCGAGGTAGGGCGTGCAACTCGTTGCACGCGGGACGAACCCCCAATCGGTTCCGCGTGCAACAAGTTGCACGCCCTACGTCCTGGGGGTGGCACGCGAGTGTCCAATCGGATCAGCGATTCACGCGATCCAGCACGTTGCGGAGATGTTGCTCGTAAGGCGTACCTTTGAGGAATACCCGTTCGCGCAGGGCGCCCAGGGCGCACCAGGTGTAGTGCATGGCGTCGTAGGCGTCTTCCTCGTTCTTCCAGGGGCCCCAGGAGCCATCGGCGTTCTGGGCCGCCAGCAGGAACGCCGTGCCGGCGCGCAGATCGGCGTCGTCGGCTTCGCGGCAGCCCAGGGAGCGGAAGATGTCGACGAACTCGGCCGTCAGTTCGATGTCCTTGTCGGCCAGCACGGCGTGGAAGTTCGCTCGCAGGTAGCGATAGACCCACGGCGCGTCGGCCCGCCACAGGCGCAGGCGCCCGTAGTTGCTCAGGATGTACGCGACGTGCGTCGCGAGGTACGCGTGGTCCTGGAAGGTCTCCTTCTCGTCGGACAGGTCGTCGACGGCGTCCATGAAGTGGCGGTGTTCCAGGAACGCCAGCACCTCGGCCAGCCCCGGCGTGACCTTGAACGCGTCCCCGCAGGCGGCCTGGGCCTTGGCGAGGCTGTAGACGCTCATCATCGCGTCGAACAGGTCGTCCTCGGAGGCGGTAGCCAGGTCCTCAAACGCCACGCCATGCAGGTCCTCGAATGAGTTGCAGACCGCCAGCGACTCGCGGGCGCGGCGTCCCAGCACCTTGGCATCGAGCCCGAGCGGGGCGGCCTCGGACAGCAGGTCCAGCAGGTCGACGAGGTCGCCCCCTTCGAGCAGTCCGTCGGTATTCATCAATCGCTTGGCCAACCGCTTGGCATACCGGCGGGCGATGGTTGACGCCTTCGCACGTATCTCCGCGTTTCGCGACGATGCCGCGATCTCGAGGAAGATGTACACCGAGTCCAGCCCCACGTCGTCGAGGTGGGTGTCTTTGGCGAGGAATGCCTCCATCCACCCCATCCCCCGCAGGACGGCCCGGTCGCGCCTCGCGACCCACGATTGGCCGTCGGACAGCGCAGGCCAAGTCGCGCAGCCACTCAGCACCGCCGCCGTGATGCACGAGACGAGTAGGGCGTGCAACGTGCTTGCACGCGAAACCAATGACACATTCGTTCCGCGTGCAAGCGAGTCGCACACTCTACGCGTCCGCATCGAACGGGCCGTCATCAGGATAGTCCCTTCTTACATCGGCGCAGTCCGCGACACGAGGCGTTCCTCGTCATGTGAGCACCCGCTCCGGACGGGACGGCGGACGATCAAACCACTCGTTAATCGAGCAGGAACTTCGCCTCTTCGGGTGACAGGTCGCTGTTGAGGACGGCAATCTCGAAGGACGTCTTGTCGATGGTCTTGCCGGCCCAGACCCAGCCTTGTTCCCTGGTGGTCCGGTTGTAGCCGAACCCCCAGCCGGTGTAACTGTAGGTGACACAGACCCGCTGGCTGCTCTTGCGCGAGGTGCGACTGTAGATGCCCACGCAGGTCGCTTTTCCGCTGTAGACGTACTTCGAGCCCTGCCACCCGTACGTCTTGCCAATGCTCAGGCCCCGGTCCAGCGACATCGCGTTGATCGGGATGATCACGAACTGGCCCGTATCGCGCCGGGTCATCTTGAGGTACCTGACCGGCCCGCCGACTTTCGACAGCGGCACGGCGTAGCTCAGCGTGCCGGTCGGCCGATCGGTATTCCAGACCGTCGGGTCGTCCGAACGGAAGATGACCTGCCACTCGGGCTTCTTCTCGCCGTACAGTTCGGTTGAGATCTTCGCCAGGTTCGCGTCGATCTCCGCACGGTCGGTCTTCGACAGCTTGCCGTTGCGCTCGGACTTGGGCGTCGTCTTGCGCAGGGCCTTGCCTCCCAGCGCCACCGCGTGGTCGTAGTAGATCTTGGCACGACGAAGCATGTCGGGGCGGGTCTCGGGCGTCGCCAGGGGGACGATCTCGTTGAGATACCAGTCGCCGACAAGCTTGGCCTTTTCCGGATCGTAGAACCGCTTCAGGCTGGACCCGGCCAGACGAGGACAGGTGTACCACGTGCCGTCGGTCTTGCTGGTGTAGGGCGAGGCGCGAAGGGCATAGTCCAGGTCGATGATCCACAGGCACGCCAGTTTCCTGCGGAGGGCGGCGTCGGTGGGGCTAGCCTTGTACTTGGCTTCGAGGGCGGCCAGCGTCTTGCTCGCCTCGGCGCGACGGACGGCCTTGGCGGTCAGGTTCGCCAACTCCGTCTTCCCGGGCAGGCCCAGGGCCTCGAAGATCCCCGCCGCCTCCTTGTACTTCGCCAACGCCTCGTCCCAGCGCCGTTCACGCACGCGATATCCGGCGTAGTGGACCAGGTGGTAGGCGAAGGACTGCCCCGCGCTGCGTTTGGCCGCGGCGCTGATGGGGCTGTGGTAGTACCGCCGATACACCTCGGTGCGCATGGTGTACCAGTGTTCGCGCCGATCGGGCACGTCCTCGCTGAGCTTGCCCAACGCATAGTCCGCCACGCGCCGGCTGGTCGTGACGTGGATGCTCTGAATCGCGTAGCCCAGGGCCCGCTCGTTCAGGTACGCCCGCAGGGCCTTGTTGTCGTCGCCCACCCCGGAGGCCGCCTCGTACAACACCGATGCCCGCTGGGCGTTGGTGGTGGCCTGGCGGAGCAGTTCCCGCGCGACGGCCTCCATCATGGGGTCCACGTCCTCCGCTCGCAGGGGCCGACCCGGCAGGCCGACCAGCGCGGCAAACAGAGAGATTGTCACAAATCGCTTCATCAGGCCCTTTCGCGGGTCGGTCCTCCGCCTCGTGCGGGGAGAGAGACAACCGGCATGAATACTGTACCCTTTAACTCCCCGCGCGGACACAAGTGTCTAGTCATCGCCGGACGCTGCACGGACCTCCACAGCCGCTCGGGCGCCGCGGACGAGTCGCGCGAAGCCTGCCGCCAGGACACCCAACCCCACCGCGTCGAGGAAACGTCTCCGCGTGGAATACCGCACACTCATCCGATGGGCCTGCCCGATCGCGTCGTCGGTTTGAACGAGTAGAACGTATCGCCGTTGTCGGTGATCCACTTGTCAAGCTGCGCCGCCAGCCGCTTCTTGACCGCCGCATACTTCGCGTCAGAAGCGAGGTTCCGCAATTCGTGCGGATCGTTCTTCAGGTCGTACAACTCGTCGCCGAAGCCGATGGTCCGATTGAACTTGAACGCGCGGGTGCGGATCATCCGGATGGGGTTGACCCACCGCTGCTTGCTGTAGTACTGGCCGATGACGAACTCCCTGGCGACCTGCCCCTTCGCGCCGGTCAACACGGGTTTGAGCGACACGCCGTCGCTCCTGGTCGGCGCCAGGCCGCAGAAGTCGCCTATCGTCGGCGCGATGTCCACGTTGACGGCATCGACGTCCGCGATGCGCCGCGGCGCGGCGCCGCCCAGCCGCTTGGGCACGCGGATCAGCAGGGGCACGCGCACCATGTGCTCGTACATGAACGGGCCCTTGAAGATCAGCTTGTGGTTGGCGTCCATGTCGCCGTGGTCAGACGTGACGATGACGATCGTACTGTCCCACAGGCCCTGTTGCTTCAATTCGCCCAGCACCACGCCGACGTTGCTGTCGTACAGTTTCGTCTTGGCGCGGTAGCAGTCGCGGTACTTCTCCCACTCGCTGCGCCCCTTGCCCCAGATCGCGGTCCCCTGGTCCTCGAGCATGAACTGCTTCTGCACTGACGGCTTGCCCTTGAACGTCTCGCCGTCCCATGACGGCGGGAGAGCAATCTTCCGCCCGGCCGGGCGGACGGTGTGGGTCTTGAACTTGTAGATATCGTGCGGGTTGTTGAACGAGACGAACAGTGCGAACGGCTTGTCCGATTGCCCCGCTTTCTTCAGAAACGCGACCGCGTCGGCCTCGCTGCGGCGGTCGGATATCTTCAGCCGGCTCTGGTCCCATCCGGTCGTCGCGACGGCCTTGTTGCCGAGGTGCCACTTGCCGAAATACCCCGTGCGATACCCCGCCGCCTGCAGCCTGGCGCCGATGGTCTCTCGCGCCAGGGCCTTGCCCCCCGCCGCGCCGGTATTGCCCATCACGCCCGTCTTGCTCGGGTACAGCCCCGTCAGCAGTGACGAGCGGCTCGGCGAGCACTGGGGCGTGGTGCAGAACGAGTGCTCGAACAGGCAGGCGTCCTTCGCCAGCGCGTCCAGGTTTGGCGTGTCGAAGAACGGATCGACGCACCCCATCGCCTGCCAGTGCTGCTGGTCCGAGAAGATCAGCAGGATGTTCGGCCGCCGCGTCGCGTCCTTCGTGTCGCGCGCCAGCGCCCGGGATCCTACGATCGCCGCACCCGCCGCCAACCCGCCTTGCATCACGTCCCGCCGGGATATCCGCTTCTCGCTCATATCACCTCGCATCCGATGCCATCCCATCGATGAGGTGATTCTACAGGTGAAATGCGCGGGGTTCAACAGACGCCCCGGTCAGGAGACTGTCAACCGGGTGCCGTGGGCTGCGGAGCGAAGCGGAGCAACCACGTTGCAGTCGTCACCACGTGGTTGCGGCTGCGCCGCAGCCCACGGCACCCCGCGCTGAATCCTGCAGACGCCCCGACGCCGTCAGCCACCCAGGCGGAGTTCGGAAATCGGGGGCATCACCTTGGAGTTGGGCTTCAGGGCATCGGCGAGCGTCTTCTCGCCGGCGCCGATCGCTCTGCAGATCTCAAGCAGGTGCAGTTCGCGGAGCATCCGGCTGGGATAGTCCGCCTCGACCCGCTGCCGAAGCGCGGCCAGATCGTCCGCCGATATCCCCGCCTCGTCGGCCGCCACCTGATAGTCAAAGTAACTCGTCACCAAAACGCTCCTGTCGCCGCTCGCTGCACTCCATGATAGTCCCCCGCCGTCACCGCGTCACGGTCCGGAAACAGGTCCGGGCGACTCGCCTGAGCCGCCCGGAGGAGTTCACGTCGTATCACATCACACGCGTCAGGCCGTGCGGCCTCACGTGACTTGCAGTTCCTTCTGTCGCTTGTCGAGGTGCCCGCGAAGGCGTTCAAGGATCGCCGAGTGCATCTGGCTGACGCGGCTCTCGGACAGGTCCAGCGTCTCGCCGATCTCCTTCATCGTCATCTCCTCGAAGTAGTAGAGCATGATGATCAGGCGCTGGGCCCGCGTCAGGCCGCGCGTGACCAGTTCCTTCATGTCCTTGCGCTGGACGGCCCGCAGGGGGTCCTCGCTGCGATTGTCGCGGATCACGTCGATCTCGCGGACGTCCTTGCTGGCGTCGGTCTCGTACCACTTGCGGCTCAGCGAGACCAGCCCCACCGCCCGCGCATCGCGACGGAGTTTGTTGAACTCCTTCATCGGCAGCTTCATCTTTTTGGCCAGTTCGGCGTCGGTGGGCCTGCGCCCCATCGCGGCTTCCAGGCTGCTGGTGGCCGCGTTGAGCTTGTGGGCGCGACTGCGCACCAGACGCGGGACCCAGTCCAGCGACCGCAACTCGTCGAGAATCGCCCCACGCACACGCGGCGCGCAGTAGGTCTCGAACTTCACGCCCCGCTCCGGGTCATACGCCTTGACCGCATCCATGAGCCCGAAGACGCCTGCCGAGACCAGGTCGTCCAGTTCCACCTCATCGGGCAACTTGGCATACAACCGGTCCGCCGTGTACTTGACGATGTGAAGGTACTGCTCAAGCAGATGGTTCCTCGCCTCGTCACTGCGGGTCTTGCCATACTCGTCCCACCATTGGGCCACCTGCTCCGGGTCCGCCTTTGTCCTGTTCGCGATCATTCTCATATCCCGACACTCCTTCGCACCATAGTCCTTACCAAGGTCTCAGCCGTTCTGGGCCCCTGCCGTCGTCTCGTCGTTCTATTGTCGTAGCTTTTCCGATTCACTGTAGTCTAACTATCCGTTATATACTACCTATCTTACCTAGACCACCCTTTTTCATAAAATATTTCAAAAAAACTTTTGCCCCTCACGTCCTATGCAAACCATTTCGCCACGCGTCGGAAGAAGCCTTCCTTCCTCTTGACCAGCGATCCGCCAGCGCAAAGCTTTGTAGCTAAAGCAGCAACGCACCGACTCGCCGGGCAGCGCGGGTAGGCGAGCACGAACGGCTCGCGGCGGCAGACAGCCTGACCCACCTTGGGGTCCGTCACCACAAATCCGGCGTCGTAAACCGTCATGCCGAGGAATTCCCTGGCCACTGACGCGATCCTCTGGTGGGTCATCCGCCCTTCCTGTCGACTGGCGACGAAGTTGACCAGCAGGCTGACGTGCCCGCGATACGCGCGCTGTGACATCACCTTAATCACGGCATAGCTGTCAGTTATCGCCGTCGGCTCGGGTGTGGTGACCACCAGGAGGTTATCCGCCCCCCCGGCAAACTGGACCACGTCGGGGCCGATTCCCGCACCGCAGTCGACGATGATGATGTCGTTGTCGGCCTCCAGGGCCGTCAGGTCACTCAGCAGCTTAGCCCGCTGGAACTCGGACAGTTGGGCCACCTTGGACAGGCCGCTCGCGCCGGGGATAAGTTGCACGCCACTAGGCAGATCGATCAGGATATCCGCAAGCGTTCGCTCGCCCGCGATCACGTGCGAGAGATTGCCCCGTACCGTTACATTGCCCAGCACGTCCAGATTCGCCAGCGCAAGGTCCGCATCCACCAGCGCCACACGGTTACCCGCGGCAGAGAGCATGATTGATAACCCGAGTGCTACATTACTCTTACCGACACCCCCCTTGCCGGAGACCACCGCGATTGTCAGCGTCTGTCGCGCCTCGCGAACCAACTGTCTAAGTCGGGTTGCCTGGTCCTCAAGCGGCATGGCCGGTGCCTCCGACGATCAGTTTGGCCAGTTCGTGCGGGTTCGCCCGATCGATGTCGTCAGGTACTTCCTGACCGGCTGAGATGTAGCTCAGCGGGAGCTTGCAGGACTCCGTGACGTTCAGGACCATTCCGTAAGCTTCAGCTTCATCAAGCTTTGTAACGATAACCCGGTTCGCGCCCAGTGGGCAAAACTGCGTCAGAACGTTCGATACGCACCGACGATTGGCCGTAGCGGCTACCACCAGGTGCACTTCGTCGGCGTCGGCGGCGGTCAGGAAGCTGCGAAGCTGGTTCAGTCGCAGGCGATCATTCTGGCTGCGGCCGACCGTGTCGATCAGGATCATGTCCATGCTACGCATCGCGTAGATCGCCTGGTGCATCTCCTGGGGGGTCAGCACGGTGCGAAGGGGCACTTCGATGATCTCGGCGTAGGTCTTGAGTTGGTCGACCGCCGCGATGCGATACGTATCGATGGTGACCAGTCCCACGCGCAGGTTCTTCTTGAGCTTCATGTTGGCGGCGAGCTTGGCCACCGTGGTGGTCTTCCCAACGCCCGTGGGCCCGATCAGGGCGACCACGCGGGCGCGGGTGTCGGGAGCCCTTACCGGTTCGGGGGCGCGCGGGATGCGTTCGGCGATCATCTCGGCCAGCCGCGTGCGGACCAGAGGCCGATCAACCAGTTCCTCACCGGTCAGGGCCATCCGCAGTTCGGTGATCAGGTCGGTGGCAGTCCGTTCGGCGACCTCCTCGTCGCAGAGCCTGTTGTGCATCTCGTGCAGGGCGGCGGGCAGTTTCGGTGCGTCAGGGTCGGTTCGACTGGCCATCAGCGTATTGAGCATGTCGCGGATATCGGTCAGTTGCTCGACGATGACTTCGTTGGCGCCGGTCTCGCCGTCGGGCTCGTCCGCGGAGTGGGCCTCGTGGTCGGCGATGAGGTCTTGGCCCGCGTAGTCCGGCTCGAAGAGGTCCGCGTCGACGTCGCTGAACGGCTCGTCGCGGTCGCCGTCGTCAACGGCTACGGGAACATACTCGCCCTGCAGGGGCCTGCTCAGGACGTTGACGTTGGGGGCGGCGGTCACTTCCCAGACGGATCGCCCGCCGAACAGTCCCAGCACGCCGCCCTTGCGGACGCTCCGCGTGTGCAGGATCACCGCATCGCGCCCGAGTTCGCGCTTCACGTCGGCCAGCGCGTCGGACATCGTCGTTGCTTCGTACGTTTTCGGACTCATTCGCCACCCACACTTCCTATGGACTCGACTTCCACACAGTTGACTTCGTTGTATCCCAGAACAGCCGCCTCGGGGGCCACGACTGAAATGATCCGTCGAACGGTCGGCCTGACCTGAGGCGAGCAGACCAGCACGGGCTTGCGACCGTGCTCGACAAAGCGCCCGACGCCCTGGGTGACGCCCTGGCACAGCGCGTCGCTGAGTTCGGCCGGCACGGCGCTGGTGACGGCCCGGCCGGCGTCGGCGACGTACGTGCCGAGGCGCTCCTCGACGTCGGAATCAAGGTGCAGGCACCACAGCTTGCCGTCATCGCCGCAGTACTGCTGCGACAGGGGCCTCCACAGACCCGACCGCGCCTGCTCGATCAGGTCGTCGATATCCGCCGTGCCGGCGTCGGCTTGGCACAGCGAGTCGAGGACCGTCTCGAGGTCGCGAATCGGCACGCGCTCGTCCAGGAGGCGGCGGAGCACTTTCTGGAGGCGCGCCACGCCGAATCGTTCGGTGACCTCGCGGACGAGGTCTTCGGCCCGCGGGCGCAGGGCGTCCAGGAGTTCGACCACCTGCTGCCGGCCGAGCAGTTCGGCCGCGTGCGTGCGGACGATCTCGCCCAGGTGGGTGGCCAGAACCACCGCGGGCTCGACCACGACGTAGCCCATCGCCTCGGCCCGTCCCTGGTCGGCGGGGGATATCCACACCGCTTCGGTGCCGAACGTCGGCTCGCGCGTCTCGATGCCGTCGGGGCGCTCACGCTGCTGGCCCTCGCCGATGGCCAACAGGCGATGCGGATACAGCGTCGCGCCGGCCACCTTGGAGTCGCGGATCAGCACGGCGTAGCTGTGTGCGTCCAGCGACATGTTGTCGACGATGCGCACGGGAGGCACGAGGAGGCCCAGTTCGCCGGCGATCTGCTTGCGGAGCCCGGCGATGCGATCCAGAAGATCCCCGCCCTGGGTCTCGTCAACCAGCCCCACCAGGCGGTAGCCCAGTTCGATTCGCATCGGCTCGACGGTCAGCAGGTCGTCGACGCTCTGGCCCGGCCTGGGCGCCGCGGGCGCGGCCGGGGAAGCATCGGCCGGCTCGGCGCCGGCCTGCCTTCGCGTCAGGATCACCGCCAGCCCGATGCATCCGGTCCCCAGCGTCATCAACGGCAGCGCCGGCAGGGACGTCAGCGTGAGGGCGGCAAGGAAGATCCCCGTGATCACCAACACAGCCGGGCGGGCGGCGAGCTGGCTGACCATCTCCTCGCCAAGATTCGTCCGCGTCGTACTCCGGGTGACGATGAGGCCGGCCGAGACGGAGATCAGGAATGCGGGAATCTGCGTCACCAGCCCGTCGCCGATGGTCAGGCGGGTGAACAGGTCGGACGTCTGGGCCCATGACCATCCGTACTGGGCCATCCCGATGTACAGCCCGCCGAGGATGTTGACCAGCGTGATGACGATGGCGGCCACCGCGTCGCCGCGGAGGAACTTCGACGCCCCGTCCATCGCACCGTAGAAGTCGGCCTCCCGGGCGATCCGGCCCCGTCGCGCGGTGGCCTCGGTCTCGTTAATCGCCCCGCTGTTAAGGTCCGAGTCGACGGCCATCTGCTTGCCCGGCATCGCGTCCAGGACGAACCGGGCCGCGACCTCGCTGACGCGAGCGGCGCCCTTGGTGACGACGATGAACTGGATGACCACGAGCATGAGGAACAGGATCACGCCCACCGTCAGCGAGCCGGCCGAAACGAAGCTGCTGAACGACCAGATGACGCGACCGGCCGCCTGCTGGGCCGTCTCGGGCGCGGCCCCGCCGGCCCCGGCGGTCAGGATCAGCCGCGTAGTCGCCACGTTCAACACGAGGCGGACCAGCGTGGCCACCAGTAGCAGCGACGGGAAGACGCTGAAGTCCAGCGGCGTCGAAACGTAGATCGCCGTCAACAGGATGATCGCCGCCAAGGCGATGTTAGCCGCCAGCAGCAGGTCGATCAGGACGGCGGGCATGGGCACGAGAATGACGAAGATCAGCGCCGCGACCATCGCGGGAAGGATCACGCCCCGGTGCCGCTCGATGAACCGCCCCGCCGTTCGTAATGTCGTTGCCATCTCACTCATCGTTGTCGCCCCGGTCCGTATGGGCCTGCCCGTCGACCGTGAGGGCAGTCTGCAGTTCGCGTCGGCGCCGCCGCACGTCCGCGTCGCCCTGGGTCTGTCTCAATTCGTCCTCAAGTTCACGCCGAGTCATCATCAGGTCCTGGCCGTGCTGCCATCGCTGGTACAGCCAGTCCACCCCCGCCAGGGCCAGCAGCACCAGCCCCACGCGCAGGGCCAGGCCCACCACCGCCCCGCCGGCCCGGGCGGCCAGTTCGCCGGCCGGCCCCTTGGCCGAGGCGACGATCCGGGGCAGCTCGGCGCGAATCGTCAGGACCGCCACGCAGGCAACCGCGGCAACCTTCGCCACCGTCATCGCCAGCCGCACCGCCGACCGCTTCGACAGGAGCCTTTCCGCGTGCCAAAGGCGTCCGAGGTCCGGGCGCAGCGGCTTGGCCGAGGCCAGGAAGCCCACCTGAACCACGCCCGCGGCGACAGCCAGCACCACCAGGGCCGCACACATCAGCCCCAGCGTTCCGGCCGCGGGCGCCACCGCCTGCCACACTCCCCCGCCTGCCTCGGTCCGCATGTGGCCCGCCGAGCCGAGCAGGTCGGCCGTCATCTGCTTCAGGTCGTCCAGCAGGACCGGCGCCGCGACGACAAGGACAGCCACCGCACCGAGCGCCAGGACCGCTGCCGTCAGGTCTCCGCTGCGCGCAACACGCCCGTCGCGCCGCGCCTCGTCCAGGCGCCGTCGCGTCGGCGGCTCGGTCCGCATGCCTGTCTGGTCTCGTTCGGCCATCGTTTACGTCTTGCCTTTCCGGTCGTCCTGCCGGCAGATTCTCATCACACGCTCCCCAGCCAGGCATCCACCTGCACCATCGCGGCGGCCAGGGCCTCTTCCAGCAGACCCGCGAAGACCGACAGCGTGACGGCCAACACGAGCAGGCCCACCATCAGCCGCAGGGGCACGCCCACGGTGAAGGTGTTCAGTTGCGGCACGGTGCGCTGGACAAGGCCCAAAGCCACCGTCACCAGCAGGAGCGTGACAATCACGGGGGCCGCGATTTTCAGCGCCAAAGCAAAGCTCGCCGCCAGCAGGGCCACCACCATCGCGAGCATGCCCTCGGCGGCGGGGAACCCGGCCAGCGGGACGGCCTGGAAGGTGCGCCGCAGGGCCAGTATCACCTCGCGGTGTCCGCCAATCGCCAGGAACACCACCACCGCCAGCAGGCCCATGAATCGCCTGAGCGTCGCGGCGCCTTGTCCGCCGGCCCCGCGATACATCTCCGCCAGCGACAGGCCCATCTGACTGCCCACGTGCGCCGCGCCCAACTGCACGCCGGCCAGCACGACCCGTGCCGCATAGCCTATCGTTACACCGATGGCCAACTCGCACGCCACCATGCCCGCCAACGCCCACGCATTGGCTGCCACGGGCGCCGCGTCCAGTCCGCCAGCCAGGGCCAGCGCAAACACCAGCGCCACCATCGCCCGCAGCCTCGCCGGCAGGACCGCCGTCGAAAACACCGGCGCCACCAGGAACAGTCCGCCTACGCGGGCGCCAGCCAGCAGGAGCGTTGCGGCCCAGGTTGTCTGCGACAGTGCATCGGGCATCAGTTGTCATCTCTTGCCGCGGCCTCATGGCAGCGTGCCAAACATCTCGCGTGCGAACTCGAGCACGCGTTCGGTCATCCAGGGCCCGGCGATCACGGCGGTCAGCAGCACGGCGGCGATCTTGGGCACGAAACTCAGCGTGTGTTCCTGGACCTGCGTGGCCGCCTGCAGCACGGCCACCACCAGACCCACCACCAGCGCCGCAGCCAACACCGGCAGGGAAACCGCCAGCGTCAGCAGCAGCGCTTCACGTCCCAGATCGATTGCCTGTCCTGTATCCATGTCAGCGGTCCGTCAGTTATCCAAAGCTGTTCATCAGCGTGCCCACCACCAGGTGCCACCCGTCGGCCAGCACGAACAGCAGCAGCTTGAACGGCAGCGAGATCAGTGCCGGCGGCAGCATGAGCATGCCCATCGACAGCAGGGCCGAGGCGATGAGCATGTCGATGATCACGAACGGCAGGAAGATCCGAAAGCCGATCATGAATGCGGTTTTCAGTTCGCTGACGACGAAGGCGGGCACGAGGGCGACGTCCGGCACGTCGCGCCAGAGCAGTTCGCCTTCGGCCTGTTCGTCGCTCAGGAACAGGTACACGTCGTCGGTGTTGTCCGCCTGCTCGATCTGCGTGATCATGAAGCCGCGCAGGTGGGTCTTGCCGGCATCCCAGGCCGCCGCCTGGTCGATCTGCCCCGCCGAGTACGGCTCGATCGCATCGGTGTTGACGGCCTTCAGCACGGGCGTCATCACGACGATCGTCATGAACAGGGCCAGGCCGAACAGGATCTGGTTGGGGGGCAACTGCTGCGTCCCCAGCGCCTGCCGCAACAGGCCCAGCACGACGATGATCCGCGTAAAGCACGTCACCATCACCGCGATGGCCGGCGCGACGGCGAGCACGGTGACGACCAGGATGGCCTTGACCGTGCCGTCCGGCCCCGCGGCGCCGCGAACGTTCTCGATTACCGTGTCGATGCCGCCGGCAGGCCTGGTCGTCGCGGCCTCCTGCGCCGAGGCCACCGACGCCAGGGCCAACACCGCAGCGACCGCCAGAATTACACTGCCTCGCGTGGTCATGAGTCACCCTCCCGCGCAGAGGCCCTCTCGGCCCTCTCGGGCGTCTCGGCCCGACCCGTCGCCTGACGGACAATCTCCGCTACTTCGTCGGCGTCGCGGGTCTCGGCCAGGGCGGCCATGCCCTCCGGGCCGCTGCCGACCAGCACGATCCGCCGCCCGAACCGGATGACCAGCAACTGCTGGCGCGGCGAGACGCTCGTCCGGGCCAGCACGTTGACCGGCGCCGACCGACCGACGGCGACACTCCGCGCGCCAAACCGTCTCATCACCACCCGCAGGCCGAAGATCAGCGCCACCACCACCGCCAGGGCCACCAGCGTTCTGATGATGGACTCGCCCACTCTACGCCCCGATCCGGACGAGACAGGACGGTCCTCGGCCCCGCTGGGCGGCGCCACCGGGCGCGTGCCCGTCGCGTCGGCCGACTGTGTCGCAGGCTGCGTGGCCGGCTGGCTGGTCGGCGCATCTTGCCCCGTCGCCATCGGCGCAATCGCACAGACCGCCATGGCGGCAAGCAGGAAAGCACTCCATTGCCTTCGGTATCTGGTCATTCCGTTCTCGTCCGGTCGGGCGCCGGCTCGCCCTGCACATCATCCGGTGACGTCGATTCCGACACGATCTCGCGTATCTGCACTGCCAGCATGCCGTCGACGACGACGGCCTGCCCACGGGCGTACAGCCGCCCACCGGCCAGTACGTCGACGTCCTGGTCACATGCGGCGTCCAGGGTCACCACGCTGCCGCGGCCCATCCGCGACATATCGTCCATGCCCACCATCCGCCGTCCGAGCCCGACGCGGAGACGCCTGGGCTGCTGTCCGTGCGATTGATAGTCATGGTGTGGCATTCGTCGTTCCTTGCCTCGTCGCCTCGTGTTGCCCGGTCGCCCTGGCCGCGTGCAGGTCGTCCATTTCCTTCTCCTGCCGCCTCTGCCACCGGGCCGCCCGGGCCGCCGAACGCTTGCGCGACAGGCGATGCAGCGACCGGCGCTGCTTTATCGCCGACGCCAGTTCCATACGCCTGGAGGCGAGCACCTGCTCGGCGACGGCCAGGCGACGGGCCTCACGCGTCAGTTCACACCGTATCTCGCTGACCTGGCGCCGGTAGCCGCTCGCATCGCCGGGCCCATCGCCGCCATCGAGGGCGGCCCGCATGACCTCGCTTCGATCGGCCAGGGCGGCCCGAAGCATGGCGACGCGCCCCTTGAGCCCGCCGGCCTCGGCCAGCGCGGCCAGCACGCCCTGACGCATGCGGTCTTCGCGCTGGCGCCAGACGCGTTCGAGGGTGACCAGCGACCTTCCGGACTGCCTCATCATCTGGCGCCTCCCATGGGTGCGATCCCCGCCGGCGCGGTGCGTCGGCTGATCTCCTGTCGGACCTCGTCGATGCGGTCGCGAAGGTCCAGCAGTGCCGCCCGCGTCTGGTCGGCGCTGAACGCCTGCCCCCTGCCTTGGGCCAGGAACGCGCGGATCATCGGTATCACGGCGATGACCAGGTCGTACTCGGCGCTGGAGCCCCGCTGGTAGGCGCCGAGGTTCACCAGTTCCTCGATGTCGTTGTAGATGGCCACCAGCCGCTGGATCTCCCGCGCGGCGGCCAGGTGCTCGGCGTCCACCACGTCGGTCATCACGCGGCTGACGCTCTGGAGGATGTCGATGGCGGGCCAGTGTCCGCGATTGGCCAGGTCCCGGCTGAGCCACACGTGCCCGTCGGTCACGGCGCGAACGGCGTCGGCGATCGGATCGCTCATGTCGTCGCCCTCGACGAGGACGGTGTAGAACCCGGTGACCGAGCCGGTGTCGGTGCGCCCGCAGCGTTCGAGCAGTCGGGGCAGGAGGTTGAAGACGCTCGGCGTGAATCCTCGGGTCGTTGGCGGCTCACCGGCGGCCAGGCCCACCTGCCTCTGCGCGGTGGCCAGACGCGTCAGCGAGTCGACCAGCAGGAGCACGTCGGCCCCGCGGCTGCGGAAGTACTCGGCCACCGTGGTGGCCACCGCGCCGGCCTGCACGCGAACCAGCGGCGGCTGATCGCTGGTCGAAACGATGACGACCGAACGCCCCAGCCCGTCGGGGCCGAGTTCGCGGTCAATGAAGTCGCGGACCTCGCGCCCGCGCTCGCCGATCAGCGCGATCACGGTAACGTCAGCCGACGTGTAGCGACCGATCATGCCCAGCAGGACGCTCTTGCCCACGCCCGAGCCGGACAGGATGCTCATTCGCTGTCCGCGCCCGACAGCCAGCGAGGCGTCGACCGCACGGATGCCGGTCGCCAGCGGATCGGAGATTCGCCGCCTGTCCATCGCGGCCATCGGCTCGGGCCAAATCGGCATGCGGATGACCGACCGGACCTCGCCCTGCCCGTCGATCGGGCGGGCAAAGCCGTCCAGCACGCGTCCGAGCATGTCGGGTCCGAGGCCGACGGTTTCCTCGGCGCTGGTGAACTGCACGCGATCGCGCCGGCAGATGCCGGTGGTGGCCCCCAGCGGCATGATAAGCGTTTCGTCGCCCGCAAAGCCGATGACGCGGGCCTCGACGCCCTGGCTGCCGCGGACAATCCTGCAACTGGCGCCGATCGGCGCGGGGAAGTCCGAGACGCTGACCGTCAGACCGCGCACCGCGCTGACCCGCCCGGTGACGCCCACCGGCTGGATCTGACGCAGGACCTGTTTGTGCGACTCAAACGTCTTCATGATTCACTTCCACCGTGCAGTCGGCCTGATCGTCGCCCGCCGCGTCGTCTGACTCATCCGAGGCCACCGGCTCGTACTGCCCCATCGGGCCGGGCTCGTCGTCCGCGGCCGGCTGGTCCGCCCGGCGGACGTCGCGGCCGAGCAGGGCGCGGGCGATGTTGCCCAGTTGCGTCTCGACCGTCGCGTCGATGCGCCCGTTGCGGGTGTTCAGCACGACCCCGCCGGGTGAGATCCGCTTGTCACCCACCAGACGCACCGTGCCGTTGTGGCCCAATGACTCGGCAAGATCGCTGAAGTGGCTCTGCAACGAGTTCAACTGATCCGGATTCACATGGACAGCGATCTGCCCGCCGCAGTGGGTCATCTCGAGCACCTTGGCCAGGTTCGCGCGGGCCGCCTCGATGTTCTCGGCCGCCACCGACATCACGATCTTCTCCGCCAGGAGCACCGCCAGGTCCAGGATCTGCCCCGCCGAGTCGTGGAGCATTCCGCCGCGAGCGTCGGCCAGGTTTGCCACGATCTTGCGGACAAGATCCAGCACGTCGGCGTATTGCGATGCGAAGGTGCGTCCGGCCTCCACGCGTGCCTGCTGCTGCCCGTCGGCGTGCCCGTCGGCCTGCCCGCGAGCGAAGCCCTCGGCGTAGCCCTGCTGACGCGCCTGGCGCCGCACCGAGTCGCTCTTGGCGCGGGCTTCCGAGACGATTCGCGAGGCGTCCTTGCGTGCGTCGAGCACGATCCGCCGTGCCTCGGCTGCAAAGTCCGACAGGTTCAGCACCGCGGCGGTGGCGCGGGTGCACTGGTCGGACTCGCCTGCCTTGATGACTCGCCTCATCGCCCTTGCCCTGCCCGTATGGTGTTGTCCTGAACGTTCGCCTGATCCTCGGAAACATACATCTCGCCGTAGACCTGCCTGACCGCCATCGCCACCCGCTGCTGGGCCGCCTCGACGTCACTGAGGCGAACCGGACCGATCCGCTCCATCGCGTCACGAACCGGACCCGCCGCGTCGTCGAGGCCCATGAGGACCTTGTCCCTGATCTCGTCACCCGCGGTGCGCAGGGCGACGGCAATGTCGTCGCAGGCCAGCGGCCCCAGCGCCTTGCCGACCGTCTCGGCCGGCAGCGAGGCAATATCTTCGAAGATGAACATGTGACGCCTGATCGAATCGGCCAGCACGGGCTCGTCGTCGGACAGGCCGTCGAGCACGGTCTGCTCGGCGTCGTACCCGGCGTGCTGGAGTATCTCCGCCGCCGTCGAGAGCCCTCCCGGTTCGGCCTCCACCATCGCCGACTTGCCCAGCCGCGCCGCCAGGCCTCGAGCAATCTCGCCGGCGACCTCGCCCGCCGGCGTGCCCAAGGTGGCCACCCGGCGGACGACGTCGACCTGACGTGCGGGTTCGAGCCCGGCCAGCACGGCCGCCGCTTTGCCCGGCCCGAGGTGGGCAAGCACCAGCGCGGTTGTCTGCGGATGCTCGCCCTTGAGCAGCGTGAGCAACTCCTGATCGGGAATCTTCAGCAGGAAGGCGAAGGGTCCCCCCGAACGATCCGGCGCGGCGATGGGCGCCGGCGCGACAAGCTCAGTTCTGACGCGGCGGGCCTTTCGACCGACTGACGACGCGGCGCTGCGGCGCCACAACAGGGCCGCACCGAGGAGAATCACCGTTGCCCCAAGGGCCAGTCCCAGCGGCTTGGTCGACCCGGCGGTTTCGGCGTTTGGTCCGTCCTGGCGGCCCGGGCTGCGCCCCCGGCCGACCGGCGCCGCGTCGTGCCACCCCACCGCGACGGCCCGCGCGTCGGTAATCTGCGTCTCTCGCATCACCGTCTCGATGATGGCTGACTCCCGCGACGCGGTGAAGACATCGAGGCTTTGCTCGCCGCCGTGGGCTCGATACGCCGCGCGGAGGTCGCTGCGCGGCAGCGAGACCGACGCGCCGATGCAGCGCCCGATCTGGTCGGTGACCTTGGGGTCCACCACAGCGCGGGCAGTGACGACGGCGCCGTCGATGAAGGACAGGGCCCTGCGAATACGGGCGGCGTAGTAGGCTTCGGCTTGGCGCGTGCGCGCCGTCACTCCGTCCGCCGGCGCCGCGGGAGCGGCGTGATAGCTCCGTCCGCGGCCGTCCACAATGCATACGTCCTGGCGACGGATGCCCGAGACGCCGCCGCAGACCATGTCGGCGATCGTCTCGTACAGGGCCTCGTCGGCCGGTCCGTCGGAACGAGCGGTCAGCTTGACCGACGCCCCGCCGACCTGGCTGGGGCGCCCGAA
The DNA here is from genome assembly GCA_964625865.1 of uncultured Planctomycetaceae bacterium. Lineage (GTDB taxonomy): Bacteria > Planctomycetota > Phycisphaerae > SM23-33 > SM23-33 > CAZVEV01. The sequence continues at coordinate 11,652 of CAZVEV010000038.1, read as the reverse complement.
GCGGCCCTTGACCGGCGGAGAGAGAATAACCGTCGCCGACTGCACGTCGGGAAGCGACGAGATCTGGGCGCTGAGCAGGGCCATCGTCGCCACCTGCCACCGCCTGTCCCGCTGGGCCTGGCTGGACCAGATGTCGTCGGCCTCGGTCAGCTTCCGCAATTCCGCCATGGCCGCCGACACACTGGTAGCCCGCTCGGAGAGAATCTCTCTCGCCGTGGCGAGACTCTTGGTCGGGACGTACAGTTGGCCGTTCTCGATGCGGTGGATGATGTCCCGCGCGCTGAGCGCCTGGCGGAGGGCCGCCAGGTCAGCCGCGTCGGTCGGCGCCGCGGTCAAGGGCGCCATCGGTCCGGCCGACGACCAGGAGACGATCAGCCATACACCGCCCCCAACGGCGAGCACCACCAGCGCCACCGCCGTTGCTCGCGCGGCAAGACTCATCGAGGCGATCCGTCGCCTGGTCCGTGCCAGATACCTTGTTCGTACTCTCATGCTGTCCGGTCCTCCATGACCGACAGTCAAGACGCCTCGGCCCGCCTGGGGCGAGGCTCGGTTCTCTCGCGGATGAGCCTGAACTCACACCGCGTCACGAAGGGAAAAATACTCTCTAATGTCCTGAAGCGACTTGTTTTGGGATTTCAGTTCGGTGATCGTGTCCAGCCGCTCGAACACCGATTCGTCGTACAGCCGATGCCCACCTGCCGTCCATTTGCTCTCGTGCAGAAGGCCCATCGTGGTGTAGTTGTGTATTGTCTGGCGACTGACGTCGGAGTAGTCGACGACCTCGCCGATTCGGTAGAGCTTCGGAGGTCTGGGGCGCCTGTGCTGCCTCCCCGCCAATCGCCCCGCTCCATCAGATGAGATACCGTCGCTCACCACGTCGCGTGAGTCCAGGGTCAATGGAACATCCCCGCCGCCAGAAGTCCCTGCCTGATCCGTATCTGCCATTCACAATCCCTGTCGTTAAAGGCCCGTTAAGGGCACAGACAAACACAGTGCTCTTTACGTTTTATAAAATGTATAGAGCGATCCTACCCCCGGGCAAGACAAATCCCGATTTTGTGAAAAAAAATTTCGCGCGCCCCACCCCCGCGTGCAGACCACGCAAGAGCGCCCTGCCGATCCCCCCATCCGCCCGCGCGATGCCGCTTGCTTCTTCGCGTCTTCCAGATACGCGCAGCGCCCCCGCGTCTTGAGACGCCCCCCACTCACTTCGTCATGGACAGAGACCGGGGGGCCGGGTCTATAATCCGTTGAACGGACCGACGTACTCAGGCAGGCAGAACAAGGACCAGACCCATGGACGTGAGCTTCAAGACGTTTGCCGAATCCATCCGCGTTACCGACGGAGCGTGGGGGACCGAGTTGCAGAAGCTCGGCCTGGACCCCGGCATGTCGCCGGAGTTGTGGAACACGGAGAACCCCTCCGCCGTGCAGGCCGTCGCGGGCAGCTACGTCGAGGCCGGCGCGGACGTGATCCTTACCAACACGTTTGGAGGCAATCGATTTGTCCTGGCCCCCCAAGGCGCCGGCGACCGGGCGGCCGAACTGGCGGAGATCGGGACGGCCATCAGCAAGAAGGCCGCCGGCGACCGCGCGAAGGTCTTCGCCTCGATGGGCCCGACCGGCAAGATCGTGATGATGGGCGACGTCCCGGGCGACGAGATCGTCGCGGCATTTGCCGACCAGGCCGCTGCTCTCGCCCGCGGCGGGGCCGACGCGATCGTGCTGGAGACGTTCAACGAACTGGCCGAGATCAAGCTGGCCATACAGGCGGCGCGCGAGGCGACCGACCTGCCGGTGGTGGCGTCGATGACGTTCGCGTCAGGACCGGACAACACGCGAACGATGATGGGCGATTCGCCGGCTGACCTGGCGGCGGCAGCCGAGGAAGCGGGCATAGACGCCGTCGGCGCCAACTGCGGCGCCGGACCGGACAACTACGTCACCGTCGCCGCCCTGCTCCGCGAGGCGACCGCCCTGCCGATCTGGATCAAGTCCAACGCGGGCCTGCCCGAGGTCGTCGACGGCCAGACCGTCTTCCCGATGGACGGCGAGCAGTTCGCCTCGTACGTCCCCGCCCTGGTTGACGCCGGCGCCACCTTCATCGGCGGCTGCTGCGGCACGACCCCCGACCACCTGCGCGCGGTGAGAGCCGCCGTGGACGCCATCCGCTGACGCCGGGGGCGCCCCGTAGGGCGTGCAACTTCGTTGCACGCGGAAGATGTCCGACGGTTGCTCCGCGTGCAACGGAGTTGCACGCCCTACGGGGGGCCGAAGTGCTTGACGAGTTGGGCGAGGGTCTGGGGGAGGTAGACGATCATCGAGTAGTGCCCCACGGGCCGCCACGTGATCTGCGCCTCGCATGCCTTCGCCAGGGCCTCGGCGCAGGCGGGCGGGACGATGGTATCGCGTTTGCCCGCGATCATGAGGACGCGGGCGGTCTTGAGGCGTGAGGCGTAGGTCATCGGTTCGATGGGCGCCAGGACGCTCCTGAGCTTCTCGCGCGACCACTTGCGCCGCTGGATCTCGCGTCGAATCGGGCCAACCTCCCATGCCGGACCGGTCACGACGGCGTCGATGTTCCCGCCGCCCATCACGATCGCCACGCGGTCGAAGCACCCGTCGACCCCGCCGGTCAGCGCCGCGGCGAAGCCGCCCAGGCTCACCCCGCACAGCCCGATGCGGTCCGGGTCGACGTTCGGGCGCGTCGAGAGCCACCTCGCCGCCCGGCGAATATCGGCAACGGTCTGGATGACCGTGTCGACCGCCTTGTCCGGGGCCCGCAGTGCGTCCAGCGCGGCGCGGTCCTTCGGGGCTCGCGGGCCGTAGTACGGCATCTTGACCAGCAGGGCGCTGACGCCCGCCAGTCGCAGCGTCCGACAGATCGCCCGGGCCAGAAGGAATCGCCCGTCGAGGATGTGGAGCACGATGACCGCCGGGCGGCGCGGCGGGCCCACCGCGGGGAAGTACTCGCAGTGTACGGTGTTGTTCCGCTTGACGGGCGAGGGCATGGGCGAGGGAAACTCCACCGCCAGCACCGCCCCGCCGGAGGCATCGGCGATCGGCGTCATGCGCCAGTCAAAGCCCTCGTCGCGGACCTCGAACCGCTTGAGCATACCTGCGAGTCCGGCATCGTTGCAGGGGGCTATCGGCCGGCGCACGGTCGCGGGCACGCGCCCGGTCAGGCGTGCGGGCCGGGTGGTCGGCCTGGGCGCCGGCGCGGTCGCCGCGGGGGGCATGAGCTTCATCAGTTCGCGCATGGCGTAGGCCTGGTAGGGCTGGTAGCAGGCCTGGGGCTTGTCTCCCCGCATGTTCCCGCTGGCGTGGGCTACCCAGAACTCCAGGCTCTGCGGGGCAAACAGCACGTTGTGCAGGTTGCTCGCCATGGCCACCGGGCGGGTCATCAGGGCGCGGGCGGCGGTGGCGTCAATGCGTCCACGCTGGGCCCGGATGCGGGCGAGCAACGTCTTGAGTCGCGACCCGGCGCTGAAGACCACCGCGTCGTCTATCGCGTCGGGGAGCCTGGCATGCGTGGCGCCGGGCTTGACCACGTCAACGGTTTCCGGCGTGCAGTACAGGCCGCGTGCGTCCGGCCCCTTGCCGTCAGAAACCACGTAGTAGTACTCGCACGTTCGCGGCGTCTTGCGGAAGATGTCCACCGCCTCGTCGAGCGTGTCGGCCTCCTCGAGGACCTTGCGGAACAGGAACCCCATCGGCATGCCGTCAAACTTGCCCTCGCCCCGGCCGCCCATCTCGCCGATGGCGATCTGCTTGTCGTTCATGCCCGTGACCGACCCCACGAACCCCGCATAGCCGACGCTGACCAGCGCATTGCGTCCGACGGGCTTGGCCACTACGGTCACCGCATAGTCCTGCAAGCCGACGTTCGTCATGTAATCGAGCACGCGCCCGTGAAGGAGTTGTCCGCCCCTGGTCACCTTGCCGAACAGGGCAAACCCGCTGCAGTGGAACAGTGCGGGAAAGATGTTGGCCCGCTGCACGTCGCGCAGGGGCAGGCCCGACCCGTGGGCCAGGCCGCGCATCTCCGCCTGGTAACGCGCCGGAATGAACGGGGCCAGACGCGCGTAGGCCTTGCCCAACGAATTGGCCAGCGGGTTCTTCTTCCGCACCATGTCGGCGGCGACGCAGAGGGTCATCACTCGCTTCAGGAGCGTGGCGGCTTCGGCCCTCAGGAGCGTGCCGTGGGCCAGTCCCATGCGATACGGCGTGCCGTGCAGCAGCAACATGCGCTGGGCGCCGACCTGGTAAAGTCTCCCGCCGGGACACTGTCGCAGCAGTTTCGGTGGCGCTTGGGCGCGGGCTAGCGTACACGCGGCAAGCACCACCAGCGTGGCGACGACCGTGCCGAAAGTCCCCAACCGTTTCGACAACAGACGCATCGGCACCTCCCGGACCGCGTTCCAGAAACGCCCACAGGCTCCGCCCTGTGGGGTATCGACGAACGGGATGGTCTCTTACTCAATCATAACGTATCGAGACGCGTGGAGACCCATGGAATCCGTCGCGCGAAGTGCCCGTGGTGCGTCACAGCGGGGTGCCGTGGCTTGCGGAGCGAAGCGGAGCAACCACGTTTCAGCGCGCATAACGTGGTTGCTCCGCTTCGCTCCGCAGCCCACGGCACCCGGCCTAATGGAATCCGTCGCGGGAAGCTCCCCGTGATGCGTCAGAGCAGGCCCAGCAGTTCGGGCGGCTCGGCGATGATCGCCTGTGCGCCGTTGGCGAGGAGTTCCTCGACGCCGCGAAAGCCCCACGTCACGCCCACCACGACCATGCCCGCATTGGTGCCGGTCTCCATGTCCGTGCCCGTGTCGCCGACGTACAGCGTGCGGGCGGGCTCGGCGCCCATCGCCGCCGCGACGGCCAGCGCGCCGGACGGGTCCGGCTTGCGGGGGGTCTGCTCGTTGACGCCGCGGATCGCCACGAACGGCCAGGCGGCCAGCAACTGCGTCACGCAGAGCATGGTGAAGTCGTGCGGCTTGTTCGAGAACACGCCCATCGGCACGCCGCGAGCGACCAGGCCGTCGAGCATCTCGCCCACGCCGTCGTACGGAACCGTGGTGGCGTCCCAGCAGTTGGAGTATGCGGCCCGCATGTCGGCCACGAGCTTCGCTTCGAGGGCCGGGTCGTCCATCGACGCCGGCGCCGTCCGGTGAATCAGGTTCATCAGCCCCCCGCCGACATGGAACTTGTAGGACTCCACCGGGTGGGTGGGCAGACGGCTGGCGGCCAGCGCCGCATTCATCGCCGTCGCCAAATCCGCCAACGTGTTCAACAAGGTCCCGTCCAGATCGAAGACAACCGCTTGGTAACTCACCGCTGGCCTTTCAAGGGAATCAGGGCCCGCGCAGTGATTGTCGCGAGCCCTGTGAGACATCGGGATCATCCACTCGTTGCGCTGCCGGTCTGCCCTACATCTGCCCGGGGTTCATGGACATCAGGAACTCGGCGTTGCTCTTGGTCTTGCGGAGGCGCTTGGTGAGCATGTCCATGGCCTCGACCGGGTGGATGTCGGCAAGGACCTTCCGCAGGCCGGTCACCAGCTTCGTCTCGGCCGGGTCCAGCAGGAGTTCTTCCTTCCGCGTGCCCGAACGGCTGACGTCGATGGCGGGCCAAATGCGGCGGTCAACCAGGCGACGGTCGAGGTACAGTTCGCTGTTGCCCGTGCCCTTGAACTCCTCGAAGATCACCTGGTCCATCCGGCTGCCCGTATCGACCAGCGCGGTGGCGATGACGGTCAGCGACCCGCCGTCCTCGATGCTTCTCGCCGAGCCGAAGAAGCGGCGCGGCTCCTGCATGGCGCTGGCGTCGACGCCGCCGGTGAGGATCTTGCCGCTCCGCGGCGCCATCGCGTTATACGCCCGCGCCAGACGCGTGATGCTGTCCAGCAGGATCACCACGTCGCGCCCGTACTCGACAAGGCGCCGGGCCTTGCCGAGCACCATTTCGGCGATCTGCAGGTGGCGCGGCGCCGGCTCGTCGAACGTCGAGGAGACGACTTCGGCCTTGGTGTTGCGGATCATGTCCGTCACTTCTTCCGGGCGCTCGTCGATCAGCAGGATCATGACGTAGGCTTCCGGATGGTTGGCGGTGATGCCGTTGGCGATCTTCTGCAGCAGCACGGTCTTGCCGGTCCGCGGCGGGGCCACGATCAACATGCGCTGCCCGAATCCGATCGGGGTGATCAGGTTCACCACGCGGGTGTTGACCTCTTCGGTGGTCGTCTCGAGGAAGACTCGCCGTTCCGGGTGTGCGGGGATCAGTTCCTCGAAGTCGGTCTTCTTGGCCAGTTGGTCGGGCGCCTCGAAGTTGACCGCCTCGACGCGAAGCAGCGCGAAGTACTTCTCCGACTCCTTCGGCGGGCGGATCTGCCCGGCGATCACGTGGCCCTGCTGGAGGCCGAATCGCCTGATCTGGCTGGGCGAGACGTAGATATCGTCCGGGCTGGGCTGGTAGTTGTACTCGGGGCTCCGCAGGAAGCCGAACCCGTCGGGGAGGATCTCCAGCACACCCTCGCCGAACATCAGCCCGTCGCGCTTGACGCGCCCCTTGAGGATCTTGAACACCAGGTCCTGCTTGGCCAGGCCGATGTAGTCCTTGATCTCTTCCTGCTTGGCGATCTCGTGAAGTTCGGGCGTTGACATCTGCTGGAGGTGCGTGATCAGCAGGTCGCCGCGTTTGATCGCTTCGTACCGTTCGTGCATCTCCTGGTCGTAGCCGAACGGCTCGCGGTTGCGGCGTTTGCGGCCCTTGTCGTCGTCCTTGTCTTTGTCCTTGCGCTTCCTGCGCCTGGACTTCTTGGCCACCGGCGCGTCGGCCTCGCCTTCGTCGGCCTCGTCAGCCTTGTCGGCCTCGTCGTCTTTATCGCCGTCATCAGCATCAGCCTCGTCGGCTTCCTCAGCCTCGGCGACGTCCTCAGCGACCTCGGGCTCCTCGTCGGCGGGGGCCTCTTCCTCGACAACGGGCTGCTCGTCGACGGGCGCCTCGTCATCGGGACCGTCGAGGTCGGCGGTCATTTCGGCGGCCAGTTCGAGGGCCTCGGCGATTGCCGGCTGGGCCTCGTCCTCGTCGCGGGGCTCATCGATATCGACGGGCGGCGCCTTGACGGCCTTCTTGGCGGTCTTCTTCGCCGTCTTCTTGGCGGCCTTCTTCACCGTCTTCTTGGCAGCCTTCTTGACGGTCTTCTTCGTTGTTTTCTTCTCGGTCTTTGCCATGGCGTGTTACGGCCTCCAACTGAAGGCATACGGTGTTGCTTGCCATTCCATGCCGGATGCATCGGCAAGCGATTGGTTCTCGGGAATGAACGCCCTGACGTCAGGGCTTCTTGTCACACGTTCTCCATGCCCCAGGGGCCCGGCGCCGCTGTGAGCAACATCAAGGGCCTCGTCATGGACAGCCGGGAGGGATGCGGTTCCGGCCGGCACAGCCAGCAGTCCACTATGGTCTGCAACTGGTGTAATGCATCAGTCGCCGCCGACACGCCGGGATTGATCTGAATCAACGACAATCCTATAGAAAAGCTCGCGGGTCTGCGCTACCAGGTGTGATACGCTGGAAGTGTTATCAATAGTATAATCGCACATCCCCGCCTTGGTGTCCAGAGAAATCTGAAAACATTCTCGCCCCTGCCATTTTTTTTCGTCCCACCCTCGCTCGCTCGCCACCCGCCGGCGGCGATGATCGGCCTCCGATCGTACGAAAACCAGGACCGTGCACAGGCTGTCCCAGCCGGCTTCCACCAGCAGCGGCGCGTCGATGACCACGGCGGGCACGTCCGGGCGATCGAGGCAATCAGCCAACTGACGCTCCCCCTCGGCGCGGATCAGCGGGTGGACGATCTCGTTCAGTTCGGCCAGCGCCTCCGGGGCGGCGAAAACGATTTCTCCCAGCGCGTCGCGGTCTATCTGCCCGTCCGGACCGGCCAGGGCCTCGCCCCACCGTCGGCACAACGGCGTGATGACGTCAGGGCGATTGAGCACGTCATGCCCGATCCGATCAGCGTCGATCAGCGCACAGCCGAGCCTGGCCAGTTCAGCCGCCACGGTGCTCTTGCCCGCGCCGACCCCGCCGACCAGTCCTATCACCGGCTTGTCGCTCGCATTCGGTCCCATCGTCGCGGTGCATTGTCGTCGCGCCGGCGGGCAAGTCAAGTTCCGCTCTGCTGAAGAAAACGCTTTGGATGGCCGAAAGATGTGATGTATGCTACCTCACGAAAACCGTGTCAGATCAGGAGTCACCAGGCAATGAACGATACAACCGAAGGTTCAACCGTCTCCCGGGTCGTCTGTCCCGCCGTCCTGGATCTCGCCATCCGCCCGCTCGTCCTCGCCGTGGCGCTGGTCGCGTTCGGCATCTGGTGTGCGATGGACCAGCAGCCCCACAAGCCGCTCAGCGAAGATATGAACGCCTGGTTGACCTGGGCGATGAACTTCTACGGCCAGTTCGGCTTCCCCGCTCTCGGGCTGATCCCCCTGTACTTCGGCATCCGGGCCCTGCGACGGAAGATGATCGCCGACGAACAGGGCGTCGGGTTCGAGGGCAAGGAGAAGATCGCTTGGTCGTCCGTGACCGGTCTGGACGCCGGCGAACTGCAGAGCAAGCAGATCCTCGTCCTGCTCCACGGGGACGGCCAACGCTACACCATCGACGGGTTTGACCTCCGCAAGGACAGCTTCCGCCAACTCGTCGACTTCGTCGAGGCCCACGTCCCGCAGACCGAGCCCGAACCGGCCCCGCAACCCGAAGCCGAAGCCCCCCCCGCCGAGGCGGACCAGACGCCGCCCGGCGCCGAATCATAGCCCACGCGGAAGCCGGCGAACGGTTTTTTTCACACGGGGCGAAAATGGCCTTGACCGGCGCCGATCGGCCTGATAACATCCCCCCGTCAGGTCGCTGACCTGAGATGCGCCGCTAGCTCAGTTGGCAGAGCAGCTGACTCTTAATCAGCGGGTCCGGGGTTCGAGTCCCTGGCGGCGTAGTGACTTGCGACGACGGACGAAGATTCTTGTCGTTGTGCTTGTCGTCGCAGGCCGGAAACGGCACTACAGCGGGCACCTCATCGCAGGTGCCCGTTGCCTTTAGTGCCTCCCGCTCTTCTCCCCCGTCGCTCGTCAGGTCAGGCACGGCTTCAAGGGCCTTCGCCCTGTCGGCCACCACCGTGTGACTGTACGCCCGCATGGTCAGATTGATGTCGCTGTGCCGGGCAAGGTCCATCAGCACCTTCGGGGTGATTCCCGCCATGGCGCCGAGTGTGATGTACGTGTGCCGCAAGGCGTGGAAATCAACGCGATACCCGGCGCTGTTCTCCGCCTCGATTCCGGCCAGGGCGAGGTCGTCCCGCAGCATGTCTGCCGTCTTGTCCGCATGCGGTGCGAACACAGGCACATCCGGCGGTAGGTCGGCCAGGAACGTCGCCAGGTCACACGCCAGTTGCTCGGCGATCGGCTGCTCGCGACGCGTCCGGTTCTTCGAGTACGCGGCTTCGACCGTGATCGTCGGATGGTCGCCGTCAAAGTCGAAGCTCTTGGGCGTCAGGCTGCGTATCTCAGCGGCTCGGAATCCTGTGCCCACGGCCACGCGGTACATCATCGCCCGCTGCCGCCCGGTCATGCCGTAGTTGAGACCGGCCTTTTCCGTGGCTTTCAGCAACTGCCTGCACTCCTCGATGGTGAGCGCCCGACGCTTCACCTTCGGGTCAGCCTTGTACCGCTGGAGGTAGGTCAGCGGGTTGATCGGCGCGCGGTCGTTCTTGACCATCCAGTTGCCGAACTGCTTACAGGCTTGCAGATAGCAGTTGCCTGTCCGGGCGCTGATTCCATCCGTATCCTCGGTGTCCTTCCGCATGTCGGCCACGAATACCTGAACCTTGGTTGCCGCGATGTCAGGCCAGAACTTGAACTTGCACCCATCGAACACATGCCGGGCCCGCCGGGCTTGCTCAGAGGCGTGCTTCTCGGTGTTGCCCTTCGCCTTCAGCGCTTCCTCCCAGTCACCCAGATGACCCGACAGCAATCGCTGGCGGTATTCAACGTGCCGGTCGATCAATCCCGTCTTGCGCTGGGCCGCCTCCCGCTCCAATCGAGCGGCCTCCTGCTCGGTCGCCTTCTCGTCCGTGTACCCAGGGACTCTGCGCACGATGTCATCGGCGTCGCGATACTCGATATAGAACTTCGCCGTTTCGAGAATGACCTTCGTACCGTCCTTAGACAATGGTGCCGTGACCGTCTTGCCCTTGCGGTTCTTGAATCGGGCGACGCGTTTACCCTTGCGCGTCAGCAGTTCAGCCCCATCGGGCAGCGGCTTCGTATATGTCTGCTTGAACACCCGCGCCATGTGACACCTACGCTTTCTTCTTCGGCCGCAGTTCAAGCCCGAGGGCCTCGGCCAGCTTCTCTACGGTAATCAGATTCAGGCTCCACTTTCGCCCGGACTTGTCGCCCTTGATGAAACGGTATAGCGCCGGATAGGGAATGCCTGCATCACGGCACATCTGGTAAATAGACCGACCATCGGCGTGGAACGCTTCCCGCAATATCTCCGCCATCGAGTTGCCTTCCCTGTGTTCCATATCGTTTATTATATAAGGTTCGCTATCGCCTGTCAACTCCGACCTGAAGTTTTTCTTTCCGCATCTGCTCGACGGTCTCGGTCAGGGCTTGAGCCTCGGCCAGTTCCCGCGGCAAATGGCCGTCGTGTTCCTTGATCGCCGCCCGTTCCTCGAACCATATCCGCCAGTCCCCCGGCAGGTCGTCAACCCCTATGCCGGGCCGACCGACCGGCGACATGGGTGAGGCTGTCGGCGCCCTGCAGGACTGCACATCGGGCGCAAACAGGTTCTCCAAGAACTCTATCGCGTTGTAAGTCATCCTGCTTACTCCTTCTCTACATCCGTCATTACTGTCATACCCGTCATATCTGTCAGGGCCGCACCGTTCGGGGCTTGGCCCTGAATGACGGACGATGACGGACATGACGGACTCTCGGTAGGCAAGCCCAAGTCTACACCATAGTGCAGGCTAACCCGTCGGAGACTATCGACGGTTACTTCCCTGTACGTCCGCCGGTTTCCCGGCGTCGACTGGATGCCGTAGCGTTTGAGCGTCCGACCCACCGTCGCTGGTCGCCATCTCTGGAACGTGTTGGAGTCCTCCTGACGTGCCCTGTCGAGCAACTCGCTCGGGCTCAGGTTGATGTTCTCACCGGTCCTGACCGCATCGGCCAGCAGTCGGAGCAGCGTCTCGTCGGGGCCCGATATCGCCTCATCCTTGCCTTCTTCGATGATCAGCCTGGCGTGGTCGTACACGAGGCCCACGAGTCCAGTAGCCCCATCATTTTCAATCATTTGGGCGATGGCGTGCAGGGGGTGCCAAACCTCGTAGTCGCGTCCACCGAACCCATCGCACAGGTCCGATTGCCGACAACATGTCCACCTTGTCCTGGGCGATCACCTCACCGCCGACCTTGACGGTCAGGCTCACCTTGCCGGTGGTTCCGACCGGACGATACGTCAGTTCCATAGCTTCCTCATTCATGAATCTGCCCTTCTGACCGCCAGAGTGCGGCATGGCGTATCCAGGATGACCGAGCAGTTGCTCGGCGTGTTCCCGCATGAACTGGAGCTTCAGATAGTCC
>CAZVEV010000037.1:9212-33186 GCA_964625865.1 uncultured Planctomycetaceae bacterium | reverse complement strand
CGTCCACGCCGGGGAACTTGGTGAACGGGAAGACGCTCTCCTTGACCGACGTCTGTGCGGGGGTGGCCGCCTCGGCGGCGCCCAGTTCGTCCAGGCTGAGGCCGGCCATCACCTTGGCCGCCAGCTTGGCCCAGGGCGCGCCGGTGGCCTTGGAGACAAACGGCACGGTACGGCTGGCGCGGGGGTTGACCTCGATGATGTAGACCTTCGAGTCCTTGACGGCGAACTGGATGTTCATCAGCCCGCGGACGTCGAGGCGCTTGGCCAGCAGGAGCGCCTGGCGCTTGATCTCGTCGATCACCGCGGGGGTCAGCGAGTAGGGGGGCAGGGCGCAGGCCGAGTCGCCGCTGTGAATGCCCGCCTCCTCGATGTGCTCCATCACGCCGCAGACGATCGCCCGGGCGTTCTCGTGGCGGGTCCCGTCGCGCGTGGGGCCGTAGTCCGAGAGGCAGTCCACGTCGACCTCGGTCGCCGAGTCGAGGAACTTGTCGACGAGGATCGGATGGTCGTGGTCCACGCTGGACGCGTCGACGGCGCGGGCCATGTACACGTCGAGTTGCTCCTGGTCTGAGACAATCTCCATCGCTCGTCCGCCCAGAACGTAGCTCGGGCGGACCAGCACGGGATAGGTGATCCGGTCGGCGATCTCGCGCGCCTGCTCGACCGAGAACGCCGTCCCGCCCGGCGGGCAGGACAGTCCCAGTTCGTCCAGGATCTCGCCGAACCGCTTGCGGTCTTCGGCCAGGTCGATCGACTCCGGACTCGTGCCGATAATCGGCACGCCCGCCTGCTCGAGCCCGCGAGCGAGGTTCAGCGGCGTCTGGCCGCCCAGGTGCACGATCACGCCGTGGAGGTTGCCCTCCTCGCCCAGCGGGGCGCCGTTGAGGCGTTCGCAGATGTTCAGCACGTCCTCGAGCGTCAGCGGCTCGAAGAAGAGCATGTCCGACGTGTCGTAGTCGGTCGAGACGGTCTCGGGGTTCGAGTTGACCATCACCGCCTCGTAGCCGAGTTCCTTCGCGGCGAAGGCCGCGTGGACGCAGCAGTAATCGAACTCGATCCCCTGCCCGATGCGGTTGGGCCCGCCGCCGAGGATGACGATCTTCTTCTTGTCCGTGACGCGGACCTCGTCGTCGACGAATTGCGAGACCTCGCCGTCTGCGGCGGACAGGTGTTTGATGGGCGTCTCATACGTCGAGTAGTAATACGGCGTGTAGGCCTCGAACTCCGCGGCGCAGGTGTCGACGAGCTTGTAGACCGGCGCGATGCCGCGACCCTTGCGCAGGTCGCGAATCGCCCCCGGCGTCGTGTTCCAGATCGTCGCCAGTTGAATGTCGCTGTAGCCCCACTGCTTGGCGTGACGGAGCATCTCGTAGGACACCTCGTCGGCTGCGGTGGCCGCCAGTTCGGCCTCGAAGTCCACCAGTTGCTTCATCTGCGTCAGGAACCAGCGGTCGATCCAGGTCAGGTCGAACACGTCGTCGACGGACCAGCCGAGCTTGAAGGCGTAGCGGACGTAGTACATGCGTCCCTGGCAGGGGATGGAGAGCTTGCGGCGGAGCTTGGACTTCTCGATGGGCCATTCGTCGTCGAGTTCCGGATCAATCTTGTCGTCGGGGTCGACCTGCGACCCTTGACCTTCGACCTTTTCCGCATTGAACCACTTGTCGTTGGCGTCCAGGCCCAGCCCGTAGCGCTTGACCTCCATCGACCGGATGCCCTTCTGGAGGCTTTCCTTGAACGTCCGCCCGATGCTCATCGCCTCGCCCACGCTCTTCATCTGCGTCGTCAGCGTCTCGTCGGCCTCGGGGAACTTCTCGAACGTCCACCGCGGGATCTTGGTCACGCAGTAGTCGATGGTCGGCTCGAAGCTTGCGGGCGTCTCGCGCGTGATGTCGTTGGGGATCTCGTCCAGCGTGTAGCCGACGGCGAGCTTGGCGGCGATCTTGGCGATGGGGAAGCCGGTCGCCTTTGACGCCAGGGCCGAACTGCGACTGACGCGCGGGTTCATCTCGACGACGATCATCCGCCCGGTGTCGGGATGGACGGCGAACTGGATGTTGCTCCCGCCGGTCTCCACGCCGATGGCGCGAATAATCGCCAGCGACGCATCGCGCATCAACTGGTATTCCTTGTCCGTCAGCGTCTGGGCCGGCGCGACGGTTATCGAGTCGCCGGTGTGAACGCCCATCGGGTCGATATTCTCGATCGAGCAGACGATCACGACGTTGTCGGCTTTGTCGCGCATGACCTCCAGTTCGTATTCCTTCCAGCCGAGCAGGGACTCCTCGATGAGGATCTCGCTGATGGGCGAGTAGTCCAGCCCGCGGGCGGCGATGGTCTCAAACTCCTCGCGGTTGAAGGCGAACCCCCCGCCGGTGCCCCCCAGCGTGTAGGCCGGCCGGATGCAGCAGGGCAGCTTGACGTCCTCGACGATCTCGCGGGCCTGTTCCATCGTGTGGGCGATGCCGCTCTTGGGCATATCCAGGCCGATGTCGAGGCAGATGTTCTTGAACTCGGTGCGGTCCTCGGCGCGGTGGATCACCTCGCGGTTGGCGCCGATCATCTCCACACCGTACTTGTCGAGGATGCCCGCGTCAGCCGCCGCGACGGCAGTGTTCAGGCCGGTCTGCCCGCCGAGGGTCGGCAGCAGCGCGTCGGGGGCCTCTTTGGCGATGATCTTCTCGACGGCCTCGGGCGTGATCGGCTCGATATACGTGCGGTCGGCGAACTCCGGGTCGGTCATGATCGTCGCCGGGTTGGAGTTGATCAGAACGATCCGGTAGCCCTCTTCCCGCAAGGCCTTGCACGCCTGCGTGCCGGAATAGTCGAATTCGCAGCCCTGCCCGATAACGATCGGGCCCGAGCCGATGATCATGATAGTCTCTAAGTCGTCCCTGCGTGGCATCATCCGTTCCTTGCGGCCGGCTCGGCGCGCAGACATTGCACGTCCAATCCGTCCAAAATCGCCGGAAGATAGCATGGATGGCGGGCGAAGGCAAGGGCGCGCTCGATACGGTCGCGCCCGTCGTTTGGCTTGGCGCCTCGCGTCATCGGGTGAGAACTTCGCAAGAGTTGCCCGTCGGTGTGGACGATAAGAGTATCACCCGTGCCGTTGGGCGGGAAATGCATCCGGCTGGGATGCCGCAGAACCTGCGCGCCCGGGGCGGCGTAGTGTGTTACTGAGAGTCAAGGACCGGTTATGGCAGTAGAGTATTCCGTGGAAACCTGCAAGCGTCTGGGCGAGGCGTTCGACCGCGCCGAGCTGGCCCGCCCCATGCGCATCGAGCATTACGATGCGGGGACGGAGTTGACGTACGAGGTCACCGGCGTGGCGCCGGCCGCGGGGGCGACGGTGCGAATGACCGTCGACAAGTTCGTCGGCGGGGGGTTCGCGGGGCAGGTCTATCGCGTCAACGTTACAGGCATTGACGCTCCCGACGGCGAGATTCCGGGCCTGGAGGTCGGCGGGACCTACGCGATAAAGATCCTCGTGCCCCCGTCGGCCGGCGCGAAAAAGTTCCGCGATCGCATCTACGCCATCGGCTTCCAGGGCCCGTTCCAGTTGCAGACCAACCCCGCCGCCGCACGGGCCGGGGCGCTGTGGCAGAAGTTCATCCGACGTGCCGCGGGCCTGCGAATGGGCTCCGAGCAGGCCGTCGTGGATATCCTGGCCACCTTCGTCGACGAGAGAATCGGCTCCTGCGGCGAGATCAGCGAATGGGTCGCCGGGCGGACGTGGCGGTTCGAGGTCGACGACAGGCTCGACCTGCGCAAGGCGTGGCGCCCGGGGGCGAGCGAAGACGGGGTCAACTCGCCCGAGTACCGCGCGAAGAAGGCGTTCATGGCCGACTTCGTCCGCATGCTGCACGAGGTCGGCGCCCACGAGTTCGCCCGCCAGTACGAGTGGTGGACCTGCAAGAGCCAGCCCAACGTCCTGAAGCGCCTGGACTGCGAGGGCGACCCGGCGGCGGGGCTGACGGCGGTCGATTTCCGCGCGGGACTGGCCCTGCTGCCCTTCCTGCCGATGGCCCCCGGCGACGTGCCGTTGATCTTCAAGGGCCTCGCCCGCGGCTCGCTGGTCCAGTTCGACAGGGGCAACCTGGCGAGGCTCGAAGCCTTCGTCGAGGCGAATCCCGAGACGTTTGCCGACATGGCCCCCGCGATGGCCGAGCTGAAAGACGCCGAACGCATCTATCGCGACTCGCTGCCCGACGTCACGCACAACCACGTCCACCTGCTGTACAGCCGCCGCCTGTGGGGCACGATACTCGACAGTGCCGTCACCGGCTGGCGCGTGCGGAACATCGTCGACGAGCCCTGCGCCGAGCGCCTGGGACGCAGCAGACTGCTGACGATGATGTTCGGCCTGGTCACGCTGATTCCGTTGATGGCGCTGGCCGGCGCGGTGGGCGTGCTGATCGCCCTGTGGGGCAATCCGGCGGTCCACTGGGCCGCGGCGGCCGGCTGTGCGATCGGCGTGCTCATCGCCGGTTCGCTCGTGGGCAAACTGGCCGTCCGGCTGATCGGGCGCGCCGACTATCGCACGCACTACCGCCGCGTCGTGACCAGTCCGAGCTATCTCGTTCGGGCCGTTCTGGGCCGCATCGCCGAGAGCGTCATCGCATGGCACCGCGCGGGGCGCATGACGGCCAAGACCGCCGAGGGCGTAGCCGCCCAGCCGTGGCGATATGTCTGTCACCGGCCCCTGGCGCTGTTGCCGGCAGGACTCCACAGGGCGTTTACGGACTGGTCCTTCTTCCGGGCCAAGTTGGCCTACATCTTCGTCCGCCCCGTGCGGCTGTACTTCGACGCCGAGGCCCGCGAGCAGTGGCTGAGAGATATGCTCGCCGAAGGCCGGCGAAACGGCATGCTCAGCGACGAGGATTACGCCACCATCGAGTCGCGAATCAAGGAACCGTTCATCCAGAAATACCTCAAGAGCCTCGCCGTCCACGTCTGCACCCTGCCGGTCACCCAGATCGTCTCGGTCGCCGTCGCGTGGATCTACGTCCGGATGCATCCGGAGTTGTCGCCGATGCAAGCTACCGCGGCGGTGGGCACTATCCTGGTGGCCTTCCAGATCACGCCGATCTCCCCCGGCTCGCTGTGCCGAGGGCTCTACGTGCTGTACCTCGTCATCCGCGAGCGGAACTTCAAGGACTACAACATCGCGGTGTTCCTGGGCTTCTTCAAGTACATCGGGTACCTCGCGTTCCCGATCCAGATGGCCAATCGCTATCCGGCTCTGGCGCGGTTCATGGCCGGTCACTGGGCGACCGGGGCGGTGCATATCATCCCGGTCTTTGGCGAGCAGGGCGCGCTGGCCGAGCACGGCGTGTTCGACCTGTTCTACAACCGCCCGCTGACGATTCGTCGTCGCATGAAGAAGATCGCCCGTGCGCGTCAAGACGTCGCGGCGCGCATCTGGCACGCCGTGCCGATCGTGCTCCTGGCGGCCGGCGCCTGGGCGCTGATCGATAGCGTCTTCATCCACCAGACCGGGCGCGTGCCCACGCTCGGGGCCCTGTGGCTGCTGGCGCCCTTCCCGGCGCTGCTGATGGGGGCCGAGATTGCCAAGTGGGCCCGCGGGGGCACGGTGGGCATGCGGGTCAAGCTGGCCGCCGTCTGTGGTCTGGTGCTGGGCATCCTCGCCGCGGGCGCCAACATGGCCGTCATCCAAGGCGCATTTGTCAACAGCGCGACAGCGATCGCGGCAGCCACCGGGGGCGAGTCCCAGAGCAAGTACGCCTTGCTCGCCCTGGCATGGCGTGCGTTCTGGTTCCCGCTGCTGGCTGTCTGCGGGGCGCTGATCGCGGAAGCGACCGCCCCCGCCCCCGAGCCCGTGCTCAAACCGGGGCAGTGATTCCCGATCTCGGCGGTGGTGTCTCCGAGCCCAGCCGGACGCCCTGGCAGGCGTCAGGAGGCGGCCTGAGCGACGATCGGGCGGCCGAAGGGGTAACAGGTGAGTAGAAGCGCGGCATGCGGCTACGGGGCGTCTATGGAGCTTGGCCGGGACGCCCGGTGCCGTCGTCTGCGGAGCGAAGCGGAGCAACCACCTTGTCTCGACGGCCACACCGCGTGGTTGCCCCGCTTCGCTCCGCAAACCACGACACCCGCCGGGGGCCACTTCCGCTGAAAACCAACCGCTTCCCCTCTGCGCCGGGATCTCTTGCCGTCATTGACACGCCGCTGCCCGTGGCGTATCTAGTGAAGACATGGCGTTTCTTGCCAGGCGAAGCATTCGAACGAAGATCCTGTTGGCCATGATCGTCACGATCACGGCCACGTCGGGCACGTATTGCGTGCTAATGATCCACGGCCGCCGGGCGGGGCTGCTTCGGTCGGTCGACGCCAAGCTGCTGACCGCGGCTCACGGTGCCAAGGCGATGCTCCCGCCGGACTACCACGACCGAATCGTCGACGAGGCCTCGGTGTCGCGCGAGCAGTTTCTCGATACGGTCCGCCGGTTTGACGCCCTGTGCGTCGAGCTGGATCTGAGCTATCTTTGGAGCGTGATGGTTCTCGACAAGGATAAGGACGGCAAGGATGACGTCGTCTTCACCACCGCAACGTCCGTCGAGAAGAACCAGGACCCCGCCGTCTCGCGGCACGCATGGTTCCTGGAAGCGCATCGGGACCCCGAGTCGTTCGCCGATGCACGGACGACCATGAAGACGCAGCACTCCACGTTTCACAACGAGTGGGGTGAGGGACGGATGGTGCTGGTCCCCTTCAAGGACGTCCATGGGCGGACGTATATCTTCGGCGCCAGCGTCAATCTCGGTGAACTGTCGACGATGATTCGCCAGACGATCCTGGAAGGGCTGGCCGTCGGGGTGGCGCTGATGCTGCCGGTGATCGGCCTGGGCTACGTGTTGTCGCGGTCGCTGTCGGCCCCGATCGGGCGGCTCACGCACGTGACCGAGCAGATCGCCGAGGGTGATCTCGACCAGCGGGTCGACGTGGGCGGCACGCGAGAACTGACGACGCTGTCCAGGAGTTTCGCCACCATGCAGCGTGCCATCCGGGACCGCATGGCGGACCTGCGGGACAGCGAGCAGCGGTTCCGCGATCTGGTCGAGAGTTCCAGCGACTGGATATGGGAAGTGGACGCCGACGGCGTCTATACGTATTCCAGCCCCATGCTCACCGACCTGCTGGGCTACACGCCGGAGGAGGTGGTGGGCAAGACTCCCTTCGATCTGATGTCCCCCGAAGAAGCGGATCGCGTGTCGTCGATCTTCCACAGGGCCGTCGAGGCCTGCCAGCCGATTGTGGCCCTGGAGAACGTTGTTCACCACAAAGACGGCACGCCGGTTACGATCGAGACCAGTTGCGTGCCCGTGCTGGACGCCGCCGGCGCCCTGGTGGGCTTCCGCGGTGTGGACCGTGACATCACCCCGCGCAAGCTTGCCGAGGCCGAGCACCGCGCGTTCGAGGCGCAGATCCAGCATGCTCAGAAGCTCGAGAGTCTCGGCGTGCTGGCCGGCGGGATCGCCCACGATTTCAACAACCTGTTGATGGCCATCATGGGCAACGCGGACCTGGCGCTGCTTGACGCGGCGCCGGAGTCTCCGATTCGCACGAGCCTCGGCGAGATCAAGAAGGCCTCGCAACGGGCGGCGGAACTGGCCAGGCAAATGCTCGCCTATTCGGGCCGGGGCCGGTTCGTCGTCGAACCGCTCGACCTGACGGAGACGGTCCGGGAAATGACGCACATGCTCGAGGTGTCCGTCTCGAAGAAAGCCGTCCTGCGGTACGACTTCAGCGAGGACCTGCCCGCGATCAGAGGCGACGCCACGCAAATCCGCCAGGTGATCATGAACCTGATCACCAATGCCTCCGACGCCATCGGCAAGAACGACGGCGTGATCTCCGTGGCCACCGGCGCCATGCAGGCCGGTCGCGAGGACCTGCAGGAGGCGTACTTCGACAACGACCTGCCCGAAGGAACGTACGTCATGCTGGAGGTCGCCGACACCGGCTGCGGCATGGACACCGAGA
Organism: uncultured Planctomycetaceae bacterium; assembly: GCA_964625865.1. Classification (GTDB taxonomy): domain Bacteria; phylum Planctomycetota; class Phycisphaerae; order SM23-33; family SM23-33; genus CAZVEV01. Next base: position 25,182 of record CAZVEV010000037.1, on the reverse strand, counting down.
CGCTGACCAAGCTCTTCGATCCGTTCTTCACCACGAAGTTCACCGGGCGCGGGCTGGGCCTGGCGGCCGTGCTCGGCATCGTCAGGGGCCACAAGGGGACGATCAGGATTACCAGCGAGATGAACAAGGGCACGACCGTCAGGGTGCTCCTTCCCGCCATCGCCGACGAGGCGGTCAGCCCGGCCTCACAGGCCCGGGCCGACCAACTCTGGCGAGGATCCGGAACCGTGCTGCTGGTGGATGACGAGGAGTCGGTGCGGACCATCGCCACCACGATGCTCCAGCGACTGGGCATGACCGTGGTGACGGCTGTCGATGGACAGGATGCGGTGGATGTTTACCGGCGGCGCGGGGACGAGATCGGTTGCGTGATCATGGACCTGACCATGCCCCGCATGGACGGCGAGCAGGCCTATCGCGAACTGCGTCGCATCCGTGCCGACGTGGCGGTTATCATCTCCAGCGGCTACGACGAGCAGGACGTGACGCCCCGGTTCGGCACCGACGGACCGGTGACCTTCATCCAGAAGCCCTACGAGCTGGCCCGGCTGGCCGGCGCGCTGCGCCGCGTGTTCGGGTGAGACGGTTATGATGCGCCGGATAGACGTACCACGGCACCCGATCCTTTTGAGGAGACCGTTGCATGAGCATCGATCGCTGGTATCCGGGACCGGTCAAGACCGCCCCCGACTTCGAGAACGTCCTGGCGGTCCTGCGCCGCGACGTGCCCGGTCGGCCCACGCTGTTCGAGTTCTTCATGAACGAGCGATTCTACCGCACCGTCGCCCCGGAAGCGGCTGAGGAGCTTGCCGGCCAGCCCTGGGCGGATCAGCGACTGATGATCCGCGCCTTTGCCAACGCCGGCTTCGACTACGTCACGCTGATCGGCAGCGACTTTGCCTTCGCCCACGGCGATATTCACAAGAAGGCCTCCCAGTCGCAGAACGAGGGGGCGGTGATAACCGACCGGGCGAGCTTCGAAGCCTACCGCTGGCCCGAGCCGGCCGACTTCCCCACCGACCGCCTGGACGAGTTGGCCCGCTTCCTTCCCGGCGGGATGAAGATCATCTCGCAGGGCCCCTGCGGCGTGCTCGAGAACGTCACGTTCCTCGTCGGCTTTGAGGACCTCTGCTACCTCGTGATGGACGATCCGGACCTTGCGGGCGAGATCTTCGACGCCGTCGGCTCGCGACTGGTGCGGTACTACGAGATGGTCCTCGCCCACGAGGCGGTCGGCGCGGTGATCGGCAACGACGACTGGGGCTTCCGAACGCAGCCCATGCTCTCGCCGGCCGACATGCGGAAGTACGTCGTGCCGTGGCACAAGCGGATCGTCGCGACGGCCCACGCGGCGGGCAGGCCCGCGATCCTGCATTCGTGCGGGAACCTGGCGAGCCTGATGGATGATATCATCGACGAGATCGGCTACGACGCGAAGCACTCCTACGAGGACGCGATCCAGCCGATCGAGGACGCCTACGAGCAGTATCACGGCCGCATCGCTCTGCTCGGGGGGCTCGACGTGGACTTCGTGATTCGCTCGTCCCCGCAGGCCGTCCACGATCGCGCCCGGGCGATGCTCGACCGCGCCGCCGACCGCGGCGGCTACGCCCTGGGCACGGGCAACTCCGTGCCCGACTACGTCCCCGACGAAAACTACCTCGCCCTGATCGCCGCCGCACGACTGTAGACGCGGCGTCTCGCCGCGTTTCCGTGACGGACGCCTGAAGACGGCGCGTCCTGCAAACGGTGCGCATAGAGGCGAAGGTTGCGTGTGCGCCCCGTCAAAGCGGCAAGATGCCGCTTCTACAATGCCCGACCGACAGTCTTGCACGCGTGAACCGCTTACCCGTCTTCAGTCTTGGTCGAGACCAGCAGTTTGCGGGCCTTGCCGATGTAGGTTATGCCGCTGAAGACGGTGGCCAGGACCGAGACCCAGACGGTGATGATCTTGGTCCAGACGGCCCAGGCGGGGTCCGGGACGTTGGCGATCTGGTAGATCACGGTGCAGATGGCGATCGACTGGAGGAGCATCTTGATCTTGCCCGCCGACGTGGCCGGGAAGACCACGCCCTGGGACTCGCTGTAGCCGCGGACGGCGGAGATCAGGAACTCGCGGGAGAGAATCACGACAACCATCCACGGGCGGACGGCTGAGATCATGTGGCCGGTCAGCCAGTAGGGCAGGTCCTGCTCGTAGGCCGACAACGCCGCGGCGCCGGGGCCGGCGGCGAAGTTCCGCCCGCAGAGCATCACGAAGGCCCCGACGACCAGGACCTTGTCGACCACCGGATCGCTTATCCGTCCGAACGCCGAGGTGATCTTCCACTTGCGGGCGAGATACCCGTCCAGCACGTCGGTGATCCCCGCGATGATGTAGAGCACGAACGCCGAGTTCAACAGCCACCGCGATGTGACCGGCTGGGCGTGATCGTACAGTCCCAGCAGGACGAAGAACGCCGCCGCCAAACCTATCCTCGCCACGGTCAACTGATTGGGAAGTTTCCAGTTCATTGCGATTCCGCCGTCCGGGAAAAACGGCCCCAGCCGGGGTTGGCTGTGTCACGGTCAGTGCGTCCAAAGAATCCAGTTCATTCGTTCAGTGTGGTTCCACTATCAGGTCATACTCCTGCCAGTCAGCCACGCGTGCCGTAATCAACTGGCCCGCCGGCTGGGGATCGGTCAGGATGCACAGCCCGTCGATCTCCGGCGCCTGGGCGCGGGAGCGACCAATGCAATACCCTTCCGGGTCCACGCCGTCAACAAGTACTTCCAGATCGTTGCCAACGGCGCGCCGATTGGCGTCGAAGACGATGGCCTGCTGGGCCTGCATCAGCGCCTCGACGCGGGCGGCCTTGACCTCGTCGGGAACCTGGTCGTCCATCCCCGCCGCCGGCGTGCCGTCTTCCGGCGAGAACGCGAAAACCCCCATCGCCTCGAACTTCAGCTCGTTGACCACGTCGAGCAGTTCGGCGAACTCCCGGTCGGTCTCGCCGGGGAAGCCCACGATAAACGTCGTCCGCAGCGTCAGGTCCGGTATGCGGCTGCGGAGGTGCGTCAGGAGGTTTCGCTGCTGGTCGCCCGTTACGCCGCGCCCCATGCGCTTCAGCACGCCGTCGGCCATGTGCTGCAGCGGCATGTCGACGTAGGGCAGGACGTGGGGACAGTTCGCTATCGCCTCGACCAGGTCGTCGGTGAACCGGCGCGGATACGTGTACAGCAGGCGGATCCACGTCGCGCCGTCCAGGGCGTCCAGGGCCGCCAGCAGCGCCGCCAGGGACGCGCCCCCCGCGTCGTCCGAGCCGTAGCAGGTGGTGTCCTGGCCGATGATGTTCAGTTCGAGGGCGCCGTCGGCGATCAACTCGGCCGCCTCGGCCAGCACGCCGCCGAACGGCTTGGACCGGAACGGGCCCCGGATGTCCGGGATCGTGCAGAACGTGCAGCGCTGCGAGCAGCCCTCGCTGATGCGCAGATAGGCCGTGTGACGCGGCGTCAGGCGGAACCTGGCCGCGTCCGAAACCGCCGGGCCGATCACGTGCGGGTCGAACTTCGTCCACCGCGTATCGCCCGTGACGGCGGCGACGATCTCCTCGCGGTTGTTGACCCCGACAATCGCATCCACGCCGGGGGCCAGCTCGTACAGCGTCTCCTCGTCGCGATTGACAAGGCAGCCGGCCACCACCACGCGCCGCGCCCGCCCGGAGGCCTTCTGCGCGACGGCCTCGGCGATGACCTCCAGCGACTCGTCCCTCGCCGCCGACAGGAACCCGCAGGTGTTGATGACGATCACGTCCGCGTCGTCCATCGGCGCGCCGACGACCACGCCGGCCTCGGCAAGGCAGGCGAGCATCTTCTCGCTGTCGACCAGGTTCTTCGGACAGCCCAGTGAAACCAGCGATATCGTTAACGGAGCGTCTGCATTCATCACAGCATGATACGCACGCGCCGGCCGCGACCAAACGGAATTCCCGGATCGTCGGCACGCGAGACCGGATATCCAAGACGACAGAAAACGGAAAGAGGACGGGGATTGCGCGGATTAAGGGATTATAGAGGGATTTCAGAAAACGTCCGCAACTCACGCCTCCGTGGTCATCTCCACTACACCCGTCCGTGTAATCTCCGAAATCCGTGCAATCCCCATCCTCTTTCTTTCGTTTTGCCTCTTGGTTGCATAGAGCTGCTGCGCACGAGTCCGAGGTGTCCTGCGTAGATTCTTGAACGCCAGGGGACGCATCGGTACGATAAGACACGTGGCGAAAGGTGAGGTAAGTGTCACCCCGGGAGATTCTCATGACTGATCGACGGACAGTGATGATGCTGGTTGGCGTGTTGGCGGCGGTGTTGGCGGTCGGAGGGTGCGGCGAGACGCGTGTTAACATCATGGCCGGCGCGCGCCCCGACGCGTCGTACCGCATTGCCGTCCTGGACTTCAACTCCTCGCGAGACCCGGTCGAAACGCTTCTCGGGGCCCACGACACCCACCAGATCGACAACGCCGGCGAGATCGTCGCCGACGCGGTAGCCGTTGCGCTGGTGGACGTTCCGCAGTTGCAGGTCGTCGAAAGCCGTCGCCTCAAGCAGGTGATGAACGACCTGAAGCTCACGCCCGCTGACGTGCTGACGCCGGCCAACCTGAAGAAGGTCGGCGAGGCGGCCGCAATCGACGGCGTGGTGGTGGGCTACGTCTCAGACTTCCACTGGTGGCAGGTGGGGTTCTGCAGCGGGTCGAGCCTGGCCTTCACCGCACGACTGGTCAGCACGGAGACCGGCGAGGTGCTCTGGTCAGCCGCCGTCCACCGAAGCCGCGACGACAACCACAGCGAAGTCCTCTACGACGCCTGCGCCGCCATGGCGAGCAAGCTCGAAAGCAAGCTCGAGTAAGCGCACGGGCCTACGGCTTGGTGTGGTCGCGTGGTTTCTGCTGTTGGGGGTGCAATTTGCTTGCACGCGTGACGGACACGCTCATTGTTCCGCGTGCAAGCATGTTGCACGCCCTACGGACTACGCTCGCCGTTCGCCCGCGGCGCTCGGGCTGGCAGCTTTAGCTGGCCAGCGCGGGGTCCACCGGGCCCCGCACGAGGACGCTATGCCCCCCCGCAGCACCCCGCTCAGCGCGTGACCCACGCCGGGACCTTGCCGTCGCCGGTCGCCTTGCCCTTGAGCACCCAACTGAGGTTGAACCGCGCCACCTGCGATCCGCCGCACTCGTAGTTCAGGTAGATCCAGCCGGCGCTCTTTGTCCCGGGTCGACCCGCGTTGATGGACGAATACGCGAACCCGCCTTCGGTCACCAGGCGCTTGAGGGGCCAACTCTTGCCCCCGTCGAAGCTCGCCCACACCGTGCCGAGCTTCCGCCCGCGGGGACTGTCGCAGTTGCTGTACAGCAGGATGTCGCGGCCCGCGATCGGCAGGCGCACGAGCCCCCCCATGCAGCCGTAGTTCCTGTCCTGGGGCCCGTCGGGGAGCACCTGGCAGATCTTCAGGTCCTTCCACGTCGCCCCGCCGTCGGTGCTGCGGGCCGTCCAGCGCCTCATCGGGTTCTGGCCCTTCGGGGCCCAATGGCGGCGCGAGTTGTAGTAGATCGTCCCGTCGGAAAGCTCGGCCAGCGTCGCCTCGCCCGTGCCCATCGCCCCGAACGGCTCGCTGGTTAGCCACGTGGCCCCGCCGTCGTCGCTGTAGATCGCGTTGGTGTAATGCTCGGGCCACTTGCTGTTGTGGTTCTTGCCCGCGTACCACCGCGACGGGCGGATGAGCCGCCCCGCCCACTTGCCGTGCCGCAGCGTGATCCCGTGCTCGTTCATGTGCATGCTCGGCACGTTGCCCTTGCTGTCCGGCTTGATCGTCACCTTCACCGCCGCCCACGTCTTGCCATGGTCGCCGCTCTTGTAGACCGTCAGGTCCGCCGGCGGGTGGCGGGCCTCCACGAACGCCAGGATCTCGCCCGTCCGCTCGTTGACCGTCACCCCGCCGCCCATGAACCCCTTGCCGATCAGGATCTCCTCCCCCCACGTCTTGCCCCCATCGTCGCTGCGGCGCACCTTCACACCGTTCCAGACGGCCAGCACCGACCCGTCGATCGCCACCACCACGTTCGGGAACCGCCCGCCGGAGTGCACCTTCTGTATATCGAGCGTCGTCCCACCCAGGAATGCATCGAGCTTCCCCTCCGCCGGCCGCCCCGCCCCCGTGACCGGCGCCTTGCCCGGCGCCTTGTCCCGCGCGACAGCCGCCGACATCCCCGCCACCAGCACCGCACTAACGATAACGTTCCTCAGCCAACCGCTCTGCCACATGACCTGTCTCCTACGTAATCCAACCGCACCGGGGTTTCTCGACCGCCAGAGCCTACGCAACGGACCGCGGGTCCGCAATGCGATGTCGTTCTTGCTTTCCACGCCGCTTGGGGCGACCATGTGGCAGCAGATGAAGGGACAGGCCCGATGACCCAGTCTCGATCTCCAGACGACAACGACCAGGCCGGTGCTGCCGACGATAAACCCAACCGTCGCCGCATCCGCCTGCTGACCGCCGGCCTCGTCGTCTGCTGCCTCGCCGTCGCCGTCGCCGTGACCGTCCACTACACCGCTACGGATCCCGTCGACCAGGACCCCGCCACACGCAGCCGCAGGAATCGACAGGACCTCGACGACGCCCCGCTGAGCAAGAGCGGATACCGCTCCATGGTCAAGCTGACCGCGTTTGAGTTCACCAGGGACCTTTCCGGCACCTGGGTCGTATCGGGCCGCGTCACCAACACGGGCACCCGCACGCTGAACCAGGTCGAGGTCACCGTCGTCTGCATGGACGCCGACAAGGCCCCGATCTACACCGAGAAGATCTACCCCGTCTTTACCCGCGAGATCGACGTCCCCGACGTGCCCTACACCCCCGCCCTCAAGCCCAGCGCTACCGCCGACTTCCGCAGCACCATCGCCCCCGACGCCCTCGGCGCCGAACCGAAACACATCAGGGCTTCGGTCACCAACGTCGAATTCGCCTTCTGAGACGGCTGACGGCCGGAGCTAGCCGCAGATCGCGCAGATGACGCAGATTCAGGAATGGCGGATGCAGGGTGGCGTATAATGAGGACACCATCAGCGTTCCGGGATGACTAGGAACAGCCGTTTCGATGCATCAAGGGACCGGATGTGATGATTGAGGCTCACTCGTTCGGCAGGATGGTGATTGATGGGGTGACGTGTAGGAAGGATGTGATGATTCTTCCTGACGGGGAGGTGGTCAGTCCGTGGTGGCGGGAGACGGAATCTCACACGAAGGCACAAAGGCACAAAGGGGATGTAGGGACTTGGTGTCTTGGTGTCTTCGTGTGAGATCAATGCCGTGAAAAGGAGAGAATGGCGCTTGGCACGTGGGGGCTTTGTCGGTACAATGCCGCATTCCTTTGTCAGGGTCGGCCGCGGGTGTTTGCTCGCCCGTGGCGGCGGCCTGCGGAAGAAGAAGTGTAACATGCGTACGTCAAAAGAGATACGGGACGACTTCCTGGCGTTCTTCGAGGAGCGCGGCCATACGTTTGTGCCCTCCAGCCCGCTCTTGCCGGCTGAGGACCCCACGCTGCTGTTCGCCAACGCGGGGATGAACCAGTTCAAGGCGATCTTCCTGGGCAGCGAGATGCGGGACTACAACCGGGCCCACAACAGCCAGAAGTGCATCCGCGCGGGCGGCAAGCACAACGACCTGGAAGACGTCGGCCACGATTGCTACCACCACACGTTCTTCGAAATGCTCGGTAACTGGAGCTTTGGCGACTACTTCAAGGCTGAGGCGATCGAGTGGGCCTGGACGCTGATGACGGAGGTCTGGGGCCTGCCCAAAGACCGCCTGTACGCGACGGTGTTCGGCGGGGACGAGGCCGACGGACTGGCCCCCGACGAGGAGGCCGAGCGCCTCTGGATCGAGCGGACCGACATCGACCCGAGCCACATCTCGCGCCACGACAAGAAGGACAACTTCTGGGAGATGGGCGAGACCGGCCCGTGCGGGCCCTGCAGCGAGATCCACATCGACCTGACGCCCGACGGGACCGGCGCGGACCGGGTCAACGCCGACAGCCCCGACGTGATCGAGCTGTGGAACCTCGTGTTCATCCAGTACAACCGCGGGGACGACGGCGTGCTGAACCCCCTGCCTGCCTGCCACGTGGACACCGGGGCGGGCTTCGAGCGCGTCTGCGCGGTGCTCCAGGGCAAGAAGAGCAACTACGCGACCGACCTGTTCGTGCCGATCATCGAGAAGATCGAGACGATGACGGACCACCGCTACGGCGCGGCGTCCGGCCTGGACGACCGCTTCGACGTGACCAGCGAAGAGGACATCCGCGACGTGGCCTGCCGCGTATTGGCCGACCACGTGCGAACGCTGACGTTCGCGATAGCCGACGGCATCGTGCCCGGCAACAAGGGGCGTAACTACGTGCTGCAGCGCATCCTGCGCCGCGGCGTGCGGTACGGCAGGCAGCATTTGGGCATCGAGGGGCCCGTCATCACGCCGTTGGTGGGGACGGTGGTCGAACTGATGAGCGGCATGTTCCCGGAGATCGCCGAGCGGCAGCAGTACATCGTCGAGACGATCCAGGCCGAGGAGGCCGCCTTCACCCGCACGCTGGACCGCGGGATCGAGCTGTTCCAGCGACAGGCCGACCGCGTCGTCGCCGCCGACGGGAAGCAACTGTCCGGCGAGGTGGCGTTCGAGCTGTATGCGACGTACGGGTTCCCCGTGGACCTGACGGAGCTGATGGCCGAGGAAAACGGTCTGACGGTGGACATGGCCGGCTACGAGGCGGAGATGGAGGCCCACCGGAAGACGTCCGGCGCCGGCGCCGACGCGTTCAAAGCCGACGCCGCGCTGGACCTGCCCGCCTGCGACGATTCGGCCAAGGACTCGGCAGAGCCTCTCGCCGCGGCCGTGCTTGGCTGGGTGGTTGACGGTCAGTTCATCACCGACGGGGCGCTGTCGGCGGGCGACGAGGCCGCGGTCGTGCTGGACAAGACAAACTTCTACGCCGAGCAGGGCGGCCAGGTCGGCGACTCGGGCGAGTTGACGTTCGACGGCGGCAGCTTTGCCGTCAGCGACGCGCAACTGGCCGGCCCGTCGGTGCTTCACGTGGGCACGCTGGCGGCGGGCGAACTGGCGGCCGGGCAGACCGTCACCTGCGTCGTAGGCCCCGAGCGGGCGGCGATTCGGCGGAACCACACCGGCACGCACGTGCTGAACTGGGCCCTGCGCCAGGTCTTGGGCGACCACGTCAACCAGGCCGGCAGCGAAGTGGGCCCGGACCGCCTGCGGTTCGACTTCCATCACAACCAGGCCGTCGGGGCCGAGCAGTTGGCTGAGGTCGAGCGCCTGGCCAACGAGCGGATCCTCGCCGACGAGCCGGTAGCCGTCAGCGTGCTCCCGCTGGCCGAGGCCAAGCAGATTCCCGGCGTGCGGGCGGTCTTCGGCGAGAAGTATCCCGACCCGGTTCGCGTGGTGGCCGTCGGGGACGCGGTGGAGTTCTGCGGCGGGACGCACCTGACGCGGACCAGCCAGGTGGGCCTGTTGAAGATCATCTCCGAGGAATCGGTCGCCAAGGGCGTGCGTCGGATCACGGCGCTGACCGGTGCGGCGGCGGTCGCCCGCGTACAGGAGCTTGACGCGGTGGTGCGTACGGCGTCGCGGGCGCTCAAGACGTCGCCCGACGCGATTGGCGAGCGGATCGTCGCGATGCAGAAAGAGATCAAGGCCCTCCGCAAGGCGCCGAAGGGCGGCAGTGGGGCGGCCGAGGCGAGTTTCGAGGTCGTCCGGACGGTCGAGTCGCCCGCCGGGGCCGTGCTGATCGGCACGATGCCGGTCGGCGATCCCCAGGCGATGCGGGCCGAGTGCGACCGCCAGCGCCAGAAGGGCGCCGCGGCGATGTTGGTAGCCGCGGCGGCGGGGGAGGGCAAGGTGCTGCTGGTGGCGATGGCGTCCGAGGCGGCGGTGGCCGAGTGCGGCATCAAGGCCGGCGCGTGGGTCAAGGCGGTGGCGCCGGTGGTCGGCGGGGGCGGGGGCGGCAAGGACACGATGGCCCAGGCCGGCGGGAAAGACGCGGCGAAAATCGGCGAGGCATTGACCGTTGCAGCCGACTGGGCACGCGATACGATAGGCTAGCGAGGAAAGGCGTTCGGCGGCGTGGTCAGTTTCTCTTGACAAACGTCGGCGTGGACACTACTTTCCTGCGTTGCTCCGGCGGGCAAGGATGCAGCCGACGCCTGTGGCGCCGTTCGGAGCGAATAAGTAGACAGGCTGTAACCGAGACGAGAAGGAACACCGATGGTCCCGAAACAGAAACTCAGTCGCTCTCGCACGCGTCAGCGGCGAAGTCATCACGCCATGGCGGCGGCGAACCTGGGCGAGTGCCCCCGCTGCAACACCCCTCGCCTGCCGCACGCCGCGTGCGACAATTGTGGATTCGTCCGCCCCGGGCTCAGTTTGGCCCTCAAGAAGGAAGACTAAATGCGGATTGGCATCGATGCCATGGGCTCCGATCGTGCCCCTGGTGTGGAGGTCAAAGGTGCGTTAGCGGCCCGACGCTTCCTCCAGGATGGTGATCGGATTGTACTGGTCGGCGACGAGCAGGCGATTGGCGAGCACCTGAGCGACAGCGACGAGTGGTCGAGCTTCATCGACATTCGTCACGCCGCCCAGACGATCGGCATGAACGAATCGCCCGTCGAGGCCCTTCGTGCCAAGCCCGCCAGTTCGATTGCCGTCCTCGCCCAGATGCACGCCGATGGCGAGATCGACGCGTGCGTCTCGGCGGGCAACACCGGGGCGTTCGTGGCCGCGGCGCAGATGCGTCTGCGCCGCCTTCGCGGGGTGCACCGTCCGGGCATTGCCATCCTCACGCCGACGTTTCACGGCCCGGTCGCGGTCTGCGACGTGGGCGCCAACGTCAGTTGTCGCCCCACGCACCTGCAGCAGTACGGCGTGATGTCATCGGTATACCTGGAGGCCCTCCGCAGCGTGAAGAACCCGCGGGTGGGCCTGTTGAGCATTGGCGAGGAGGACGCCAAGGGCAACCTGCTGGTCAAGGAGGCCCGGGAGTTGATGAAGGCCGACCCGGCGCAGAACTTCATCGGCAACGTTGAGGGGCGCGACCTGTTCAGCGGCGTCTGCGACGTGTTCGTCTGCGACGGGTTCGTGGGCAACGTGGTGCTCAAGCTGATCGAGGGCATGAGCCAGGGCGTGATGCGCGGGCTGGTGGGCGAACTGACGCTGTCTCTGCCCGATCATGCCGAGGCGATCAAGGCCGCCGGCATGGGGCTGATGGCCAAGTACGACTACAACGAATACGGCGGCGCGCCGCTGCTGGGCGTGGGCGGCACGTGCCTGATCTGCCACGGCGCCAGCGACTACCGCGGAATCATGCACGCCGTCGAAGGCGCGCGCACACTCGTGAGCCATCACGTCAACGAGCGGATCACCGATCTGCTTGCCGATGGCGAAGGACCTTCAGATGCCTGAGTTACGACGTGCGGTTATCGCCGGCATAGGCGCCGCAACGCCCGAGAAGATCCTGAGCAATGCGGATCTTGAGAAGATCGTCGAGACCGACGACGAGTGGATCACGCAACGCACCGGGATCAAGGAGCGGCGGATCGCCGGCGAGGGCGAAACCACCGCCACGCTGGCGACCGAGGCGTCGCGCAAGGCGCTGGCCGACGCGGGCATCGAAGGGTCGGACCTCGATCTGATCATCGTCGCCACCGTCAGCCCCGAGATGCCCTTCCCCGCCACCTCCTGCTTCGTCCAGGGTGCCATTGGCGCCAAGGGCGTGCCCGCGTTCGATATCTCCGCCGCGTGCAGCGGGTTCGTCTACGGGGTCACGATCGCGAGGCAGTTTATCGAATGCGGCACGTATCGGCGCGTGCTCGTCATCGCCGCCGACGTGCTCAGCCGCATCACGGACTATACCGACCGGGGCAGTTGCATCCTCTTCGGCGACGCTGCCGGTGCGGTGGTGCTCGAAGCAAGCGACGAGCCCGATCGCGGCCTGATGTATACCACCATGCACGCCGACGGCGGCGGGTGGGACTTCATTCACATCCCCGCCGGCGGCACGCGAAAGCCGGCGTCCCACGAGACCGTCGATGCCCGCGAGCACTACATGCACCTGCGCGGCCGCGACGTCTACAAGTTCGCGGTGGCCAAGATGCAGTGGCTCCTGGGCGACTGCCTGGCCAAGTGCAACCTGACTGTCGACGACGTGGACCTGGTGGTTCCGCACCAGGTGAACCTGCGGATCATCACGTCGGCGGCGGCGAAGTTTGACTTCCCGATGGAAAAGGTTTACGTAAATATCGACAAGTACGGCAATACCTCGGGGGCCTCGATTCCGCTGGCCCTGGCCGAGGCACGCGACAAGGGACTGGTCGGCAAGGGGTCGACCGTCGTGATGATTGCCTTCGGGGCCGGGCTCACGTGGGCCGGGGCCGTGATGAAACTCTAGAAGACGCCCGTGAGACAGGAAGGAGACAGACGATGAACAGCGCATTCCTGTTCCCGGGACAGGGCGCCCAGACGGTGGGCATGGGCAAGGACCTCTACGAGGCCTGCGACGTGGCGAAGGACATCTTCGACCGCGCCGAAACGACCGTCGGGATGGACCTGAAGACCCGCTGCTTCGAAGGGCCCGACGACGTGCTGGCCCGAACAGACGTCAGCCAGCCGGCGATCTTCACCGTGTCGGTGGCCCTGCTCGAATCGATCCGCAGCCTGCTCAGCGCCGAGCAGCTCGAAACGCTCGCGCCGGACGTGCTGGCCGGACTCAGCCTCGGCGAGTACACCGCCCTGTACGCCGCCGGGGCGATGGACTTCGAGACGGGGCTCAAACTGGTGGCCCGGCGGGGCGAGCTGATGCAGGCGGCCGCCGAGGAAACGCCCTCCGGCATGGTCAGCGTGATCGGCCTGGACGAGGCCCGTGCCGTCGAGCTGTGCCAGGCCGCCGCCGAAGGCGAGGTCCTGACCTGCGCGAACTTCAACTGCCCCGGCCAGATCGTGCTGTCCGGCCAGATCGACGCCTGCGAGCGGGCCGCGGAGATGGCCTCCGACTTCGGCGCCAAGGCCGCCGTTCCCCTGAAAGTCGCCGGCGCGTTCCACAGCACACTGATGGCCTCCGCCGCCGAAAAGCTCGGCCAGGCGATCGACGAAGTGTCTTTCGCTCCGCTGACCGTTCCGGTAGTATCCAACACCGACGCGACGCCGTACGCCGGCACCGGCGAGATCAAGGCCAGGCTCCTGACCCAACTGGTCTCGCCCATTCGGTGGCAGGAATCGATGGAGCAACTGCTCGCCGACGGCGTGGAGACGTTTTACGAGATCGGGCCCGGGCGCGTGCTGGCCGGCCTGATGCGGCGGATCCACCGGCGGGCGAACTTCGTCAGCGTCAACAGCCGCGAGGCCGTCGAGGCACTGGCCGACGACGCGGCGGGTAAGTAGACTTCGAGGACACGAGTGATGGCAGAGAACGAAAAAGTCGCGATCGTTACCGGCGCCGCACGCGGTATTGGGCGAGAAATTGCCCGCGAGCTGCTCGCGGTGGGCATGACCGTGGTGGCGGTGGACCTGAAGGAAGACCTGCTGGCCGAGTTGCCCGAGGCGCTGGGCGGCCCGGGCGACGCGCTGGACTGCCGCGCCATGGACGTGACCGACAGCGAGGGCATGACCACGCTGGTGGGCGAGGTGGCCGAGAAGTACGGACGTCTGGACGTGCTGGTCAACAACGCCGGGATCACCCGTGACGGGCTCCTGCTGCGGATGAGCGACGAAGACTGGGACCTCGTGCTCAACGTGAATCTCAAGAGCGCATTTGTCGGGATTCGGGCGGCGGCCCGCGTCATGATCCGCCAGAAGAGCGGCTCGATCATCAACATGGCCAGCTACTCCGGACTCGAGGGCAACCCGGGCCAGGCGAATTACTCGGCCTCCAAGGCCGGCATGATCGGCCTGACCAAGACGACGGCAAAGGAGTTGGCGGGCAAGAACGTCCGCTGCAACGCCATCGCCCCGGGGTTCATCCAGACGGAAATGACCGATATACTGCCCCAGCGAGCGAAGGACGTGGCGCTGGGACTGATCCCGTTGAAGCGCTTTGGCCAGCCTGTCGACATCGCCAAGGCGGTGGCGTTCCTGGCGTCCGATGCCTCGGGCTACATCACGGGGCAGGTCCTGAGCGTGGACGGTGGAATGCATACGTAGTTGCAGACGTGATTTCTTGGTTGCGGTATGATATTGCACGGCCGCCGGGGCCACGCTATAGTACCGCCGCCGTTAGTGGACGAAGTGGATTCTGAAAACCTGATAGTGATGCAGGGAGGACACGAAAGTGGCCGACGACATTGAAGCAAAGGTAATTGAGATTGTGGCTGAGCAGATGAACGTGGACAAGAGCGAGATCACTCGCGAGACCTCGTTCGTCAACGACCTGAACGCCGACTCGCTGGACACGGTCGAACTGGTCATGGAGTTCGAGGATGCGTTCGAGATCAGCATCCCGGACGAACAGGCCGAGAAGATCCAGACGGTTGGTCAGGCCATCGACCACATCGCTGAACACGCCAGCAACGCCTGAGACCGGCGTAGGAATGAGTTGAGATGTCCAATCGCCGCGTCGTGCTGACGGGCCTGGGTACGGTCAATCCTGTGGCGCACAACGTGCCCGACTTCTGGTCGGGCCTGTTGGCGGGCAAGAGCGGTATCCGTCCGATCCAGCGGTTTGACACCAGCGAAGGGTATTCCTCCCGCATCGGCGGGGAGGTCCTCGAGTGGGACGGCGTGCCCGCCGACGTGGTCGGTCCGCGCGAAGCCAGACGGATGGACCGCTTCACGCAGTTCGCCTGCGCGGCGGCCATCGAGGCCGTCCGCGACAGCGGCGTGGACTTCGCCACCGAGGACGTCAACCGGTGCGGCGTGATCGTCGGCAGCGGGATCGGTGGGCTCAAGGAGCTGGAAGAGCAGCACCTGCGGATCCTCGAGAAGGGCCCCGCCCGCGTCAGCCCGTTTACCGTGCCGAAGCTGATGGCCAACGCCGCCGCCGGGAACATCTCGATTATCTGGGGCCTTCGCGGCCCGAACATGGCCGTCGTCACCGCCTGTGCGTCGGCGGCCCATTCCGTCGGCGAGGCGATGCGGACGATTATGCGCGGCGAGGCCGACGTGATCATCACCGGCGGCAGCGAGGCCGCCGTGACGTGCATCGGCCTGGCCAGCTTCTGTGCCCTCAAAGGCCTCTCGACGCGCAACGACGAGCCCGAGCGGGCCTCGAGGCCCTTCGACAAGGACCGCGACGGGTTCCTGCTGTCCGAGGGCGCCGGCGTGGCCGTTATCGAGGAAATCGAGCACGCCAAGGCCCGTGGCGCCGAGATCTACGCGGAACTGACCGGCTACGGCGCCAGCGGCGACGGGCACCACATCACCGCCCCGGACCCCGAGGGCCACGGCGCCGTACTGGCCATGCAGCGCTGTCTCGACGGTGCGGAGGTCAATCCCGAGGACATCGACTACATCAACGCCCACGGCACGAGTACGCAGTTGGGCGATATCGCCGAAACCGGCGCGATCAAACGCGTCTTCGGCGATCATGCCACCAGCGGCCTGATGGTCTCCTCGACCAAGAGTTCAACCGGCCCTCTCCTCGGCGCCTCCGGCGGGGTCGAGCTGGTCGCTACCGCGATGGCCATTCACAAAGGCGGCGTACCGGCGACGTTGAACCTCGAGAACCCCGACGAGCAGTGCGACCTGGACTACGTGCCCCTGACCCCTCGCGAGGTCGATATCAAGATGGCCCTGTCCAACAGCTTCGGCTTCGGCGGGCACAACGCCTGCCTGATCCTCAAGAAGTTCGAGGGATAACTCCATCGTCCGAATCAGCGCGGATACCGCGGGCTGACCAGCGTGCCGTGGGCAGTCGCGAAGCGGCAAACACCGTTTT
>CAZVEV010000037.1:0-9202 GCA_964625865.1 uncultured Planctomycetaceae bacterium | reverse complement strand
CCCCCCGTGTTCGCCCCCCCCCCCCCGGGGGGGGCGCGCCCGCCCCCCACCCCCCCCGGCCCCCTGCAATCCGCAATCCCCAATCGAATCACTTGCTTGCCAGTTCCATCGCTCGCGCCAGGGCATCGGGGCGGGTCGTGATCTCTCCGTTCAACTGCGCGTCGTAGAGCGTCTTGAGCATCTTCCCGAAGGCCGGGCCCGGCTCCATGCCGATCGCGCACAGATCACCTCCGGTGACAAACGGAGGGGGCGAGACCTCGTCGGGGGCGATGCTGTCGGCACGCTCGCGGGCGGCTGCGGTGGCAGACTCAGCGCCCGTCTCCAGGCGCTCCTGGCCGGCCCACAGCTCGATCAGGCGGGCGAAGCTCCCATCGGCCATCAGGCGTTTGAAGTCGCACAGCGGCATCGCGTGAGCCCGGGGCCAGGTGCGGACGTGGCGGGCGAAGAAGCACATCGCGTCCTGACGCTGATTGGATGCGCCCCAGTGACGCATGAGCTTGCGGATTGCCTTGAGGGGCAGTTCGCAGAGCAGTGCTCCGAGCGTCAGGACCAGGTCCTCGCTCGCCGCGACGCCTCGGACCCGTGCCACCGCCCGGGGCCAGAGATCGTCGGCCGTGAACAGGTCCGCCAGGATCACCTGCGCCAGACCCAGGTTGGCCAGCGCCTCCAGCGCCTCGCCGGCCGAGGCGACCGAGAGCATCTTGCTCAGTTCGTCGCAGACTCGCTCGCCGCTGATGACGGTGATGTTCTCGGCCCGGGCGGCGATGGCTTCGGCGGTCCGCGGGTCGATCCGGAAGTCCAGCCGCATCGCAAACCGAACCGCCCGGAGCATACGGAGGTAGTCCTCGGCGAGCCGTGCGTTCGGATCGCCGATGGTGCGGATGATCTGGCCGGCGATGTCCTGGCGCCCGCCGACGTAGTCGATCACCTCCTCGCTCAGCGGGTCGTAGAACATCCCGTTGATGGTGAAGTCGCGCCGCTCGGCGTCTTCGCGAGCCGTGGTGAACTGCACGCCGTCGGGACGCCGCCCGTCGCTGTAGGACATATCGCTGCGGAAGGTGGCGACCTCCACGGCACGCTTGTGGTGCAGCACGACCGCCACGCCGAACTTCGCGCCGACCAGCAGCACGCGCCGAAACAGGGCGTCGACCTCCTGCGGTGTGGCCGACGTTGCGACGTCGTAGTCGGCCGACTCGGTCCCCAGGAGCATGTCGCGAACGCACCCGCCGGCGAACAGCGCTGTGTGCCCCGCCTCCCGCAGGCGCCGAAGCACCCACAACGCCGTCTCTCTGTCCGCCGCTTTCGCCATGGGCGGAATTGTAGCGGAACCACAGCCGATTGACGATTTCAGATCTCAGATTTCATATCTCAACTCTCAGATCTCCAATCTGAAATCTGGAATCAGAGAGCTGCAATCTGAAATCATCCTCGCCCCGCTAGGCCTCGCGAGACGGGGCCATCCGCGGGTTCAGGTGGGCGGGGATCACCTCGTCGCCGGGGCGGCGGCGCTGGCGGTTGGCGACCAGGGCTTCGATCACCAGGACGATGATGGCGGCCACCAGAAGGACGTCCCACCAGCGGTCCCGCTCGGAGTCCGCCAGGGCCGCCTCGGTGACCGCTCCGATCGTGGGTGCGACGTATACGCGGTCGTTGCCCCGCTCGGCCAGCGTGCGGGTCAGCTCGCTGCTCGACAGTGTCGTCAGGCGGCTCTCGGGGCCGTAGGGGTTCACGACGAACCGCCCCGCGTGCGGCGTGACCCGCCCGTCGCCTTCGATCTCCCACCGGTACTCGCCTATCCGCTCGGTCTCCCTGAACAGGGCGCCGAGGCCCTGCGGACCCTCGGCCAGCGCCAGCGCGCGGGGTGTGGGCTTCTCATCCGGCCGGGCCGGGACGAAGACATTGACCCGCGCCCCGGCCGAGACGCCCGTATTCTCGCCCCATCGCGTGCGCGGCGCAATGACCACCTGCCCGCCGGCCTCGTGGGTGTTGTTGCTCCCCGCCCCGCGCCTCGCCAGCAGGCTGATCCGCACCATCATGGGCAGGAAGACGTTGGCCTGGGCCACGGGCAGGTTGGACCACTGACGCGAGGCCGTCGTGGTGCACAGCACGACGCGCCCGGCCCCGCAGCGGTCGGTCAGCATCAGCGGGTGGTGGCTGCCGTCGTCGTCCACGGCGGCCAGCCGAAGCAAGGTCCGCCTGCTCGGGCTGAGCTTGACCAGGCGGAAGTAGCGCTGGACGCGCACGCCGAGGTAGTCGCCGGCCTTTTCGTGCAGACCGACAAGATACGGATGCGTCGTGTCGACCCAGTCGACGCGGACGGCCCCCGCGGTCGGACCGACCTGGCCGACGGCCTGGCCCAGTTGAGCGGGCAGCAGCGGTCCGTCGTCCGATTCGTCAGCCAGCAGGCGGTTATAGTTCGCCGCATCGGTGTCCGGGCCCGGGAAGATCACCACCGTCCCGCCGCCGCGAGCAAAAGCAATCATGGCCCGGGCCTGGGCGGGGGTGAAGGTCGGTACGTTGCAGAAGAACGCCGCGTCGACCTTGGCCAGGTCGTTCGGCCCGAATCGCCGGGCGCTGATCGTTCGGGGCGAGACCGACCACCGCGAGGGCCCCGGCCCGACGGCGGAGGCCGCACTGGCGCCGAACGGGTCCAGCGCCACTTCGAGCATGCCCGCGGATCCGAGGGTCGCCGGCACACCGGGGGGGCTGGGGCCGGCGACGATCAGCACGGGCACGCCGCCGGCGACGTCCAGGCTGAACCGCCGCATGTTGTCCAGGGGCAGGATGTCCTTGCTGGCGACCTTGACGAAGACCTCGCCTCCGACGGCGCCGGCCCGATCGAGTTGGAAGCCCGGGAACGAGACGATCTTGCCCTCGCCGGCGCCCAGCAGACCCTCCAGCCGGGCCACCTCGCCGCGCCCGTCGATCCGGACCGAGGCCTCGAAGGTCCGCGGCGTTGACGCGGAGTTGACCAGCGTGGCCCGGACGGTGGCTCTCTGGTTCAGCACGTACTTGCCCGCCACCTGGACCTTGGTCACCGCGACGTTGTCGTCGGCGCCGGCGCCGGAGGTGTCGACGATCAGCAGGTGGACGTCCTTGGCCGCCGCCAACTCGCGCAGTTGGGCCACCTCGTCGAAACTCGTCTTCTGCATGTCCGACAGCACGTAGATCGACTTCTGCGGCGACGAGTCGTGGGCGAGCAGGTCGACCGCACTGGCCACCCGCTGGGCCAGCAGCGACGGGCCGTAGCCGATCCGTGCGGCGCTGACGGCCCGGACCAGATCGTCCACGTCGGCGGTCAGGTCATCGGGCACGACCCCTCCCACGGTGGTCATCACCGCCGCCACCGTGGGCTTGCCCGTCGACTCCAGCAGGGCGGCGGCCTGACGCTTCGCCCGGGCCAGTCGCGTCCGATCGTCGGGGTTGGCGGCCTGGTCGGCGGGCACGTCGCCCTCGGCGAGCATGGAGAAGCTGTTGTCGACGATCAGCACGGCGGCGTAGCTTCGCCCGGTGAGCCATCCCCCGGTAGCCCGCGACAGCGGCTCGGCCGCCCCGATCGCCAGCAACGCCAGCAGCAGCGAGCGCAGCAGGAGCAGCAGCCAGTGCTGGATCCGCCTTCGCCTGGCTGTCTTCTCCATGCTCAGTTGCAGGAACCGCAGCGTGGGGAAGTAGACCTCCTGGGCCTTGACGCTGGACAGCAGGTGCAGCAGGAACGGAATGGCCGCCGCCGCGAGGCCGATCAGCAGCAGCGGAGTTGTGAAGCTAAACAGCCCGTTCATTTCAGTATCGCCTTTCGGCGGGCGAGGTACTCCAGCAGCATCTTGTCATACGGCTGGGTCGTCGACGTCAGGACGTACTCAATCTTCCGCAGCGAGCACTCGCGGCGGTAGCCCTCGATGAAGGCGTTGATCTCGTCGAGATACGGTTCGCGGAGGTACCGCGGGTCGACCTGCAGGCGCTGGTTGGTTTCCATGTCCACAAACGTGTGCATCTTCGTGAACGGGAAGTCCAGTTCGGCCTGGTCCATCACGTGGAAGACGATGATCTGGTGCTTCTTGTACACGAAATGCTGCAGCGCCTTGACCACCTCGCCCGGGTCGTCGTACAGGTCCGAGATCACGATAATCAGCCCGCGCTTCTTGATGCTGTCGGCCAGCTCGTGGAACGTTCCCGCCATCGCCGTCTGCCTGCCCGGCTTGATCTGCTCGAGGTGCGAGAAGATCCGGTCCAGGTGCGCCGGCGTCGAGCCCGGGCTCAGGTGGAACCGCATGGCCTCGTCGAATGCGATCATGCCGACCATGTCCTGCTGGCGAGACATGAGGTAGCTCAGGCAGGCGGCGAGGAAGCAGCCGTAGACGAACTTCGTGACGCCCTGGCCCATCGTGAAGTCCATGGACCGGCTGACGTCGAGCAGGATGTAGGCCCGCAGGTTGGTCTCCTGCTCGTACTGCTTGATGTAGTACCGGTCGGACCGCCCCCAGGCGACCCAGTCCAGGTGGCGCAGGTCGTCGCCGGGCGAGTACTCGCGGTGCTCGGAGAACTCGACCGAAAAGCCCCGGTGCGGGCTGCGGTGCAGGCCCGTGATGAACCCCTCGACGGCCTGGCGGGCGAGAATGCTGATGTTTTTCAGCTTCGCGACGCGCTCGGGCTCGAAGTAGAGATAGGAGGACTTAGCCATCGGCGCCTCCCTCCGCATGCTGTGCCAGGCCCAGGAAGGTCAGGTGCATGTCACCGTACTGTTTGACGCGCCGGACGGCCAACGGCCCGACGGTCTCGGGCACCTCAGCCTTCCCGCCGGTTCGCAGGACGACCAGACCGTCGGAGGCCAGCACGTCGGCGATCGGGCCGAACAGCCGCTTGATCGCCTCGGGCCACTCCCAGGCCGCACTCTGGGCGTACGGCGGGTCCACGAACGCCACGTCCACCGACCGGGCCAGACGCTCCAGGCGCTTGGCCAGCCCCGCGTAGACGTCGCCCGCCCAGACGATCGCCCGATCCGCAGCGCCCAGCGTTTCGATGTTCCGTCGCAGCCGCGCCAGGGCGGCCCCGTCGCGCTCGGCGAAGCAGCAGAGGGTCGCCCCGCGGCTGATCGCCTCCAGCCCGATCGTGCCCGTGCCCGTAAACAGGTCCAGCACGATCGCGCCGTCAAGCCACGGCGCCAGGATGTCGAACAGCGACTTCCGCGCCAGGCCCGTGATCGGACGCGTCGTCCGCCGACCCTTCGGCGGCAGGAGCTTACGTCCCTTGAACTGTCCGGCCATGATCTGCATGTGTTCTCGCAGGCGCCGCGCAAGACCGCTCGCATACCATCGCACACGTTTAGCGGGCGAGCTTGCTCGCCGTGTTTCTGCATATGATACCATCCCTCCAGGCAATGGGATACGCCCCAGCGTCCGTCGCTACTGCTCGCGAATCCACACCAGCATCTCGCCCCTGGCACGGTTGGCCCACAGGAAGTACGGGATGGCCTTGATCGGCGCCGCCCGCCTCTTCGATGCCGCCGGACGATACAGACCGCCCGTCCACTTGCCCGCCTCGTATCGCACCGCCTTGCCCGTGATCACGCCTACGCCGCCGAACAGCTTCGGGTCCATCCGGGCTGTCAGCTTCGCCTCCCGCGGCAGGACGATGCCGCGAAGGTCAGGCCCGTTGTCGACCTGTTCAAGGCAGTAGACCACCGGCCCGCGCTGCAGGACGACGGCCCCGCGGTCCTGGCGGACCTTCGGATGGGCCTCGATGCGCTCGACGGGCATGGGCAGCACGAGTTCGACGCGGTCGCCCTTGGCCCAGAGACGTTTGACCTTCGCGTAGCCCTTGACCGTGATCGGGCCCAGCCGCACCGCCTTGCCGTTGACCGTCAGCCTCGCCCCGCGACACCAGCCGGGAATCCGCAGTGCCAGCGTGAACGTCGCGGGCGTCTCGGGCTGAACCGTCACGCGCACAAGCCCGTCCCACGGATATCGCGTCCTGGTCTCGAGCATGACGGTTTGCGGGCCGACGTCCAACTTCGCCAGGCCGCCGGCGTACAGGTGAACCCAGGCCTGGTTGCGGGCCGACGAGTAGATGTATTGGCCCAGCGAGGCCAGCATCCTCGCGAGATTGGGCGGGCAGCACGCACAACCGAACCACGCGCTGCGCCGATAGTGGTCCCGGCCGGGGCGGGCGCCGCGGTTGGGCGTTACGCCCGGATAGGCCGACAGCGGGTTTCCGTAGAAGAACGCCTTGCCGTCCTGCGACACGCCGGCCAGCACGTTGTTGTAGAGGGCACGCTCCATCACGTCGGCGTACGCGGCGTTCGGGTCGATCTGCACCATGCGGTGGGCGAAGAACACCAACGCGATCGCGGCGCACGTTTCGGCGTAGGCGGTCTCGTTGGGCAGGTCGTAGTCGGCGGTGAAGCCCTCGTTCCGGCACGTCGGGCCAATGCCGCCGTGAATGTACATGCGACGCTGCGTCACGTTCTTCCAGAGTCGTTTGCAGGCGGCCAGCAGCGTCCGGTCGCCCGTCTCGCCGGCGACGTCGGCCATCCCGGCATAGAGGTAACAGGCCCGCACGGCGTGGCCGACGACCTCTTTCTGTTCGCGCACGGGCAGGTGCGACTGGTTGTAAGTGTAGCTGGTGAAGTGCCACGTCTTCGGATCGTCCCCGCGTGCGGTGGCCTCGCGGTCGTAGTAGTGCGGCGTCGCCCCGCGCCGGTCGATGAAGAACTTCGACAGCGCCAGGTACCGCTGCCGGCCCGTGACGTGGTAGAGCTTGACCAGCGCCAGCTCGATCTCCTCGTGCCCGGGATAGCCCTTCATCTGCCCGCGCCGTGGGCCGAAGACGCTGTCGATGTAATCCACGTAGCGACACATCACGTCGAGCAGCTTCCGCTTGCCGGTCGCCTCGTAGTACGCCACCGCCGCCTCGGTCAGGTGGCCCGCGCAGTACAGCTCGTGGCAGTCGCGGAGGTTCGTCCATCGCTTGTCCGGCTCGACCCGCGTGAAGAACGAGTTCAGATACCCGTCGTCGCACTGCCCGTCGGCCAGCACGTCGATTACGCGATCAACCTTGCGCTCCAGCGCCTTGTCCGGACACGTCGCCAGGGAATACGCAGCCGCCTCGATCCACTTGCCCACGTCCGAGTCCCAGAAGATATGCGGCATGCGGCCCCTGCCCTCTGTCCACTTCATCGCATCCAGCCGCCCGGTTCTCTTGCAGTGGCCGTACTGGATCGGCAAGGTCACGTCGCGGTTCACATCCAGCCGCGGCGTCCAGAAGGCATCGTTGATCTCAACATCAACAAGCCTCGCCGGCGTCAGCTTGCGGAGGGTCTTCATGTTCCGTTCCTCGTGTCCATTCGCATCTTCAGACCACGCGAGGTGTTGCTACTTGCGTTTGCGGGTTCGAGTCTTCAGCGGCGAGTTGGGAGGGAGTTTGTAGACCTTGCGGAGGCGTTGGAGTTCGGCTTTCAGTTCGGTGACCTTGGCGGCGTAGGCGGTCTCGGCGTAGACGCTCTTCATCTCGGTGGGGTCGGTCTTGAGGTCGTACAGTTCCCATTCCTTCAGGTCGTAGAAGTGCATCAGTTTGTAGCGGCCGGTCATGACGCCTTCGTGGCGGCGGACCGAATGGGCGCCGGGGAACTCGTAGTAGTGGTAGTAGAGGCTCTTTCGCCAGTTAGCGGGGGTGGTGCCTTTCAGGAGCGGCTTGAGGCTGAGCCCCTGCATGTCGGCGGGCTGGGCGACGCCGGCGATGTCGAGGAACGTCTGGGCGAAGTCGAGGTTCGAGACCAGGTCGTCGTTGACCGAGCCGGGTTTCGTCACGCCCGGCCAGCGGGCGATCAGCGGCGTGGAGTACGATTCCTCGTACATGAACCTCTTGTCGAACCACCCGTGCTCGCCGAGGTAGAAGCCCTGATCCGACGAGTAGATCACGACGGTGTTCTTGGCCAGCCCCGACTCGTCGAGGTACTTCAGCACGCGACCGATGTTGTCGTCGACCGAGGCGATGCAGCGGAGGTAGTCCTTGATGTAGCGCTGATACTTCCAGCGGATCAGGGCCTTGCCCTGCAGGTTGGCGGCTTTGAACTTCGCGTTCTTGGGCCCGTAGGCCGCGTTCCAGGCTTTCAGTTGCTCGGGCGTGGCCCCGCGGGGCGGATTGAACTTCAGGTCGCTGGAGTTCATCGTCTTGGCGATGGACATGTCCTGCGTCCTGGCCGCCGTCCCGCGTCCGGAGTAGTCGTCAAACAGGTTGCTCGGCTCGGGGATCGTCACGTCGTCGTACATCGTCAGGTGCTTGGGCCCGGGCTCCCAGCGGCGGTGGGGGGCCTTGTGCTGGAGCATCAGCATGAACGGCTTGGACGTGTCGCGCTTGTTCTTGAGCCAGTCCAGCCCGAGGGTGGTCACGATGTCGGTGACGTACCCAGTGTGCTTGACCTTCTTGCCCTGGACGAGCATCAGCGGGTTGTAGTAGGCGCCCTGCCCGGGCAGGACCTCGTCGTAGTCGAAGCCGACGGGCAGGCTCTTGAGGTGCCACTTGCCCACGATCGCCGTCTGGTAGCCGGCCTTGCGGAGCAGCTTGGGAAACGTCTGCTGGCTGCCGTCGAACCGCATACGGTTGTCGAGCACACCGTTGAGATGGCTGTGCTTACCCGTCTGGATCACCGCACGGGCCGGCGCGCAGATCGAGTTGGTGACGTAGCAGTTGTTAAAGCGCATGCCCTCTTTCGCGATCCGGTCGATGTGCGGCGTGGTGTTGATCTTCGACTTGTAGGCGCTGATGGCCTGGCGGGCGTGGTCGTCGGTGAAGATGAACAGGATGTTGGGGCGGTCGGTCGTCGCTGCGTCGGCCCGGAGGGCCGACGGGGTCGCCAGCGCCGCGGCGCCGATGCCCATGATCTTCAGGAAATCGCGTCGTGTATTGGCCGGTGTGGTCATGTGTCTTCCTTTCGCTGTCTCTGCCGGGCCGTGAGTCTACCAGATCGGCCGGGGACATATCATGGACCATTTGCGACAGTCGATCGGCCGCCGGCCGCGCAAGTGAGGGATACGGTCGTCGGCCCTGGTCAGGTCCGTCGCGTCCCCGTACGAACGTCGAGAAGGTCCCTGGCATTGCGCAGGCCGCGTTTGGCCGCGCCAGGCGGGGGGAGGGTCACTTGCTCGCTCGGCAGGCGGCTAGGAGCCTGTCGGAGAACCATCCAGCCGCAACGAGTAGATCGGAATTC
>CAZVEV010000036.1:29633-33218 GCA_964625865.1 uncultured Planctomycetaceae bacterium | reverse complement strand
AAGCGGTTCAAGTACCAGTCGAACCACTACTACACCGACTTCATCAACGGGTGCAAGAAGTTCGGCGGCTCGCTGTGCAAGCTGGACCTCAAGACCGGCGAGCAGACGGACCTCGCCCCGTCGCTGGGCGAGGGCATCTTCGGGCGCTACGACCTGTCCTTCGACGCCAAGCGCGTGGTCTTCGCGTGGAAGAAGGCCCAGGAGGAGGGCTTTCGCATCTGGGAGGTCCGCACTGACGGGACGGGGCTGAAGCAACTGACGTTCCCGGCCGACAACGAGGCCCACCTGGTCAAGATGTACAAGCGAGGCTACCACCACGGCACGGACGACATGGACCCCTGCTACCTGCCCGACGGGCGGATCTGCTTCATCTCCACGCGATGCCAGTACGGCATCCTCTGCGACTCGCCCGACATCTTCACCACAACGCTGCTGTACGTGATGGACGCCGACGGCAAGAACATGCAGAAGCTGACCAACAGTTCCGTCAGCGAGGCGACCCCGGCGATGACCAACGACGGGCGGATCATGTACACGCGGTGGGAGTATCTCGACAAGGGCGCCGTCTCGAACAAGTGCCTCTGGGCCGTCCGGCCCGACGGGACGGGACAGTCGGAGATCTACGGCAACGACATCGCCTTCCCGCCGACGTTCACCCACGGCAGGCCCATCCCCGGGACCAACACGAAGTTCGTCTTCACCGGCGTGCCGCACTATCCGCAGAACTCGATCGGCACGATCATCGTGGCCGACACGACGAAGAACATCCGCACGCGCGAGCCGATGACGTACATCACACCGGACATCGACATCCGTCGCGAAGGCGGGTTCTGGCACGATCGGGCGAGCAAATGGGGCACGACGCGGTACTTCAAGGACCCCTATCCGCTGTCGGCCGGGTTCTTCCTGGTTTCGATGAACAAGGGCAAGCACTACAACGACATGGTCAACTGGGGCCTGTTCCTGCTGGACGCCGCCGGTGAGACGGCCCTGATCCACAAGGACAGCGCGATTGGCTGCTTCCAGCCGATGCCCCTTCGCCCGCGAAAGACGCCCCCGATCCTTCGCGGCCCCATCGACAAGAAACTCGCGAAAAAGGACCTCGCCGTCTGCGTCGTGACGAACATCTACCACGGCATGGAGGACGTCGAGCCGGGCACGATCAAGTACATCCGCGTCAACGAGCAGATTCCGCGACCCTGGGCGGCGAGGCGGTACTGGGGCGGCGACTGCGTGGACCAGCAGCACTCGACGATCACGCTGAACACGCACCTGGGGCTGAAGGTCCAGCACGGCGTGGTGCCCGTGGAAGCCGACGGGTCGGCCCACTTCTACGTACCCGCCGACGCCAACGTCTTCTTCCAGGCCCTCGACGCCGACTACATGGAGGTCCAGCGCGAGCGGACGTGCGTGAACTACAAGCCCGGCGAGAGCCGCACCTGCATCGGCTGTCACGAACTGCCCAACGACGCCCCGGCGATCCCCACCGGGCGGACGACGCTGGCGGTGCGGCGCGCCCCGTCGACGCCGGGCCCGCAACCCGGCGAGGTAACCGGCGCCAAGCCGCTGCATTACGTCACCGACGTCCAGCCCGTGCTGGACAGACACTGCGTCAAGTGCCACTCCGGCGAGAAGCCCAAGGCGGGCCTGGACCTCAGCGGCACGCTGACCAAGATGTTCAACGTCTCGTACGAGAACCTGCTCCGCCGCCGCGTCTTCCGGATCATCGGCGAGAACCACCCCAAGACGGGCAACGTCCACTACCTGCCCGCGAAGAGCCTCGGCTCACACGCGAGTCTGCTGGTCGCCATCCACGCAAAGGGCAAGGTCAAGCTGAAGAACGCGCGGCTGGCGGAAAAGGCGACCAAGCTCGCCAAGGTCCACGAGAAGGTCAAACTCTCACAGGCCGAGATGATCCGCCTGACAACGTGGGTCGACTCCAACGGGCAGTACTACGGTACGTACTACGGGCGCAAGAACCTCCAGTACAAGGACCACAAGAACTTCCGCCCCGTCCCGACCTTCGCCACCGCCCGCAGCCGCACCGCCCCCCTGCCGCATGACGAGAGGTAGGGATTTGCGGTCTGCGATTGACGATCTGCATCCGATCGCCAATCGCTAATCGGCAACCTACTGCCCTTGCCAGATCATCATCGGCGTGGAATTGAGGTACTGGTCGAGGATCTTCATATCGAAGCCGGCCGGCACGTTGGGGGTCGGGCCGTACAAGAGCCTGTCCAGCAGACCTCGCGGCCTGGTGTACTCGATGACCGTGGGCTTGTCGATCTTGGCGAGTCTAGCAGCGGTCTCAATGGCGTCAGAAACGTAGCCAATCTCATCGACGAGTCCGACGGCTTTGGCCTCGTCCGCCATCATCACCTGGCCGTTGAACGGGTAGATTTGCTCGCGCGCGACGTCTTTACCGTCAAAGTCCTTGACCGTAACGGTGAGTGGCTTTGTCTTGAGTTTACTGCCCCGCCCCTGTTTGACGATGTCGATGAACCTCTGATGCATCTCATCCAGCAAACCCTGACGAAGTAGGAGTATCTCAGGATCGGGTTTCTCGAAGTAGTTGACGGCGGCCTTGTATCGCTGGGACTGCTTGGACCGGATCATCACCATGTTGACCCCGTGCTCCTTCAGGAAGCCGTCTACGACGGGCAGGGGCATGATCACTCCGATGCTGGCCGTCATCGTCGTCGGTTCGGCGTAGATCATGTTGGCGGGCGCCGAAACGTAGTATCCGCCGCTGGCCGCTGCGGAACCCATCGATATGACCACAGGCTTCTGCAATCCTTCGCGGATTCTCCTGATCATCGCGTAGATCTCGTCACTACCGGCCACGGTCCCGCCGGGCGAGTCGACCCTCACCACGACGGCCTTGATCGCGGGGGTATCGCGCACCACGCGATAGAACCTCGCAAACTCGGAAGCCGTGAATCCGGTGATCGTTCCGTTGATGGAGTAGGTAGCGATGACTTGATCTTCAGCACCCTTGCTGAGAATGGACTCGGACATCGGCCCGCCGCTCATCGCCCCGATGATCATGCTGAGATAGACGTTCATCAGCACCGACAGGATGAAGAACAGCACGGCGACGTAGGTCAGTATCTTCTTGACACCGCTCTTCTTGGGTGCAGCCGGGGATTGCCATGGCGGCGGGGGTGTCGGGGCGGGGGCGACGGGCTGCGGGGCGGCGGCGGGGGTGTCTTGTTCAGTCAACGGTTGTCTCCTTGGGGTCCGGTGTCCCCCGCCGCCAGGGACCGCACGGTCAGCGGCGGTCCCCGCCGGGGGCGAAGGTCATCCAGCAGTCCGCCGCACCGCTACGGGCGATGAGGCGACATACGTATCAATACTCTACTCTTCGGCGCGCGGCGGGGGTTTGTCCCATTGGTTTTTCCGGAAACTTGTCGTTCCTTCCACGTTCAGCGGTCGATCGTCAGATCGACGCTCGCTGTTTCTCTGGGGCGCCACGGTCTTCCTCGAACGGAAAGCGTCGATCTGACGATCGACCGTTAAACGTGGAGGGAACGACAATCCTTAGTTGCGGTCCGGACCGGAGGGAAGCAACGAGCGTCGATCTGA
>CAZVEV010000036.1:0-29533 GCA_964625865.1 uncultured Planctomycetaceae bacterium | reverse complement strand
ACGACAATCCTTAGTTGCGGTCCGGACCGGAGGGAAGCAACGAGCGTCGATCTGACGATCGACCGTTAAACGTGGAGGGGACGACAATCCTTAGTTGCGGTCCAGACCGGAGACCTGGAGGATCTCCTTCGCCGACAGGGCGCGGTTGAATATCCCCACGTCGTCGAGCATGCCCTGGAAGTTCCGCACGTATCCCTTGCCGATCAGCAGGTGCGCCCTTGAGGCCTTGCATGAATGCCTGGTTGCCTTCGAGGCCGTCACCTTGCCGTTGACATACCACGTGACGGTCTTGGCCTTGAAGTTCCGCACCAGCGCCACGTGCGTCCAGGTGCCCACTCTGATCGCACGCGACGTGTTGTATCCCTCGTACGGAGACTGGTCGCGCCCGCTCGATCCATAGAACATGTTGATCGTGCCGCTGATCTCGAGTGTCCAGGTACCCTCGCCCCCGTAGGCCTTGTTGATCGGGTTCTGCCTGTCCGACAGGTTCGCGGGGTTGATCCACATGCACACGGTCTTGTCGCCCGTGATCTGCAAGGCCGCCGGGTTGCCCATGTTGATGTACGACTTGCCGTCGAACACCATCGCCGTCCCCTCGCCCCGCCTGGCGGTCTTGCCCCCCACCACCACGCCGCGGAGCGTCGTGCCTTCCGCGCCGCGAACGTACCGCTTGCCCTCGCTGGAGGCAAACGTCTCCGGCTCGAACGTCAGGAACACCACCCTGCCCTTGGGCAGAGGCGCGGCGAACAGATCAGGCAGCTTGACGCGGATGGCCTTGAGGGCGTTGGCCGCCTTGAGGCGCTGCGGGTCGGCCTTCGTGTGGACCTCCAGGAAGCGGTCCAGGTTCTCCTTGGCGCGGACGAGCATGAGTCGGCCGTCCCGCGCGGTGGCCGTCTCCGCCAGCGACTGATACCACAGCCCCAGCGTGAGGAAGTCCGCGTCGGCCAGTTCCGACGCCTCCTTTGTCGCCATCGCAATGTGCATCCGCAGCGACAGGTCGCACGTGGCGTTGAGGTACTTCGCCGCCTCCTCGGGCCAGTCCAGCGATATCAGGTGGAGCTTGACCAACTGCGTCCGCGTGTATGTATCGGCGGGGGCCTTCGCCAGGTCGGCCTTCAGGCGACCAATACGGTTGTGGACCATCTGCAGGGCGGTGGCGCCGCGGAGTTGCTCGCCGATACTCTTGGCATCCCCCAGCTTCAGCGCCCGTGCGGTGTTATGGGCCTTGCGGAGCAGCGTGGCGGCCTGCTGCCACTTGTTGCCCTCGCCCAGCCGCTTGGCCTCGGCGATCTGGAGGGTCACCAGGGCCCGCCCGTTGGTCGCGCGGTGGCTCCTGGGCCCGCGGTAGTACCTCTGCTCGTAAACCACAATCCGCTTGGCCCGCCAGGTCGCCATGCGGTCGGGCGCGAGCTTGTCGAGCATGTCCAGTGCCCCGACCGCCGACGCATAGCCCGACGGACCCAGCATGCCGTACTCGCACGCCTTCTCGCACAGCGCGATCTGGGCCGCCGGCTCGTCCGACAGGTCGCCGGCCGCCTTGAGCAGCAGCGCAGCCGCCTTGAGCCGCGAACCTGCCGACGCGGTGATCTTCCGGATCAGGTCCTGCATGTCGTCCGGCGCCCCACGGGCGGGACAGGCCAGGACAGCCACCGCTGCGATCGTCAGGATCAGCGTGGCGAGGTGAGGGAAGTTCTTACGCACGTCCATGTCTGAATTGTAGTCGCCCCGGCAGGGCCCGTCGAGGTCACTTGCCCAGCGGCTTGCCCTCGTTGCCCATCTTGACTAACTGCTGGACCTCCGCCTGCGACAGCACGCGACTGAAGACCGCCACCTCGTCGATCCGCCCGGTCAGGCCGTAATAGGCCCTGGACCCATACGAGGCCGCCCCGACGTATATCTTGCCCCCCGGACGTATACGTTCGGCCTTGGTGCCCCGTAGCGTGCCGTCGAGGTATACCCCCAACGTCTTACCGTCCCATGTCACCGCGTAATGATGCCACGCCGTATCCAGCTTGGCCTTGGCCTCGCCGCGCCACTTGGTGCTCCCCATGCCGATGCCCAGCAGCCTCTCGCGATCATATCCTATGTAGAACCGCGAGTTGGACGCCATCACGCCGAAGATCATGATCGTGTGGTACTCCGCCGAGTCCGCCTTCGCCCAGAAGGCGAACGTCCGCGGCTCGGCCGTCACGGTCAGGCCCGTGTCGACGTAGCCGTACTTCCTGAGTTGGGCGCCCTGGCCAACCTTGCCGGTGGCCGGCGTGGCCGATCGAACGAGGACGCTCTTGCCCGTGTTAGCCACGTCCTTGATCCGCGGGCCTCCGGCCGGCCCCTTTATCCACTGCCCCTTGTCGAACGACAGGGCCAGCACCGCCCCGGCCGGCAGACCCGAAGGCCCCGCCGCCGCAACGACCCCGAGCGTCTTCAACTCCGCCTGCACCAGCGTCGCCAGTGTTGTGGCGCGGAGGCGCTGGGCGTCCTGCTTCGTGTAGACTTCGAGGTACATGTTCAGGTTGTCCAGCGCGCGGGTGAGCATGGCGGCCTTGGTGTGCTTCAGCGCCGCCCGGGTCGCCAGCGACCGATACCACTCGCCCAGCGCAAACAGGTTTGCGTCAGTCAGTTCCGCCGCGTCCTTGGACGCCATCGTGACGTTGGCTCGTAGCGTCGGGTCGGTCTTGTCGTTGACGTACTTGACCGCCTGGTCCGGCTGATCGAGGTCCACCAGGTACGTCATGATCAACTGCTTGCGGGCCGACTGATCGTCGGGCGTCGTCTCCAGCGTGCCCTTGAGCACGTTGACACGGTTGTGGAGCATCTTGAAGCTGTTGGCCCGGGTGACGTTGGCGTAGATGTCGGCCTTCGAGGGCATCCGGAGGGTCCGGGCGACGGTATAGGCCTGGCTGTAATGCTTGGCCGCGTCGGTCCAGTTGTCGGCCTTCTCGGCGGCGCCGGCGTGGGCCAGCAGGAGCGTGACATACGACTGCCCGTTGTCCTTCTTGGCCTGCCCCGTCGAGCGGTAGTACAGCAGGCGCCAGGCGTCCAGGCGCTTGTCGCGCCACGCCTGGGCCCGCGTGGGCGAGATCTTCTCCAGCAGGTCCAGCGCGGCGATGGCCACCGGATAGCCCGGGGCGGCGACCATGCCCTGCTCGTAGGCCTTCTCGCACAGGCGAATCTGCACGCCCGGAGAGTCCGGAAGCGAGCGGGCAGCGTCGAGGATCTTCTTGGCCGCCTCGGCCCGGTTGGGCGTGTCGCGAACGATCGCCGCGGCGATATCGTCCGCGTCATCGCCCCGCGCCTCGGCGCCCGACCACACCGTCAGACCCACCAGCGCCAAGGCCACCACCACGCCCAACCTCAACCCGCGTCTCACCGTCATACTCCATCTCCCAGTGCGCAAACACGCCCCATCACGTACCCGTCCCCTTAGTAAGAACGTCCGCCAAGCCGAGATGTTACAGAAAAAGCCCGTACGAGTCTCGGGCAGGCGTACGCCCCCGTTCTACCGCGAGGCCTACTATGGTATAGTTGCGGTACGTCTTGTCGGCTTGGCCCGGTCGGTGGGACGGTCTTGTCTCAGGGTAACCCTTCGTTGGCCGTTGAGGCCGGCGCGATGGAGTATGGCACAGACACAACGTTTCGCGTATCGCTGTCTCGACGAATTGACCGAAGACCTCGCTGCCCGCAAGATCGACCTGCCGGTCAGCGAGGACGTGTCCGTGCTGGCCGGGCCGGTGGCCTTCGGGCGACTGACCGCGCCGAACCGCCTGGCCGTCCAGCCGATGGAAGGCTGCGACGGGCTGCCTGATGGATCGCCCAGCGAACTGACGGTCCGCAAGTACCGCCGCTTCGCCGCAGGCGGGTCGGGCCTGCTCTGGTGGGAAGCCTGCGCGGTGACTCCCGAGGCGCGGGCCAACCCCAACCAGATCATGCTCACCGACGCGACGGCCGATGCGTTCAAGGCGATGGTCGACGCTGCCCGCGCTGCCGCCGACGAAACGATGGGCCACCGCCCCGTTTGCGTGCTGCAACTGACGCACTCGGGGCGCTACAGCAGGCCCGTCGGCGCCTCGGCGCCCATCATCGCTCACCACAGCCCCGTCCTGGACCCGCGACACAACCTGACCCCCGACTATCCGCTGATCACCGACGAGCAGCTCGACGCGCTGCAGGAGGCGTTCGTCGCCGCGGCCCGGCTGGCCGCCGAGGTGGGCTTCGACGCCGTCGACATCAAGAGCTGCCACCGCTACCTGCTCAGCGAACTGCTCGCCTCGTTTACGCGAGAAGACAGCCGCTACGGAGGCTCCTACGCCAACCGCACGCGGATGATCCGCGAGACGGCCCGCAAGGTCCGCCGGGCCGTCGGCGACCGCATCGAAGTGACCAGCCGCATGAATTGCTACGACGCCATTGCGTATCCCTACGGCTGGGGCGTGGACCGGGACGACGTGAATCTGCCGGACCTGTCCGAGCCGATCCGCCTGCTGGGCGAGCTGGCCGACGAGGGCTTCGCGGGCATCAACGTCAGCGTGGGCAATCCGTATCACAACCCGCACGTCAACCGCCCCGCCGACTGGATGATCGCCGACTGGCCCGACGCGCCGGAAGAGCCGCTTCTCGGCGTGACGCGGATCATCCAGGTCGCGCGCGACATCCAGCAGGCCCATCCGGAGATGACGGTCGTCGGCTCGGGCTACTCGTGGCTGCGTCAGTACGTCCCGCAGTTCGCCGCCGGGGCCGTCAAGGCCGGCTGGGCGAGCATCATCGGGCTCGGACGCGGGGCGCTGGCGTATCCGGACTTCGCGCGGGACATCGTGACCCACGGCGTGATGGACCGTCACAAGGTCTGCGTGGCGTGCAGTTCGTGCACGCAGATCATGCGCGACCACGGGCGCAGCGGCTGCGTTGTCCGCGATCACGACGTGTACGGGCCGATCTTCCGCCAGGGGCGGCTGGCCGACCCGGCCACCATCCGCCGGATGGCCTCATCCTGCAGGCGATGCCCTGACGCCATGTGCGTCACGCGGTGTCCGGCGGCGGTGGACATCCCCGGCTTCCTGGGCGCGCTGGCCGACGGGGACGAGCGTGAGGCCTACCGGATTCTGACGCAAGCGAACATCCTGCCGGAGATCTGCGGCACGGTCTGTCCCGTCGAGGTCCAGTGTCAGTCCGCGTGCATCCAGAACTGCATCGGCGATGGGGCCTTGCCCATCGCCGAAATCCAGCGACAACTGTCGCACCGGGCCGTCTCGGCTGGGTGGGCCGCCCTGGACGTGCCACACCAAGGCACGGGCCGGCGCGTGGCGATCGTGGGCGCAGGCCCGGCGGGGCTTTCCGCGGCGGCCGGCCTGCTCAGACAGGGCCACGCGGTAACCGTCTACGACCGCAGCAAACGGCTGGGGGGCAAGCTCGGGGCGGTCATCCCGGCCGAGCGCCTGACACCCGCGCAGGCGGACTCGGAGATCCGCGCCGTATTCGCCCACGTGCCGGATGACAGGCTCACGTGGCAATACGAGAAGACTCTCGGCCCGCAGATGACGCTCGATGAGATCCTGGGCGAGGGCTTCGACGCGGTGGTGCTTGCGGTCGGGCTGGGCAATGGAGCGTCGCTGGCCGGGCGGGAGGCGCCCGAAGGCGTCATCGACGCCAACAGCTTCCTGCAGCAGATGAACGCGAATGTCGACCACGCCTGCCGGCCTCGCGTGGCCGTCGTGGGCGGGGGCAACTCGGCGGTCGACTCGGCTATCTGCGCGATGCGACGCGGCGCACGCGACGTATTCCTCCTCTACAGACGCAGTTACCACGAGATGCCCGCCTGGCCCCTGGAGCGGGACTCGGTCCTGCACGCGGGCGTCCACCTGATGCTGCTGTGCCAGCCCGTCAGCTACGAGGCCGACGAGTCGGGCAGGCTGCGGGCCGTGCGGGTGATACGCACCGAACTGGCCCCCCCCCAGACCAACGGGCGGCGTCAACCGGTCCCGATCGCCGGCAGCGAGTTCGAGCTGGAGGTGGACATGGTCGTCGAGGCCGTCGGCGAGAGAGCGCCCGCGGACCTGGCGACCGTGCTGGCCGGCGTGACGCTTGGCCCCACCGGACTGATCGAAACCCTGGGCGACTCGCAGGCCACCAGCCGCCCCGGCGTCTGGGCCGCCGGAGACATCGTTAACGGGGGCACGACGGTTGTCCAGGCCGTCGGCGAGGGGCGCAGGGCGGCAGAAGAGATAGATGCCTACCTGACCAGCGCCGCGTTGAAATAGCGCGGAGTTTTTTTTCCTGGGAGTCTCTTCACGCAGGAGAAGTCGCCAACGAGTGTTGCGCGACGGGGCTTCTGTGACCCCCCCGGATCGCGCGCAACGCGTCGAGAAAATGTCGTTGGCCCGCCCTACAATAGCAACGAACATGAAGCGAGCGATGAACGTGCTGTCGGGGTAAGTTCCGGGCCGTTCGGCTTCGGAACCGCGAAGTGTTCGACGGGCGATTCCGAATGTTCGCGGAGTGTTTCCAGTCATGCCGCCGCGCAGGGATAGCGCGCAGCGGGCGGGCTACAGACCGGGCCGATGAGATGTCCGGGCGTTTTATTCATTGGTGGTTACTTAAGTTGCCTCCTCGCGTGTCCGATGCAGTAAGTACGGGTCAGGAACGCGACCCGGTTGGACAGGCAGTTCGCCCCACACGGGCAGATGGATATGTGTAACGCGTTCCATGCAAGGATGTTCCAATGGTAAGCATTAAAGGCAACACCGCGGAGTTCACCTTCTACAGACCCCAGGCCACGCAGGTCTTCGTCGCAGGGGAGTTTAACGACTGGCGTGAAGGCGAACTGGCGATGTCCCAGACGGATGACGGGACATGGCGGGCACGGATGCGCCTGCCGAACGGCGAGTTCAAGTTCCGCTACTGCGCCGACGGCGTCTGGTATGCCGACTACGCGGCTTTCGGGGTCGAACCGGGCATGTTCGGGCTCGACAGCATCGTTCGCGTCGTGCCCCCCACCCTCAAGGTGCCCGCCAAAGTCACCGACAACGCCGACATCGTCGCCGCCTGATTTCACCCGTCGGGGGCTGTCTTCACACACATCAGACCGCTTGCGGTGTCGCGCGCCGTTCGAACAGGGGAGATCGTCGCCCGTCGCGAATTGCACACCGCGCAGTTTCGGAATGTTCGCCCCGTGACGACCGGAGCGGGTCTCGTGTGATTCCAACACATCGGGATGTTGATGCGCTGTTCTCTGTCGCCCGGAATCACCGGGCGCACCGGGGGAGGACCTCGACGGGAACTCATCCAAACAGCGCGCAAAACCGCGAGCGGCTATCCGGGGGGCGTCTTGTCGCCTTGGTCGACTTCGGTCGCCCCATCCGTCTCTTCCGCCTCATCGATCCGCCCGCCTGAATCGACATCCGCGGTCTGCTCAGGCGGCTGGGCCCTGGTCGGCTGGATGGGCTCGCGGAGTTCTTCCACGCGGGGCAGGTCGTCGAGGTTCTTGAGGCCGAAGACTTCGAGGAACCGTCT
Organism: uncultured Planctomycetaceae bacterium; assembly: GCA_964625865.1. Taxonomy (GTDB): domain Bacteria; phylum Planctomycetota; class Phycisphaerae; order SM23-33; family SM23-33; genus CAZVEV01. Next base: position 22,027 of record CAZVEV010000036.1, on the reverse strand, counting down.
GGTCGTGCCATACAGCATGGGCCGACCGATGACTTCGGCCCGCCCGACGATCTTGATCAGTTGTTTGTCCATCAGACCGCGGAGGACCTCCCCGCAGGCCACGCCGCGGATCGCCTCCACGTCGGCCCGCAGGATCGGCTGGCGGTAGGCGACGATGGCGAGGGTTTCCAGGGCCGCCTGCGAAAGGCGGGTCTCGGACCGGGCGCGCCGCATGCGGCGGAGTACGTCGTTGTACTCCGGTCGCGTCATCATCTGGTAGCCGCCGGCGATGTCTTCGATGGCGAAGGCGGCGCCGCGTTCCTCATACCGTTCGTTGAGCGCGTTGACGGCCCGCTTGACGCCGCCGGGGCCCTTGAGCCCGGCGGCCTGGGCGATGCGGCCGGGCGTCAGGGGCGAGTCGCTGGCAAACAGGATCGCCTCGACGCAGGCGACCTCGTCGCCGGTGTCGGCCGGCGCCTCGGGCGCATCCGCCTGCTGGGCATCGGGGGGCGTCTCGGTGGGTTCGGGCGTATCTGTCATGGTCGGTAAGCTACCGCGTCGTGAGGACGATTTCAAGGCGTGACGTGCAGGCCGACGGGCAGGGCGTTGCACGCCGGGTCCGTGGCTTGACGCGAAGCGGCAACCACGTGGTGCGCGGTCAGGATGCCCTCAGCGTGGTTGCTCCGCTGCGCTTCGCAGCCCACGGCACCCAACACCGCGTCGGGAGCGAGATGCTAAGGCGTGCGGGACAGGCACGGTTCGTAGAAGTTCTCGGGCGGCTGACCAAGCGTGTTGGTCAACTCGCCCAGCCCGTCGATGCGACAGGTGATGACATCGCCCGGTTCGAGGAATCGGCCCTCGGCGGCCCCCACGCCCCAGGGCGTGCCGGTGGCAATGATATCGCCCGGCGTGAGGGTCATGATCTGGCTGATGAAGGCGACGATCTCGGCGACGGGGAAGATCATCAACGAGGAGTTGGCCTTCTGGCGTGTCCGGGCGTTGACGGTCAGTTCGAGGTCCAGGTTGTCCGGGTCGGGTATCTCGTCGGCGGTGACCAGGTACGGCCCGGTCGGGAGGAACCCGTCTGCCCACTTGCCGTGGAGCCAGTCGAAGAAGGCGTCCTTGGGCCGCTCGGCCCGCCCTTCGGCGTGCGTAACGCTTCGGGCCGAGACGTCGTTGGCGATGGTGTACCCGGCGACGTAGTCCATGGCATCTTCAGGCGTCACGCGCCGGGCCGTTCGCCCGATTACGACGGCCAGTTCGATCTCGTAGTCGATCTGCCTGCTGTAGGCGGGCCAGGGAATCTCCGCCCCGGGGGCGGCGATTGCGGTGGCGGGCATGATGAACGGGCGCGGGGTGGTCGTCTGCCGCGGGGCCGACGGCATGTCGGCGGGGCGCTGCAGTTCGTCGTGGTGGGCCACGTAGTTGACCGCCAGGCCGATGACCTTTGGCGGCTGCGGAATCGGCGCAAGCAGCGTCACGTCGTCGAGCGGGGTCGCCCCCCCGCCGGAGGTCAACTCGGCCAATCGTTTAAGGGCCGGCCTGCCCGCACCGAGAAACTCCAGCACGGACGCGGGCCCATCGGGCCAGGTCACCCGGGCGTCAACGATACCTCCGTCGGTTACCACGCCGTAGGACTCCGTGCCGTCATGGATATACGTTGCGAGTTTCATTCTTGATTCTCCTGTTCACACCTTCGAGGCAGGCAAGATACCGCACGACGTGCGTGCGAGCAAAAGGTGATTTTCCGCCGAGGGGTTTCGACTATACTCACAGGCTGATTCGCCCGTCCGATGACGGGAGTGGTTCAACCGCAGATACGAGTCGAGCGAACTGCAGCGTCGCGACGGAAGCCCCCCGACGCAGTCGTGGGGCTCTTGCCTGCATACGGTGTTACCCAAGGAAGAGAGTTCTTCAACCACGCCGATGACACGAAGGGATGTAACAGCGTGACGAGATATCGATGGATCGTACTGGCGGTGGCCCTGGCCGCCGCGCCCGGCTGCATGGTGGTGCACAGCGAACCGACGCCCGCCGAGCCGATGCGGCTGATCGAACCCCGCACGGGGCGCGCGTACTGGCTGTACGTCCCGAGCACCTACGATTCGACCCGCGCCTGGCCGCTGGTGGTTACGCTGCACGGATCGAGCCTGTGGGACTCCGCCAAGGACCAGGTCACCGAGTGGAAACACGTCGCTGAAGCCCACGGATTCATCGTGGCGGCCCCCGATCTGGACAGCGCGAGCTTCTGGCGGATTCGGCGCGGGGCGTGGCGCGAGGACCTGGCAGGCGACGAGCGCGCCGTCCTGGCGGTCATCGACGAGGTGATCTCGGCCTACACGATTGCCCCCGTCTCCCCGACCCCCAAACCCGTCCCCAGGTCCGCGCGTCGCCATATCCTGCTGACCGGCTTCCTCGAGGGGGGCTATCCGCTGTACACGATCGGTCTGCGCAACGCGGGCCGTTTCAACATGCTCATCGCCCGCGACTGCTATTGCGATATCGGCGCGATCGAGGAGATCCCCCTCAGCGCCGAGGCGAAGGCCCTGCCGATCCTGATCGGCAACGGCAAGGACGGGTGGTGGTCCATCTCGGGCTGTCTGTGTGATCTCGGTGACGCATGGCGGGCCTATCGCTTCCTCCGCAAATCCGGCTGTCTCAACGCGAAGCGCAAGGAGTACCGCGGCGGGCAGATCCGCAGACCCGAGCGTGCCTACGAGGTCTGGTCGCGCCACCTGCCGAAGGGCCTGCGGCGCCGGGCGCCGCGTCGGTGATCGCTCACTTCTCCTCCTTGACAACGCGGAAGAGCGTCTGGACGGACTTGATGACCGGATCCGCCTTTGCCGGCACGGGAGGCCAGGCACCCTTGGTGATCGCCTTCGGCAGCACGTCCGAGACCGCCACCCGCCGGAACGCCACGTACTCGGGATTCTGCTCCCGAGGCACCAGGTACACCCAGTCGATGACGAGATTCTCGGGACCAATGCTGTCGTGCCACTTGTGCGAGACGACGAGGTCCGCAAGCAGCAGCTTGCCCTGGTCCGTCCGGGGTGGCATATGCCCGAGCCAATGCGCCGCCTTGGGCACGGTCGGCTTGTCCCAGTTGAGCCCCCTCCGGACCGTGACGACTTCCTGGGCCGTCAGGTACGCCACCGGATAGTGGCTGCGCCCGGTGTCGGAGACCAGGCGGAAGTGCGTTGCGGGCAGGCGCCACCAGTTGTCGTCCTCATTGCGGGCCTCAGCGGAAACGGCCAGGCGAACGATGACGATTCTGCTTCCCTGCCGGCCGGGCAGGCCCAGCGGCTCGCCTTCGCCTGTCGGCTTGCCGTCGGCCCCCACCCGCGCGGGAATCGTCGGGATGTTGTCCGCATGCGGCTCGTACACGCTGAGTACCTTCAGCGCACCGGGAGCCGCATCGAGGCGGCCGTTCCTTCCGCCGGTGTTGCGGGCGCAGAACGCATCGAGTTCGAAATCAGGGTGTCTCTCGGAAAACGGCGTCTGGCCGGACAGGCCCAGCTTGCTCAGGCCGTCAATCATCCCCAGCGTGAACGAGACGGGAAACAGGCCCTGGTCTTCCTCGAGGGCCTGATCGTGCGACGTGTAGCCGATGATGCTCTCGCCGAACGGCAGCAGGAGCAACGCGGTGCAGAGCACGCCGGTCAGCACCAGGCCGGTCACCAGCCCGACCAGCCCCCCGCCGATGCGGTCTATCCACATGCCCATCACGACGTTGTTCCTGATCAGCCGGTCGAAACCGAGCCGCAGGCCCAGCAGGGGCAGGACGAACAGGGTGATCAGCGAGGCCGCCTCGGCATGGGCGGGCTGGGTGTCGTACAGCAGCACGCGGGCCAGCGCCTCGTAGTACTCGAACGCCACCGCCGCCGACAAGATCGTCAGCATCATCATGATGATCGCGCTGAACAGGCCCTGGACGACCTGAAAGACGGCTATGCCCAGCACGAGGATCAGTACTATTCCTTGCAGAACCATTGGCGGCTCCCGTGTATCGCGGTTCGGTTGGTTTCGTTCACCCGTGCGCCGAGGCGGCGGCTATCTCGACTTCTTGCCTTCCTGCGTGACGCGGATGACTTCGTTGATGCTCGTGACGCCCGCGATGACCTTTCGCAGGGCCTGTTCCTGGAGGTTGAGCATGCGGTTCTTCCGGCAGGCGGCCTTGATGTTCCGAACGTCCGCGCCGTCGATGACCAGGCCCTTGATCTCGTCAGTCATCTGGAGGAACTCGAACACCCCGGTCCGCCCCAGGAAGCCGGTTTCCTGGCAGGCGTTGCAGAACAGCGGCTTGCCCTTCTCGTCCGTCCTGCCCTTGGGCGCCCTGCGGAAGAACTTGTCGATGCTCTGGCCCGAGAGGTTGACCTTGGCCAGCAACTGCGGATCGGGCGTGTAGGGATGGCGACATTCAAGACAGAGCCGACGAATGAGCAACTGGCACGAGATGCCCAGCAGCGGCGTGACGGCCTTGGTCGCATCGCCGGAGACCTTGGCCCACTTGGCCAGCGCCACGAAGGAGTCCTTGGCCCGCATGCCCAGCAGGACCAGCTTGGTCGCGCTGATCCGCTGGATCAGGTCGGCGGTTACGGCATCGGGGCACTGGTCGACCATGATCACGTCCGGATCGCGCCGGGCCGTGGCGGCCAGCACCTTCGGCAGGTCGTCGTTGCTCTCGTACGGGTTCTGCGTGACGTTCTCCAGGTCCACCAGCGGACTGGCCTCGACGGTCATCAGTTGCATCGTAAACGCGTCCTGCTTCCGCAGCAGGGAGTACAGCGTACTGGTCACGCCGTTCTTGGGCCGGCCCGAGACGATGATCAGGCCCGCCCGCTGTCCGTTGGCCGCCGCCAACTGCTCCAGCGTGTCGGGGTTCAAGCCCAGCTCATTCAGGTCCGTCCTGACCGCCTCGCCCACGATGCGAAACTGCATCCGCTGCCCGCCGGTTGACCCCGCCGTGGTCAGCATCACTTCGGTATGCTTGCCGAGCAGGTCGGCCGCTATCGTACCCTGCTGCGGTCGCCGGCGCTCCTCAGGGTCCATGCCCGCCAACGGCTTGAGGTACTGGATCACGCGCTCGCTGGTGGCGATCTCGAGCGGCTCGTGCTCGGCCACAACGCCGTCGATGACAAGGCGGACCCGGGCGGTCTCACCCGCGGGGGACAGGTCCACTTCGCTCGCACGGTGATAGAGCAGATCGAACATCAGGTCCTGGGCTTCGTTGTAGGCCTGTCTCTCTTCCGGGGGGGCCGTCTCCGGAGGGGCTTGCACGATCCGCGTGGCGAAATCGTAGAGCTTGACGCGCGTAACGACCTCGACCTTCGCGGCTCGCGTCGAGCCCTTGCCCAGCGGACCCAGCAGGTCAGCCAGGGTGATCTTGGCGTCTTCCCTGCACTTGCCGTTGCGGTAGACAACATACGCACCGAACACCGCCGCGACGATGATCACGTAGGCTACCAGGCCGAGCAGATACATCGGCATGAGCAGCCAGACGACGAACCCCCCGAGGCCCGCGCCGAGGATGGCGCCGCTCCAGACGGGCACGGGGGCCAGCACGCGCTTGGCGTCGCGGTGGACCCACGGCGCCGCGAACATCCACGGCACGAGCATCACCCCCATGACGATGATCTTCGCCAGCGAGAAGTACCCGCCCGCTGCGGTCGCCTCGGCCATCACTGCGTCCATCCCAGACTCCTTATCCTCTGCCGATCAGCCCACCCCGGCTGGCCGAGATGCCCTTCATCATCATCTTCAGTTCATCAACGTTCGGGGCCGACTCGTAGGCAGTCTGTGCGTCTATATAGTCCTTCTCGATCAGCGTCAAGAGGCTGCGCGTGAAGCTGATCATGCCGTCGTTCTCCGAGGCGCGAATCAGGTCGGACAGTTCCGGGTCGCGCTCCTCGAGAATCAACTGCCTCGTGCTGGGCGTGGCGAGCATGATCTCGACAGCCGGCACGCGGTCAATCTCGTCAACCACGCAGGGCAGGAGCATCTGGCAGATGATGGCGCGGCAGTTGAAGGCCAGCGACTGCCTCACCCGCCCGCGCGACTCGTGGGGGAACAGGTCGAGAATGCGCCCGATCGTCTGTGGGGCGCTCGACGCGTGGACCGTGCCGAACACCAGGTGCCCCGTCTCGGAGACCTGCAGGGCCGCCTGGAACGTCTCGCGGTCGCGCATCTCGCCGATCAGCACGACGTCCGGGTCCTCACGCATCAGTCCCTTCAACGCCACGTCAAACGAGTCCACGTCAATGCCGATTTCGCGCTGGTTGACCAGGGCCTTGCGGTCTTCGTAGAGATACTCGATCGGGTCTTCGACCGTAACGATGTGGCAGGCGCGGGTCTCGTTGATGTATTGGAGCATCGAGGCGATCGTCGTACTCTTGCCGCTTCCGGTCGGCCCGCTGAGCAGGACCAGGCCCTGGTGACCGTCGGCGATCTGCCGCATGATCGGCGGAAGGTGAAGGGCGTCAAAGTTCGGGATCGACCGCGTGACCCGCCGCACCGCCACCGCGGTCTGGCCGCGCTGGCGGAAAATGTTGATACGGAACCGGTCTGATCCGGGCAACTCGTAGGCCAGGTCCATCTGCCCGGTCTGCCCAAAGATCTCGCGCTGGGCGTCGGTCATCAGTTCGGTGACCATCGCCTCGATGTCGGCGTTGGTCAGGACGCCGCTCTTGGTCGGCGTGATGCGCGTCCGGACGCGGATGTAGGCGGGAAGGCCCGGCTTAAGGTGCAGATCGGAGGCATCGGTCTGCATCATGGCCTCGAAGTACTGCTTGATTCGCGGCTGGCGGGGGTCGCAGGCCTGACCGGCGGATGCGTCGCTCAACGTAGTGCTCCCTGTCATGCGGATCCCGCCGACGGGTGGGGGTGCAACAGCCGGACGGGCACTCCGCGGTCGGCGAGATATTGCTTGGTCTCTTCTATGCTGTAGGTCCCGAAATGGAAGATGCTGGCCGCCAGGCCCGCGGCGGCCTTGCCCGCCGTGACCGCCTGGTATATGTGCTCGGGCGACCCGCAGCCGCCGGAGGCAATCACGGGAATCGATACCGCCTCGGACACCGCCCGGGTGATCTCGATATCGTAGCCCGTCTGCATGCCGTCAGCGTCCATCACGGTCAGCAGGATCTCGCCGGCCCCGAGACGCTCGACCTCGCGCGCCCAGGCGACGGCTTCCAGCCCGGTCGGAACGCGCCCACCGTTGACGTGGACGTCCCAGACCTCGCGGCCGTCGGTCATGATGCGTTTCGGGTCGATCGCCACCACAACGCACTGGGCGCCGAATCGTCGCGAGGCGGCTGTGATGAACTCCGGATCGCGGACGGCTGAGGAGTTGACCGAAACCTTGTCGGCCCCGGCAACGAGCAGGTTGCGGAAGTCGTCGATCGTCCGCACCCCCCCGCCGACGGTCAGGGGCATGAAGACCTGGTCGGCGGTGGCGGCGACGATGTCGAGGATGATATTGCGCTGCTCATGGCTGGCGGTGATATCGAGGAAGACCAGTTCGTCGGCGCCTTCGGCCTCGTAGCGGCGCGCGATCTCCACCGGATCGCCCGCATCGCGAAGGTTCACGAAATTGACGCCCTTGACGACCCGTCCGTCGAGGACGTCCAGGCACGGGATGATACGTTTGGCCAACATACAGTACGCTCCAGCGGCAAAGCAGGTATTCTACCGCCCCCACGCACAGTTCGCAAACGCCAATCGAAAGTGCGTCGGGTGCGACATCGCGCACGCCCTGCGATCTGTTCGTTCCGCGCGCAACGCGTTGCACACTCTGCGACGAGTACTCACGCACCTCCGTCGTGAACAAACGCCCACAGGTTCCACCTGTGGGGTGTCCGCGAGCGAGAAACACTTCTGATTGCGAAACGGAGTTGTGCGAACGGGTCTGCGAAGATGACCGATTCTCAGACGCAGAGACCCCCCAGGCGGAGCCTGGGGGCGTTGGGGACGCGCGCGTGATCGGAAGAAACACAAACGACCACGGATGGAGGTCAGTGGGCGTTTGCCCATGCGTCTTGCATTGCAGGGCGCACGCCTCTAGACTCCTGTTCGAGGGACCTGTTGCGAAAGGCTCGTGGATGACGCTGGCATACGTTGACTGTTTCGCCGGGGCGGGCGGAGACATGATCGTCGGGGCCCTGCTTGACGCGGGCGCCGACCCGGCCGCTGTTGCCGACGCCCTGGCGCAACTGGACCTGCCCGGATTCAGCGTGCGGCACGAGATCGTCCAGCGGGGCGGAATGGCGGGGGTCAAGTTCCACGTTGACGTCACGGGCGAGGATCACCCGCACCGGCATCTCGAGTCGATCCTGGCGCTGATTGACGGGGCGGGCCTGCCCGAGCGCGCCGCGGACCGTGCAAGGCGCATCTTCACCCGGCTGGCCCGTGCTGAGGCCGACGTCCACGGCATCGACGTGCAAGAGGTCCATTTCCACGAGGTCGGCGCGGTTGACAGCATCGTGGACATTGTCGCAGCGTGCGTGGCGCTGGAACTGCTCGGGGTCGACCGCGTGCTCTGCTCGCCGATCGCCCTGGGCAGCGGGACGGTGACGTGCGCCCACGGCACGCTGCCGGTCCCCACCCCGGCCACCGCAAAGCTCGTCGCAGGCGTCGAGGTGTTCTCCTGCGGCGTCGACGGCGAGGCCACCACCCCCACCGCCGCCGCCGTGCTGACCACGCTGGCCGAGTCGTACGGCCCGATGCCCGCGATGTCCGTCTCGGCCGTCGGCTGTGGCGCCGGGACGCGAGACGCAGGCCCTCTGCCCAATCTGCTGCGGGTCTTTGTCGGCTCAGCCGGCGAGGGGGCCGTCGATGACGCGGTGGAACTGTCGGCCAATATCGACGACTGCAGCGGCGAGATTATCGGCGCGACGATCCAGGCCCTGCTGGCCGCCGGGTGTCTGGACGCCTGGGCGACGCCCATCGTAATGAAGAAGTCCCGCCCGGCATGGATGCTTGGGGCCTTGTGTGCCCCGGGCGACGTGGCGGCCGCACAACGGATCATCTTCAGCGAGACCACGACGTTCGGCATTCGCAGCAGGCCGTGCAGGCGCACCAAACTCGTGCGCGAAATGGCGACCGTCGAGACCGCGTGCGGCCCGATCCGCATCAAGGTCGGCCTGCTCGACGGGCAGGTCGTCACGGCCTCGCCCGAGTTCGACGACTGCAAGACGGCCGCACAAACCCACCACCTGCCCGTCAAAGACGTCTACACCCAGGCGTTGCGGGCGTGGGCCGACCGGGAGGACTCCCAGTGACCGCCGCGGGAATCGCCATCCTGCTCCTGTCGATCGCGACAGTCGTTCTGCTGGTCGTCGTACTTGTCCAGTGGTTCGGTGGGCGGTCGGGGCGGTCGCGCGAGAACGTACGCGACCTGATGCGCCAGATGAACCGCCTGGCCGAGGACATCGACCGGCGAATGGGCGGCGCGCTGGCCGACATGCAATCCATGATCGCCCAGGCCGACGCGAGAATCGACACGCTGGCCGAGGCCCTCGATCGGGGCGAGCAGACGCCTCCGGACGCCGCGGACTCTCCGGCCGACGATGCCGAAGCACCCTCGCAGGACGCAGAGCCCGCCCACGAAAACACCGACGACGAACAGCCCCCCGCCGCCACCGAACCCGTTGACCCGGCGCCAACGCCGTCAGTGAGCGAGGCCCACCGAGAAGTGCTCACGCTCAGCCGCGACGGTCTGACTCCCGCCGAAATCGCCCAGCGCCTCGACCGCCCGGTTGGCGAGGTCGATCTGATTCTCCGCCTTCACGGCGCCCCCACAGCGGAGTCCCATCCGCAGCAGCAGGCGGGATAGACGCTCCGAGCCCTGTCACGGGCCGGTCCAGCACTGCACCGTGCCGTCTCGCAGGGCCACGTACAGCCGTCCGTTGGCGGCGATCAACCCGTCGAAGACCGGCGGGGCCTTGATATCGATCCGCTTGATCGTCTTGCCGTCCTTCCGGGAGACGCTCATCAGGACCCCGCCCCACTTTCCGGCCAGTGCTTCATCCTGCTTCTGGATGGCCTTGAGGATCTTCGGGCCCTCGCTGCGGATTCCCTTGGTCGTTTCATCGAGAACATCCGGTGTGCCGGCGGCGAACAGCGTGTCGCCTGCAAGGACCAGGGCCTCGACGAGGACTCCGGGTGACTCCTTGATCCACGCCCCGGGGGCGTTCGGCTTACCGAATTTGGGCCGGGCGAACAGGCGGTACTCCAGCGGCGTGGTCCAACTGAAGTACTTCTGCTGCCTGCCGAAGCCGTAGATGGTCTGCTTGTCACAGACCATGATGCGTCCGGCCGGGGCCTGGCTGCCGGTCCTGGAGTAGTTGTGCCTGTGACTGCACACGCCGCTGAAGACCCAGTAGGACCGGTGGAACCACGAGTCGTCCAGAAACCCGTACGACGAGAACAGGTGCGGGACGGCCTGGCCCGCGATGCGGGGGCGCGGCGCCTTCTTGCGGCGCCCGCCGTAGCGTATCACCTTGCTCGGCGGGAGCAGTTCCTTCGTGATGGTCTTGCCCTTGATCTTGATGACGCCGGCCCGCATGAAGACGTAGTCTCCCTGGGCCGACAGGACGTCGGACAGCCCCACGAGTCGCTTCTCCTCGGCCCCGGTCAGGACGCTGCCGTCCGGCGCCTTGCCGTCAAACGTCGCGCGCGAGATCACCTCGCCCGTGGCGGGCTTCAGGCGGAACATCTGCAGCCCGCCGTCCAGGAACTCCGAGCGTCCGGCGACGAACAGGACCTCGCCGTTGCGGACCAGCACGCTGCCGTGGACCGGCCAGGCCGACTCGACCTGCTCCCACGCCATCAGGCGGCGGTCTTCAGCCACGGCGCGGAACCGCCACGCCACTTCGCCGTCGGTCGCCCGCAGGCAGTACACGCACCCGTCCCTGCTGCCGAAAATGACCATGCCCTTGTAGATCGTCGGCGGCGAATCGATGCGTCCTTCGGCCGTGAAGGTCCAGCGGGTCGTGCCGGTCTTCTCATCCAGGGCGTACAGCGTGTGGTCGTCAACGGCGGCGACGTACAGCGTGCCGTCGGCAACGACGGGGGCCGTCAGCTTGCCCCCGATCTCCGCCTGCCAGGACCGGGTCAGACCCGCGGGGGCTTTGCACGAGGCCACACCGCTCCGGGCGGCGTCGTGACGGAAGGTCGGCCAATCGGTCGATTGCGGATTGCGGATTGCGGACTGCGGAATCCTGCCATAGGCCGGTCCTTTCACCAGAAGGGACTTCTTCACGTCGACCCCTGATGACGCCCGCATTCTCGGAGCAGCCACCGCATTGAAGCCGTTGAGCTTCATGTCCGCCGAGCAGGCGCAGTTGTGCATTGGGGCATACACCAGCCCGTTGGCCGGCATGATCCCGTAGAGGCACGCTCCGCGAATCCAGTGGTTGATCTTCCACCGCCGGGTCTTCAGGTCGAGGAACTCGATCCCTTCCTTGCTCAGCAGGAGGTAGTTGTCGGTGGCTTTCGAGGGATGGCAGCGGGCGTGGATGAACCACACCGGATCCACCACGTCCGGGTTACTGTCCAGGACGGTCTTGCCGGTCTTCAGGTCCGTCCCGACCACGTGGTTGTTCTTGGGATCATTGCCCTTCAGCCACGTCGTAAACGGCGAAAGCACGGTCCTGTTGGCGACAAGAAGGTCACCGGGCGACTGGTATCCGGACGTGTAATGAGGCGCCTGCCAGAGGACCTTGCCATCCGCTGCGCTGAGGCCGACCATCTTGTCGGTCTTGCCCTTCATGTGCTGCCCATAGTCCTTCCCGCCGGCCAACACGACCACGCCATTGTCCACGACCAGGGAGGGCATGAACCCGGTGGGAACGCCCTTGGCCACGTCGATGGCGTCAACCGGTTTGGAGACCCATCGCTGTTTGCCGGTCTTCGCGTCGAGCGAGACCACGCTCTTGCCGTTGTGGAAGAAGACCGCCCCCTCGCCAGCCGCCAGCGTACCGGGCAGGACGATCGAGGAGGTCTGCCACACCGTCTTGCCGGTGGCGCTGTCGACGGCCAGCAGCTTCCGGTTCCAGTTCTTCCACAGCAGGTTGATCGGATTGCCCGGGGCACGGCTCTTGGCCTCGTAGAGGCCTCTGGATTCAACCTCTTCCTTCGTGCGGGGCGAACCGGTGACGGCATAGAGCAGTCCGTCACTGAGGATGATCTCCCACGTGTTCTCGGTTCCCTCGTAGGTCCGCAGGGTCTTGCCCGTCACCGCGTCGAGTTGCGAGACCGGCGCATGCAGGCCCAGTGTCACATACACCCGATCGCCTTCGGCCACCAGGCGTCGGGGCAGGATCGCGGGCCCGCTCTTGAGGGGCGTAAACCGCGTCCACCAGCGGGGAATCGGCCTCTTCCACAGCTCCACGCCGCTGAAGGCGTCTCGCGCGATGAGCTTCCACTTCGACGGCAGAATGATCGACTTGGTCGAGCCTTCGTCGAAGATGTAGAACACCCGGTTGCCCGCCGACACCAGCGCGTTGAGGCTGGACATGTGGTCATGGTGCCGCGCCCAGCGGGGCCCGCCGACCCACTGCAGGTGCTCGGGAGAGGCGACCAGGGCGTCCCGGCTCACCGCATTGCCGCTCGCGTCGTACATGTAATGCGTCCAGTCGTCCATCCGGTCCGGGCGCGGCTTGACCAGCTTCTGCCATGTCTCGCCCTTGCGGATGTAGGCTGCGCCCCGGGGGGCCAGCACGCGGAGGATTTCCTCGCGCGCCGGGGCCGCCGAGCCTTCGACGACCAGCAGGTTGATCAGGTTGTCGATGTACGGCAGGCGCGGGCCTTGCCAGCGGCCGATCGAGACCTTTCCGTACAGCCCCAGGCCCTGGGCGTGCTCGCGTGCTGCGGCGACCTTCTGGGCGGATGCACCCAGGCCGTGCACCAGGAAACCGTCCCGCTTGCCCAGCGCAGCGGTCAACTGGCCGTCCCCGCAGCCCACGTGCACGACCAGGCCGCCGCTCACACCGGTTGCCTTGAGGATATCCGCGGCGAGATCAGCGTGCGAATCGGCCCTCGCCACAGGCGTCACGGCGCACAGGACAGCCACTGCCACTAACGACGTCTTCAGTAAGTTGCGCATTGTGTTTCGTTCCTTCCAAGAGCGTAATGCTCGGGTCTTAGAACTTCTTCCAGTTCTTGATCGCCGCCTGCGCCTCGGCGAACTCCCGGGTCAGGCGCGTGACGATCTCGGAGTTCTCGGCGGCGATGTTCCGGGACTCGCCGATGTCGGTCTTGACGTTAAACAGCAGCGGCGGGTCGTGGGTGACGTTGGGTTCGCCTTTTCCCGTGTCTGGGTTGCGCGTGCGCTCGCGCGTGGCGAAGTGGATCTTGTAGTCGCCGTTCCGGTAGGCCATCGCCCGGTGATGGAAGAAGACGTGCTTCGTCCGCGGGCTTTGCCCCCCCTTCAGGAGGACGCCCGTCATGTCGTGGGAGTCGATGGCCTGTCCGTCCTTGACCGTCGCACCGGTCAGGGCGGCGATGGTGGCGTAGAGATCGGAGTTGACCATAAACGCGCCACTGACAGCGGGGCGAATGCGTCCGGGCCAGGTGAAGATGCTCGGCACGCGCTGGCCGCCCTCCCACGTGGTCGACTTCTCGCCCCGAAGAGGCTTGGCAAGCCCCCCGAACTCCTTGAACATCGTCCACGGCCCGTTGTCGCTGGTGAAGACGATCAGCGTCTTCTTGGCGAGCCCCGCGTCGTCGACGGCCTTGACGATCTGCCCGACCGACCAGTCCAGTTCCTCGATCACGTCGCCGTAGACGCCGTTGCGGCTTGTGCCCTTGAAATCCTCCGAGGCGAAGACCGGCACGTGGGGCATGTTGTGGGCCAGGTAGATGAAGAACGGGGCGTTCTTGTGCTGCCGGATCAGTTGGATCGTCTCGGTCGTGTAGCGCTGCGTGAACTGCGACTGCGGGATGATCCCCAGCTTCTCGCGGTCGCGGTAGACGGGAGTCTTCCAGGCACTTTCGGGCGCGTTCTTGAACGAACCGTAGTTGGGGCGCGGCCCGTCCCAGTCGTTGGATCCCTTCGTCCCGTACCAGGTGTCGAATCCCTGGTCCAGCGGGTGGGTTCCCTTGCCCATTCCCAGGTGCCACTTGCCGATCAGCGCCGTCGCATACCCCCGGGTCTTGAGCATCTCGGCGACGGTGACGCGCTCAGCGAGCTTCGTGGCCTTCCTGCCCAGCAGGCCCGGGCGGTTCGGGTGACAGCCGGTCATGAGGGATATGCGGCTTGGCGCACACCAACTGGCCGCGTGGAAGTCCGTAAACCGCATCCCGCCGGCGGCCATCTTGTCGATGTGCGGCGTGCGGTTCAGCGCGGAGCCGTAGCAGCCCACGTCGCCGTAGCCCAGATCATCGGCCAAGATAATGATGATGTTTGGGGGACGTTCCGCCCTGGCCTCGGCGGTCAGCGGAGCGGACGTCAGCAGCAACAATGCGACCAGGCACGCCAGGCCGCCCTTCGCACTTCGTAACCTCATCATCACAGTATACGGTCCTTTCCCACCAAAGTATCCTTCGCTCGGCAGGCGAGCGGCCCTCACGCCTTCAGCGAATCGGGCAGTTCGGGAACGGCGCCGGCCTGCGTGCACACGAACGCCGCGAGCCGGTTGGCCTCCTGGTTGATCTGATCGATGGGCTCGCCTTTCAGGAAGCCCATGATCATGGCCGCCGTGAACGCATCGCCCGCGCCGACAGTGCTGACCACCTCGGGAACCTCCGGGGCCGCGAAACTCGATCTATCCGGCGTGACCATCAGCGCGCCCTTCTCACCACAGGTCAGCGCGACGAGCTTGAGGTCGAACTCGGCGATGACCGCCCGGATGATGTCCTCGTCCGAGCCCTCGGCGCCGATCAGTGCGGCGACGACGGGCAGTTCCTCGTCGTTGAGCTTGAGCACGTTGGCCACTTCTAGCGACGATCGCAGGACCTCGTCGTTGTAGAACGTCTGGCGCAGGTTGATGTCGAAGACACGGAGGCAGTCAGGGCGGGTGGCCGTGAGAAACCGCCTGATCGTCTCGCGCGACACATCGTGGCGCTGGCAGAGCGATCCGAAGCACACGGCGTTTAGTTGCGGCGCCAGCGTGCCGATCTCGTCCGTCCACGGGATGTTGTCCCACGCGACGCCTTCCTTGATCTCGTACGTCGGCCTGCCTTCGGCGTCCAGCGCAACGATGACGACGCCTGTCTCGTGGGCTCCGCTGTCGATCAGGCAGGACGTGTCAACGCCGTGGTTGTCCAGGAACGCCCGCGCGTCGGCGCCGCGCCGGTCGATCCCGATGCAACTGACGACGTACGTCTTGGCGCCGAGGGAATGGGAGTGGCACGTGAAGTTCGCCGGCGCCCCGCCGAACTTCTCTCCGTCAGGAAAGGCATCCCACAGGACTTCCCCAAGACCGCACACCTTGAAAACGCCTTCGTTCTCTGTCATCGTCACTCTCGCTCCACGGGGCCAATTCGGTTCGAAACACGGCTGATTCTACTGCATCTGCCCGCATTGCCAAGGCCGTAGATCGTCGCGCCCGCACAGCGCCAGAGGGCGATGGCCTGTCCTGAGCATATCGACCGGGTCGAAGGACAGCTACTCGGCCGGGCTCCTTTCGGCTGGGTACTATCACAATGACCGCAGGTAGGCTCTCAGCGCGTCGATCTGCGCGGGCGTCAGGTGAGACGTTCGGCCGTGTCGGTCGTTTCGGTTGAATGGGGTCAGCACGTCGCGGAGCGTGCAGGCCCGGCCGTCGTGGAGATACGGCGCGGTTCGCCACAACTCGACGAGCGTGGGGGTCTCGAATCGTCCCTGCCAGTCGGCCGGGCCTTCGGTGCCCACGTCATGTGTCTTCAGGTTCGTCAGCAGCGGCCCGGAGTGGCACGTGGCACATCGCGCAGCCGGGCTGTTCAGAAAAGATGATATTCGTAGCGATTTTTCTCTTGCCCCCCGGGCCGTCTGTGCTATAATGACCCGTAGCGTTAATGTGAGGCTCCTCGGTTAGAATAATATTCTGATCGAGTTAAGACGACGTCGGGCTCCCCTCCCCCGGCGTCGTCGCTTTTTTTGCGCGGTGTCCGCGACAGCATCCCGGCTAAGGGGTCTGGCCGTCCCGTGGCCGCGTTTGGCCGAGAAAAACACCCTTTGCCCCCACCATCGAGCTTAAACGCGGCCAAAGGGGTCAGCCGGGCTTCTACGACGTCTTCCGGGTATTCCGACTGCCACGAGAATGCCAGAAACAAGCGAGGAAAAGGAGACGCTGCGCCGGTGCGCGGAACCCCCGGATGTGATCACCCGGGGCGAAATGGATGCGCCCGAAAGAGAGACGTCTCAGTCGCAGAACGCCATTTCGCCCCCGGCGAACGTGCACGGGCAAGGGGGCGGTTCCTTGATCGCGGTTGGCGCTCGCACGTGACGTCCGGAAGCGACGCGGGTTTCCACTACGTTGTCCGATTGTTAGTAAAGTGATCCCCCCGCCTGACCGATTGGAGGGATTATGGAGTCGATGCCCACGACATCATCACGTGGGCCCGAGGAGGAGATCACCGCTGGAGGGCAAGCCGCCGGTGTCTTGATCGCGATTTCCCGGGCCGTACATGCAACGCGAGGCCGTCGCGTCATCAGCCTTCTCGTCGTGCTGTGGGTGCTGAACTTCTTCGACCTGGCCTACACGATCCACGCCCACCAGACGGGGCAGTTCTTCGAGCTGAACCCGGTGGCCCGGGGCATGCTCGATTCGCCGTGGATCCTGGCGGGGTTCAAGTGCCTTGCCGTCGCGCTCGGCTCGGTCATCCTGATCGCACTTCGCCGCCATCGCCTGGCGGAACTGGCGGCCTGGCTGCTGTGCCTGGCCTACGTGGCGCTGGCGATTCGCTGGCTGAACTTCTGCACGATCCTGCACGCCAATCAATTGTAGATTTACGATCTTGGATTGTGGATTCCGTTTTCGCGGGGAGATCCTGCATTCGTCAGACACGTCACCCTCGTGGCGTGGTGTTCCGCAAGTGTGCTGATCGCGTCGCGATTGACCGTCAGACGTTGACGGACTACTCGCCCCGAGGAATCTACAATCACTTCCCCGGCTCGGCCCGGCGATTGCCCATCGTCTCTTGTCTGGTCAGCGCCGAGGTATCGTCTTTCTCTTCGTGCTCGAAGGGGCGCCTGCCGAGGAGGATCGGCCTGTGCAGGCCCACGTTGGCCAGCAGGCCCAGGGCGGCGCAGTTGACCAGCAGCGACGATCCGCCGTAGCTGACCAGCGGAAGGGTCATGCCCGTGATCGGCATCAGCCCCACCGTCATGCCCACGTTGATACAGATCTGCGAGAACAGCAGTGCCACCACGCCGATAGCCAGCAGGCGTCCGAACGCGTCGTCGGTCCTGCTGGCGATCTCCAGGCCGGACACGGCCAGCACGACGTACAGCAAGAGGACGGTCAGGCAGCCGAGGAGCCCCCACTGCCCGCCAATGACGCTGAAGATGAAGTCCGTGTGATCGTCGGGCAGGAGGTGGAAGTACGCCTCGGCGTCGCCCCAGCCGCCCCGCCCCGACAGCTTGCCGGTGGCCAGGATCATCTTCGACTGGTACAGTTGATAGCCCTTGCCCTTGGCGACCTTCGGATCGTTCTGCCGCAGCCAGCCCTCGATGCGCTTGAGCTGGTGGTGCTTCATCATCGACAGCGGCGCTGCCGAGACGACATACTCGCTTCCGCCGGCCTCGAACGTCCACGGCGAATCGCCCCAGTGATAGGCCATCGCCCTGCGATCGGCGGCCTCGACGGGGCTCATCGAACTGGAGATGGCGCGGGGCAGGGGCACGAGGACCATCACCGTGCCGACGGCGATGATGCCGAGCAGGTGGCGCAGCTTGGCCCCGGCGGCAAAGAGCATGATGTAGAGGGTGGGCAGCAGCAGCAGGGCCGTCCCGAGGTCCGGCTCGGCGAGGATGAGGATCATCGGCACGAACGTCAGGACGAACGGCAGGGCCAGGCCGCGCAGGCGCCGGTAGTTGTCGCCCCGCCGCAAATACCACGCCAGAAGAATGATGAACGTCAGCTTGGCGACCTCGGACGGCTGGAGGAGGAAGAACTTCAGGTCGATCCACCGTCGCGAGCCGCGAATGGGGGGCAGGAGCAGGACGAGGACGAGCAGCCCCATCGTGGCACCGAAGATCAGGTACGTCCACGTGCCGATCCGTCCGTACGGCAGCATCGTCATGCCCAGGTACACCGCCAGCCCCAGCCCCGCGAAGATCGTCTGCCTGGTCGAGAAACCGCCCCCCGCGCCTTCGGCGCGTTCCGAGACGCCGATGGCGGCGATCCCCACGACCATCAGGGCCGCCATGGCCAGCACGATCGGCCAGTGCGTCCGTGCCAGAAACGTCTTTGTGCGTTGCCACATCCGTATGGTCGCCTCAAATGTGTCCCAGTTCGCGACAGATCCGCAGTGCTTCGCGGGCGATCGGGGCACAGTTCTTCCCGCCCCCGCCGTCGGGCTCGGGCACGTATTCGAGCATCACCGCGAAGGCCACCTTCGGATCGTCCTTCGGGGCAAAGCCCGCAAACCACACCATGCGCCCGCTCAGCGTCACGTCCGCCCTGCCATCGCCATCGGTATCAACGCGGCGTATGGACGTCTCGGCCGTGCCCGTCTTGCCGCAGACCTCGAAGTCCAGTTCATCCACGCCGGGGCCGTGGAAGTATTTGTAGGCTGTCATGGACTTCCGGTCGTTGGTCACCTTGTCCATGCCGCGCCGTGCCGCCTCGATGGCCGCCGCGCTGGCCGGGACGGTGCGCCGCGTCTGCTCGGGCCCGCCCTCGAGAACAAGCATGGGCGAACGGAACTCGCCCTTCCGCGCGAGGGTTGCCATCGCGCTGGCCACGTGGAGGGGCGTGACGCTGAGGCGGCCCTGCCCGATGGCCAGCATCCTCGCCTCCCCTCGCGTGCCGCCGGTGGGCACGATGCCGCGGACCTCCTCAACCAGTCCCGTTCCCGGGAGCTGGCTGTAGCCGAACTGGCGTGCCCAGTAGCCCAGCCTGGCCACGCCCATGGCCTGGCCCGTGCGATAGAAGAAGACGTTACAACTGTCCATCAGCGCGTTGGTGACCGTCAACGGTCCATGCGACCCGCGACGGTAGATCCAGCAGCGAAAGCCCAGCGCGGGATTCGAAAACAGCGACCCGGTACAGACGTGGGTGGTCTGCTCGGTGATCACGCCATCGGTCAGGGCCCCCACCGCGGCCAGCGGCTTCATCGTGGAGCCCGGCGGGTACAGTTCACCAACCGCACGATGCTTGAACGGCTGGTTCACCACGTCGCGCGCCAGCACGTTGTAGTCCGCGCGGTAGCGGTTCAGGTCGTAGGTCGGCACGGAGACCAGGGCGAGTACTTCGCTGCGAGGAACGCTCAGGATGACCGCGCACCCGTTTCGCCCGGTGGCTGACACCAGGGCCGCGACACGCTGCTGGAGCATGATGTCGAGGGTCAGATACACCTTGCGACCGGGGACGAATGTGTCCTGGCCGATCGGCTCGGGCGAGCGACGATACCGCTTGTATCCGCGGCGCCCGCGGAGGTACGGCTCGCACAGTCTCTCGACTCCGCTCTTGCCGATCATGTCGCCGGGCAGGTAGTTGCTCCGCAGCGCCCCGAGCCAGCCCTCGCCGTCGGCCGGGACGTTCAGGCGGTCCTGCTCGGCGGCGGAGACCTCCCCGGTGATGCCGATCACGTGACAGGCCGTCCCCAACCGCGGATACACGCGCTTGGAACTCTTGCGCACCGACACGCCGACCGTCTCGGCAAGGTCGGCCGCGCTGACGCCCTCGGCCCGGCCCCGAACGGCACGCAGGCCGCGGACAATCGGATGGGCCTGTCGCTGCTCGCGGATGTCCATGCCCACGCGCCCGCGAATGGTCTCGATGCGATGGATGATCCGGGCGACCTTCGTCCGGCGGACCTCGTCGCGCGGGGCCTCCGCGATGCGCTCGACCAGCCGCCAGGCGTTCTCAACGCGCCGCTCGAAGATGGCGCGGGCCTGGCTCTTGGAGACGTCCTGGTCCCGTCGAATCCGGGCCACCTCGCGGCGGATCCATCGCGGCGAGGCCGTCAGCAGGCGGTAGTCGAGACACAGGTCGAAGCAGACGCGGTCGGCGGCGAGGACCAGGGCGTTGCGGTCGTAGATCGTCCCACGGACGGTGGGCACCAGCTCGGTGTGCTGGAGCAACTGCTCGGCCCGCCCGCGATAGTAGTCTCCCTGGACGATCTGAAGGTATCCCACGCGCGCCGCCAGCGCCACGAAGGCCACGCCTATCAGGACAATCAGGATTCTCACTCGCTTGATGTACATCGCACGGTCTTCCGGGCTGTCAGCGTCGCCGGCGCAGGTCGCTGGCCGGCAGGGCGATAATCCACCGTCTCGCGGCCCGCAGGCCCGCGTGCCCCACCGGCGCCAGGGCGGCGGTGTACAGGCTCACCAGCGACGCCTGGACGAGCATCAGCAGATATCCCCTCGCCGTCGTGCCCCTGAAGACGAGCAGCCACTGCGCCGTGATCCACGCCCAATGGGCCAGCACACAGAATACCACGGTCATGACACACTGGGTGACGACTTTCTCGCGAAAGACGGCCCCGCGGATCTTGTAGACGGCCCCCGCAGCAAGGGCGTAGGCCAGCGCCATCGGCCCGACGGCCGTCGAGGTGCTCGCCCCGGCGCCGGTGGTCACGTCCAGCGCCAGCCCGAGCACCCAGCCGGTCAGCATCGCGTCGACGGCGTCGCGGACATGCAAGGCCGCAAAGACCACCACGATGATGAGCAGTTCGGGCCGGATCACGCCGACCGTGGGCACGTCAATGTCGATAATGCCCACCAGGCTCGTCTGGGCCAGCGTCACGACGTACGTCAGGATGACCAGGGGTATCCACCGCATCAGCGCTGCCCTCCCGTCGGATCGCCGGGTCTGGGCGGAACGATGACGTAGACTTCGCGAAGGGCTTCCAGGTTCGCTCGCGGCCTGACGTGCAGCGTCACCAGTTGTGCGGGCTTGTCCTCGTCGTCCTCCACGCGCTCGACGAGCCCGAGGGGAATCGACACACCGACCAGGTCGTCGGCAAGCGTCGCCACCAGGTCGCCGGGCAGGATGTTGTGCAGCCGCTGAACGCGCGGTATCACGATCCCGCTCTTGCCATCACCATGGGCCTCGGCGCCGACGTCCGGATGGAACGCCGTCAACTGCTCCACGCGGTCGGGCCCCCCGTCGGAAGTCACGGTGATTCGGCGAGGGCGTTTGGGGTCCTGCACCACGCGATGGATCTGCACGCCGATGCGGAACGACCGGTCCGTGACCAGTTGCAGGCGAGCGGTAAAGGCGTCCGACTCGGTTATCCTGCCCACCAGCGCCGACGCCGTGACGGCCGCCAGCTTGCTCGGCAGGGCCTTCTGACGCCCCGTCCATAGCTCTCGCGTCGTGACGAAGTTGCCCTCAGCCGCACCCGCGCCGACGATTCGCGTGGCGCTGTACGGAAGCGAGTCGCTTGCCACCACCCGCGCGCGGATCAGTTCGCTGGGCATCTCGTCCGTCCGCCCGTACAGGCCGCTGCGGATCTGCTGTATCGCGTCAATCTCCCGCATCGCGGCGGCCAGGTTCTCGGCCAGCAAGGCCGTGGCGCTGCGGAGATAGGCGTTTTCTTCGCGGAGGGCCCGGGCTTCGTCCTGGCTGATGGTCTCGCGCATGGCCTCGTCGACGTGGTGCTGGACCGCCGTCGTCGCGTACATGCCCACCTCCCCCGCCGGGGCGATGACGAGCCTGGCCAGGCTGCGCAGCGGTCCGGCCGCCGCAGGCCCCAGAAGGGACATCGCCAGCGCCAGGGCCATCAGGCCGGCCAGCACGCGACCTTTCGACAGTAGTGTACGAAGCCTCATGAGCTCAATTCCGTGTCCGCGCCGAGCATGATACCGCCGGCGGACCCACCGAACAAGACGCCGGGCCAGTGCGTCCCAGGGCGTACGCATCTTAATCTCCAGCCGACGAACTGACCAGGAGCAGGAAGA
>CAZVEV010000035.1:0-33587 GCA_964625865.1 uncultured Planctomycetaceae bacterium | reverse complement strand
TTGTGGCCGTCCACGTCGAGGGATCGCCTTCTCCGGCAGGCCAACCGGGGTTGCCGTCAACACCATACGTGTTCATACCCGAACCGATGATCATGTCATTGATCTTACCGTCATAGTTGGTCTTCTCGTTATGTCCGTAGACATCAGTAATCGGCAACGCGTCCGCGCCGGCCGTCCCGGCCAGCAGGGCCAGGACCAATACTACTGCTAACGTGCTTCTCATGTGAATCTCCTTCCGGTTCGTGTCCCGTTTCTCTTCCTGCTCCGGGACGGTTTTCGTCTCGCCTCTTTCTCCTGTGAGGCCTTTATCATTCATTCGCCCGGGTACGCCCCGGGCCGATGGTTTCTGATTCAACAAACGGTCATGCGCGGCGTCGCCGCAGCAGGCCCAGCCCGCCAAGAGCCAGCAGGCCCATCGTCGCCGGCTCGGGGATCGGCGTGATCTCGCCGTTGAGGGTGAGATCCTTAAGGGACGCGTTGTGGCCATAGTTGGTCCCGTCGATCCTCAACGACAGGGCCCACGTCTCGCTGTTGTCGAGAGTGAAACTGCTCATGTCGATCGACCGGAACTGATTCGGATTGCCGGGCGCCGCCGGGCCGATCGACGCGGTTCCCAGGCTGCCGCTGCCCGATCCGGTGATCTCGGCAGTCCAGGTGTCACTCTTTGAATTCGGCGTGTTATTCGCGCCGGAGTTGCTCGTCACCCTCCAGTTGAAATCGAGGGTCGTCAGGTCAATGGATGCCGTCCCCGCATCGAGCACCAGGGCGACCGACGTGCTCCACGGACCATCGCCGGTCATGTTATAATCGACGCTGATCTCATGGGCGACATTGGTGAAGAATCCGTCCACGTCACCCCCGGTGGGGTCGACAAACGTGAGTGATCCAGCCGGCGTATCGATCCCGTTGGCGGCGTCCCACGTGTTGTTCGTGGAGACATAGGGAGCGGTGCCGTCGGTCATGTCGACACTGTTGAAGTCGCTTGACAGAATGACCGTCGCGTCGGCCGGGGCGGCAAGCAGCAGCGTAAGAGCCAACAGCGTTGCTAACGAGCTTCTCATATGAATCTCCATCCAGTTGTCGTCCCGGTTCTCTTGTTCCCTGGGACGGTTTCCAAGCGCCTCTCTAGCTTCTTCAACATGCCGTCGGCGTCACGCTGACTTGGTCTGGGCGTGTCGGCAAGCTGCCGACACACGGCCAACCGAGCGTGACCAGAGCAGTCCATTCCTCATCCGATTCGGCTCGAGTACCTCACGGTCACGAGAATTATAGCACATTTTCGCGCAGCGCCAAGAAAAATCTGATCCCGTTTTGCGACAATTTTTCGGTCGATTAGCGACACGCAGGAACGGTCGATTCTTGACACGGAGCCACAGGGGGACAGCGAGAGAGAGAAAGACGCCAGAGGCACGGGGCGCGAGGCAACAGCCCTTACCCCCGCCTCGTCCTGTTTGACGTGTTTGGCCCCGTCGTCCAGATTGCTTTTGGCGCTTTCGGATGTGTCCTGTACAATAGATGCAGACAGGACCACCTGATGCCTACCGTGCGTGCATACGTTGATACATCCGTCTTTGGCGGAACCCAGGACGAGGAGTTCGCCGACTCGAGCCGGCGGTTCTTCCAACGCGTGCATGGGGGTGAATTCTCCGTGCTGATATCGCAAGTGTCCCTGGACGAACTGGTGCTGGCTCCAGAAGCGGTACGAGCGGTCTTGGGCGACTTGCCCGCCGGACAGGTTCAGCGGATAGCGATTACGGATGAGATCACGGCGCTGGCCGACGCATACCTCGCCGCCGGCGCCCTCGGAAGATCGCATATCGACGACGCGTTGCACGTCGCAGCGGCCACCGTGGCCCGGGCCGATGTGATTGTCAGTTGGAATTTCAAGCACATTGTGAACTTTCAGCGTATTCGCCGCTTTAACGGCGTGAACCTGGCCAGCGGATACCCCATGCTGGACATCCGCAGCCCCCTGGAGATGGACTATGGGGACCAAGACGAAGACATTTGACTGTATTGCGTCCAAGAGGCAGGCTCAGAAGTGCTTGCGGGAGGAATACGAAGCCCGGGCCGACGAGTTCGGCTCCTATGCGGACTTCATCAACGCCAAGGTCAACGAGAACCCATGGGCGCGTCAGATGTGGGAGAGATTCCCGCCCGCAACCCCGTAGAATCAGAAGCGCCGATCCTGTTCACGTCTCCGCAGGGCCCCCCTTGGCTTGGGTGTGGCGGTAGATCCACATCTGCTTCGTGTAGGCGCTCTGGACGACGAAGACGTTGTGGGCCGGGTCGTAGTAGCCCTTGCCCACGCAGTAGGGCGGCTTGGGCATGCCCGGCCCGTTGGGCTTCAGCGTGGTCCAGGTGTCGGTCTTCAGGTCATACACCGCGAACCTGCCGTCGCGAGGCGAGGCCAGCAGGAACACGTCGCCGACGCTGTCGTAAGCGAAAACCGTCTTCGCGTCGTGGGCGGTAAACGGGACCTTGCCCTCGAGCTTCGACCAGGCGTTGGTGTCGAGGTCGTAGGCGAACGTGCTGTCCTTCAGGACCGCGACGATCTTGCGATGCGGCGAGGCGTAGGCCATCTGCTGCTCGGCCACCGGCGCCACCTTGCTCTTCAACGCCAGGTCGTACAGCGACGTGCCCCCGTTCGGCTTCAGGTCGGCCCAGGTGTCGGTCCGCGGGTCCCAGGTGCGCATGGTCTTGGCCGCCCCGGGGGTGTTCTGCCCCGCGTAGAACCAGACGACCTTCTTCCAGTCGGAGACGTACAGGAGCGAGCCGCCCATCCCCCGCAGCTCGGCCAGCGGGCTGTCCGAGGCGTAACGGGCCCACCGCCGCCCGGCCGGGTCGAAGAACCACATCGTGCGGTAAGGCTTGGGCGGCGCCGTGGCGCGCAGCTTGGCCTCAATGTCCTTGATCGGCGTGCCGGACAGCTTCGACGCCACGAACGCCGCCGCCGCACAGTACGCCCCCGTGCCGTGGATCATCCGCTTCGTGTTCGGCTCGTACACCAGCGTGTCCCACGTGTGCCCCGTCAGCAGGGGCCCGCCGCCTTGGGTCAGGTACATCCCGTCCTTGATGACAATGTTCGCCTCCCACCAGGCCCGGCAGGCGTTCCACTCGTCCCGCTGGCGCTTTTCCATCGTGTAATCGGGGTTCCGGGCGAAGACGCGGGCGGCGAACATGAGCGACCATTTGTACTTCCCGTGGTCGCCCCCCTCGGCCGGGAACAGCATGTGCCACGTATTCGAGCCCAGGTGATACTCCCACACGTCGTTGGTCCGGCCTCGCCCGTGGTTGCCCCCCGCATACAGCGCCGTCCGCCGATCGGGGGCGTAGACCATCTTCGTGGTGTAGTCGCGGGCGTACGGGCTGTTCCGCCCGGACGCCTTGTACGGCTTGCCCCCATGCACGTGCTTGACCGGCGGCAGGAGCATGCTGCAGCCGGCCCCCAGGTCGGCCAGCGCCTTGACGATGGCGGGGTCGTCCTTCAGCGGGGGCGTCGCCGCGACCTCGGCCGCGCCGACCGGGGCGGCCTCCAGCAGGCTGAACGTCAACGCCGCGATCAGAATGGCAGGTCGTCTCATCGGCCAGTTCTCCCGTCGGCGCCGATGGGCCAGGCGCCCCGGCCTGGAGCCCGCCTCCGCTTACCGCTTCGCCATTCAGGTTGCGCGGACCAGGCGCTACTCTTTCTTCCCGGCCGGGATGACCACGATATCGTCGAACATCGCCGTGGTCTTGTACGAGCCCAGGCCGATGGCGCCGGTGAGGATCGGGTTGTCGGTGTCAGTGTACTCGATCCGCAGGCCTTTGGCCGGGTCGCCGTGGGTGCGGTTGAACCAGATGCGGAACGTCGGGCCGATCGCTTCGACGCGGATCAGGCTCCACTCGTTCAGGCGGCTCTTGGTCTTGAGCCTGGTCAGGTCGTACGACGCAAGTTCCTTCCACTCACTGTTGTCGAACTTGCCCAGGACCAGCTTCTTGCCGGTATGGCTGACGGAATACGCCCGAACGTCCTCGAACGCCTGGCCGGGTTTGTTGACGCGGAACAGCAGTCCGCCGGTGGGGTCGCCTTCCTCGTCGGGATATTCGGGGCGTTTGCCCTTTTTCCACGGGATGGTGACCAGGACGCGCCCTTCGAGGATGTAGTCGCCCCACTTCTCGTCGCCCTTGACCGCCTTGGCGCGGTGGGGGACCTCGATGCCGTGATTCGAGCGCATGTGCTTTGTGCCGTAGAACGTCCAGCCCGGCGCGCCGGACTCGAACGACTCGAACAGCACCGCGTCGGACTTGCCCGTGACGTACTTCTTGCACGCCGCGGCCTCGGCGAGGGACACCGGCGTCGCGTCCGGCCACATCATGCCGCACCACGGGATCTCGGGCTCGGGGTCCGGTTTGCCCCGCGTGTGTCCGTTGTCGACCCAATGCCATCGGCAGTTGGAGTTCCCGACCATCAGTTCCCAGGTGAGGTAGACTCCGGGTGTGGACTTGCCCGCCTTGCGACGCTTCTCGAGCCAGGAGATCACGTCGGTCGCGCTGGCGTGGATCCGTCGCGTCGCCTTCCAGCGGGCGCCGGCCTCGGTGAAGACGACGCCTTTGGCGGGGTTGACCTTGGCGAAGGCTTCCCAGAAGCCCCAGGCGTTGTTGTACACGTGCGAGTCGACGATGTCCGAGTGGGTGCAGTCGCCCCAGCCGCTGGTCTTCTCGCAGTTCAGGATCGGCTGGATGGGCTTGAGGGCCTTCGCCCAGTCGTAGCCGGCCCGCTTGAGCTTGTCGCGGTACGCGTCGCCGGGGGGCGGCTCGTTGTGGATCTCCCAGAACAGGACGCGATCGTCGGCGCGATACGGCTTGATGATCTCCTGGACGTAGGGCTTGAACTTCTCGAGGTCGTCCTTGTCGATGTCTCGGGCCTGGGGCGACTGGGCCCAGCGGCTGTTGTGGAAGCCGTAAACCGGCGTGGTCGGCTTGTCGAGGTAGATCCCCTCGTGACGGTGGCAGCCGTCGAAGAAGACGAAGCCGGGCCGGATGCCGTGCTTGTCGCAGATGACCAGGAACTTCTCGATGTTGGCCATCAGGACCTTCTTGTCCTGGAAGAAGTTGATGTCGTGCAGGTAGACCCGCAGCGTCGAGATGCCGAAGTGCTTCTTCGCGGCGGCCAGCTCCTTCCCGACCACGTCGGCGCGGAAGTCATGCCAGAACTGCACCTGGTTGACGGCGTAGGCCGGCGTGTAGTTGGACCCGATCAGCCCGTCGGTCGGCGGGGTGGGGGTCCGCTTGTAGGGCCCGCCCTTGGCGTCAGCCCCGAGCGCCGATTGTCCGCAACCGGCGGCTGCGGCGGCCAGCGCCGCAAGAACGATCCCTGTGTGCATCCGTGTGTTCATCGAAATTCTCCTACCGTCGCCCTGCACGTCCGAAGGGACAATAGCGAGAAATTGTACCCGCCGACCCCCGCCAGGCAAGCCGAATCCCTTGGCAGACCGGTGCCGGTGTGCGGCAAGAGCGCTATCGGGTGCGGATCGGTAAGGTCCAGCCGATTGCCCCTGCGCCAGGATGGTGCTAAACTCTCCACGGTCCAGTCGCCCGCGGTGGCGGCCGGAGCAGTTCACTCCAGCCCATGGGATACTGTTATGAAGCCGCTTACATTCCTCACGGTCGTCAGCGTTCTGTTCTCCTCGGCCCCTCTCCTTGGCGAGACCGTGACCGTACGACCCGGACAAGCCTTGCAGGACGCCGCGGACAGACTTCAGCCGGGAGACACGCTGCTGCTTTCGGAAGGAACGTACCACCAGGGCTTCACGCTGACGAAGAGCGGGACGGCGGGCAGGCCCATCACGATCAAGGCCGAGGCGCCGGGCAAGGTCATCATCACCGGGGCGATGAAGACAACGCCCCAGTTCGAGAAGGTCCAGGGCGATATCTACAAGGCGGCGTGGGTTGCGAAGAACTGGAAAGGAAGCGGGACCGGCCGCGTCTGGGCCATCGCCGACGGCCGAAACCTGTACAACTACAAGAACCTGAACGAACTCCGCACCCGAAAGAAGACCCCGCAGGAAGGCTTCTTCTGCCAGGGCAAGGAGATGCATATCCGCCTTCTCGGCGGCGCCGATCCCAACAAGGTGAGTCTCGCGATAAGCAGGCCGGACGCCCGGGTCTTGCTCGACATCCAGGGTCGGCAGCACATTGTGGTGGAAGGGCTGCGCTTTCACGCGTCGCCCACGGCGGCGGTCAGGCTCGGAGCGTCACGCACATCCGACGTCTGCAGGCACGTCGTGATTCGGGACTGCTACTTCTTCGGCTTCCACCGGGGAATCGTGGGACAGAGAAGCCGGAGAGGGAACGAGGAGTTCGGGCCGTCTGATATCACCATCGAGCATTGTCAGTTCAGCAACTACCCGGCTTATGAATGGGTGCGATACGGCCAACTCACCGGGAGCACCACGTGGAAGGCGATGTATTCCAGCGTTCTGGGTGGGACCGGAATCCTCCCCGGGGGGAGGGCACGGGGGTGGAAGATACGACACTGCTATCTCCACGACTGCTTCGACGGGATCGGCGTTGCGGCGACGGTCTCGAAGGACCCGGCCCTGGTCAACGAGTACGCTTACAACCTGCTGCACAACTGCGCGGACGATTGCATAGAGTTTGACACCATGGAGTACGCCGGCGTGCGTGTGCATCACAACGTCCTTCTGGACGGGTTCTGCATGCTGGGCCTCTCGCCGGTTCAGGGTGGCGGCGTGACGATTGAAAACAACATCGTATACGTCTCTCCCGAATACGGCCTGCCCTGGGGGGTGATCTTCAAGTTCTCCACGCCCTGGCGGTTCCGCCCGCTGACCGGCATGACCATCAGGAACAACACCCTCGTCCACACGAAATGCGGCGTCCAGTGGGGCGCTAACCCAAATCAGAATCCGTATTTCAAGGACAACACCGTCGCGAACAACATCATCTACGCTCGCGACTGGCAAAGCTGGGGCGGTCTGCCGTACAAGCTGGGGCTGGCGGTAGAGAAGACCAACCTGTGCTGCGGTCCGTCGGTCATCGCAGGCAAGGACGTGCCCGAGGGGGTCCTCTGCACTCGCAATACGGCCCCCTTCGTAAAGCCGAACACGGATCGCCACGATGCCATGCCGCCGCTTCTGCCCACTCTCGCTGGCGAGGGAAAGCTCGGCCGGGCGAAGGAGATCATCCGCGTGAACTTCTCCGTCAGCGAGGAGTTCGTGCGGGCGGTGGTCAAGGACAGCGGCCTGCCTGCCGCTGAGTACAAGGACGTGCACAAGACCCTCGGGGCCGTTCCGCCGGGGGCGAAATGGGTGTTC
Organism: uncultured Planctomycetaceae bacterium; assembly: GCA_964625865.1. Classification (GTDB taxonomy): domain Bacteria; phylum Planctomycetota; class Phycisphaerae; order SM23-33; family SM23-33; genus CAZVEV01. The sequence continues at coordinate 26,268 of CAZVEV010000035.1, read as the reverse complement.
CCCCGTCCGGGTCCGCGATGGGCCGTCGGTCCCTCGGCCCCGTTCCATCCGCCGTTCCCGCCGTCCCTGGATCCGTGGTGGGTGGGGTTCTCAGACAAGCCCAGCGCCGCAAAGACCGTGACGTTCACCCCCTGGCGGGGCAAGTCCTAGAAGGGCTTCCCTCTGAGGACAGCCAGGGGCTCTGACCCGTCTGGCGGCCCCTCACTTGCGGTCGGGCCGCCCGGCCTGTTCCTGACTGTCGCCGGGCAGGAGGAACTCGCGGAACACAAACTCGCCGGTCTTCCCGTTGTAGACGTATGCACCAAGCCCGCCGGCATCCGCGACCTTCGTGCCGTGCTTGAGCTTGACCCCCTCGGCCATCGCCGGCTGGGCATCGAACGTGCTCTTGCCCGAGACCCCAAAGACCATGACGGCCTGCCCCTGACCGTATCTGTTGTTCCGCAGTTGGACGTTTCTCGACGACACGATGACGTGGGCCTTGTCGGAGACGAGTTGGCCTCGGAAGCGGTTCCTCTTCCATCCGTGCCCGTAGAAGCCATGGATAACGTTGGTGTCCACGGTGGTGTTGCCAAACGGCGAGAGCACGCCGATGCTGTTCCCGTTGGCCTCGAAATAGTTGCCCACGATCGCAACCTGCACTCCGCCTGCGTTCAGGATTCCGTACCCCTTGTTCGACTCGAAGATGCTGCCAGCAATGTGGATGCCGTTGCTGCCCCACGACCCCGCGTTGGGACCGATCACCAGGCCGTGGAAGTGCTGCCGCCTGACGGTACTGTTGATGATGCTCACGCTGTTGAAATGGTTGCGTCCCCAGATACCGATCTGGTTGCCTCGGATGATGCAGCTCTCGAAACGGATCTGATAGCTGTGGTTGATGTGCACGCCCACGTTCTGCCGGTAGACCTTGATATCGCGGAACGTCACGTTTTTGGGTACTGTCTCGGCGGGGATCTTGATCCCGACCCCCGCGGCCTTCTTCGACTCGCGCGTGAACGTCAGCCCCTCGATGACATAGGACGCCCCTTCCTGGCCGCTGGGATTCCATAGTTCCAGAATCGGCACGCCCACGTTCGTCTTGCCGTCGAAGTCGAGTTCTCCGGGCAAGGCCGTCAGGCTGAACTTGTCGTTCTTCTCGGTAAGGGCCTTCTTTCTTTCCTCGTAGTTCAACGGCTGCTTGTCCAGGACTGTCGTTCCCAGGAGCACCGCGCCATAGCCGGTCAGCCGCGTGCCGTAGTGCGCCGGGTCCTTGCCCAGCACGACCGTCTTGCTGACCCTGTACGTCCCGGGCGGGAAAAAGACGGTAGCGCCGTTCCTGTATCCGTTCTTCGCGCTGACGTGGTCGATAGCCGCTTGGATGGCCGGTGACCAGTCACCGTCGGCCGCCAGGCGTGAGAACTCCCTCACGCTGAGGGACCCCTGCGGACTGCCTTCCGCCGTGGCGGACGCCTTCTCGACGCGTCCCTTGTCCTGGCCGAATGCGGAGCAGCCCGTCCACATCGTCGCACCGGCCAGTACGGCAAGGATGACCCGGGTCAATTCCTCTCTTCGTCGAACGCGCATCATGTCATACTCCTTCGCTATGGCGCCGAGAACCGCCCCCGACGCCCATTGTTCGTTCCCGCTCGGCGCAAGTCAATGGCGCCCCGGACTCGCCGATTGCCCTCCCGCCCGGACAGTGCTAGAATCCCCGCTGTCGGGTCACCCGCGGCAAGACCCGCGAGCAGTTCGCTCCAACCCATGGGATATCGCCATGAGAAGAAAGCAGTATCACTGGACCCTGCCGGACAAGATCGACCGGCGCCTTGGCGAGTCCACGTACGGCAGGCAGCGGGCGATATACGAAGACGAGCACCTGCTGCTGATCCTGCACACGCCGCCCGGTGCCGACGATGCGTCGCGTCAATCCGTGGTGTTCCTCCGCAGGCCCGATGGGCGATGGATGTGCAACGGGGCCGAAGAGGGTCAGCGCAAACTCCACAAACTGCTCAAGGGCTACCAGGACATCTACAGCGACCTCGACGCGCGGTACGAGAAGTCCACGTCGGCGGCTGACCTGTTCGAGATTCTCGAGCCGCTGGCGCCCGTGGCGCGGGCGGCGACCAACATGAAGGCGGCGCTGCAATCGGCGCGGGAACTGGTCAAGGACGACGCCTTCCTCATCGAGATGCGGGACGCGGCGTATGAGTCGGCGCGGAATTTCGAACTGCTGCTGTCGGATGCGAAGATCGCGCTGGATTTCCGGATCGCCCAGAACGCCGAGCGCCAGTCGGTCCAGGTCCGGAAGATGGCGGTGGCTCAGCACAAGCTCAACCTGTTGGCGGCGATCACGTTTCCCCTGATGGCCGGCGCGGCGCTGTTCGGCATGAACATGGTTCACGGCCTGGAGAACAAATCCCCGCAGTTGTTCTGGGCCGTGCTGGCCGTCGGCGTGGTCATCGGCGTGGTCACGCAGAAATGGGTCACCAAGAGCAGGAGGTAAGCTCGCCCGGACCGCCAGGCGAGGAACAAGAACCTTCCCCGGGCGTCCTGGCCCGGTTACGATAGGCGGACAACCCTGAGGCCAAGAGAAAGGACTGAACCATGCTGAGAAGGACCTTTGTGTATGTCGCGCTGATCCTCGCGATTCTCGCCGCGCCGGTGATGGCGGCCGAGCCTGTCCGCGTCGCGTGCGTCGGTGACAGCATTACTGCCGGGGCGGGCATCCGCGACCGGAAGATGTACTATCCTGCGCAACTCGGGCGACTGCTGGGGGACGGCTACGAGGTGCGGAACTTCGGCAACAGCGGGTCGACGATGCTCAAGAAGGGCAACAAGCCGTTCTGGAAGCAGCGGCAGTGGAAGGGCACACTCGAGTTCAATCCGAACATCGTGGTGATCAAACTCGGCACGAACGACTCCAAGCCGGGCAACTGGAAGTTCAAAGACCAGTTCGCCGCCGACTACAAAGACATGATCGTCCAACTGCAGAAGCTCCCCGCCAAGCCGAAGATCTTCATCTGCAAGCCCGTGCCCGCCTTCCCGGGGCGATGGGGCATCACCGACAAGGTCATCCGCGAGGAAGTGATTCCTATCACGATGCAGGTCGCCAGGGACACCAAGTTGCCCGTGATCGATCTGTACAAGGCGCTGTCGGGCAAGAAGGCGATGTTCCCCGACACGGTGCACCCCAACGCCGCCGGGGCTGCCGTAATGGCCGCGACGATCCGTGATGCGATTACCGGCAAGACCGCCGGGGCAGCCGGCGACGACGGGTCGTTCTTCAACGGCAAGGACCTGAGCGAGTGGACCGCCAAGAAGCACCCCAGGGGAAGGGGCAAGAACCTCTGGAAGGTCGGCACGCCCAAGGTCGATCCGGCCAACCCCAAATGCCTCATCGTCGTCCCCGGCGGCGATGCGATGGTCAACCTGGCTGCCAAGCACGGCCAGAGCCTGGACTTCTACAGTTCGAAGACCCATGGCGATGGGATTATCACGCTCGAGGTCATGGTGCCCCTGGGCTCGAACTCCGGAATCTACGTCCAGGGCGAGTACGAGATTCAGGTTCTCGACAGCTACGGCCGCAAGAAGCTCGGCGGCGGAGACATGGGTGCCGTCTACGGCGCCAGGCCGCCTAAACTGAACGCCTGCCGCAAGCCGGGCGAGTGGCAGACGTACGAGATCCACTTCAGGGCACCTAAATTCGACGCCGAGGGCAAGAAGACGGCCAACGCCCGCCTCGAGAAGGTCATCCTGAACGGCAAGCTGATCCAGGAGAACATCGAACTGAAGGGCCCCACGCCCGGCGGGGTGGACCGCAAGGAAAAGGCGATGGGCCCCCTGATGTTCCAGGGGAACCACGGTCCGGTGGCCTACCGGAACATACGGATCAAGCCGCTGAAGTAGAGCGGCGGGCGGGGTAGCATGACTGAACGCAACGATGACATTCTGGTTACGGTCGCAACGCATCTGGACCCTATGGAAGCAGCCATCGTGCAGTCCTGCCTGCAGGGCGAGGACATTGAGGCGTACGTGGTCGACGACAAGGTCGCCGGGACGGCATGGTATCTGGCGAGCGTCTCCGGCGGGGCCAAGGTGCAGGTCAGGTCCTCCGACGCCGAACGAGCCATGGATGTCCTCGCGCGGAGGGCCGAGTCAATCGAAAGTGCCGGCGAGGATACTGAAGCCGATGCCCTTGATATCGACTATGGAGATGATGAGGATGATTTGGATGGCGGTGATGATGAACCGGCCTCCGAGCCGGCCCCTTCATGTAGAGCCCTTCTTGACAGGGCCATGCGGATGGCGATGTGCGGATTTGTGTTTCCTCCGTTGCAGGTGTATTCCCTGTGGGTGCTGCTGTGTGCGTATTGGTGGAGGTGCGGAGAGCCCTTCTGGAAGAAGTGCTTCCTGATTCTACTGCTCAACTCCCCTACAATCGGCCTTCTCATTCTTCCGGTCTTTCTCTGGTAGCCTAACAGTGCCTTATCGAGGGCCGTCCCCTGAGCGGTGTGGCGCGAGTCAAGTTCGTGCAGGCCCGAAGGGCCGATCGATCTTGGCCGGGCCCGGGAGGGTCCGGTAATGGGTTCAGCATAAGCGCCTAGCCCCGAAGGGGCGGCAGAGATCACCAGAAAAGCCCCCCCTATCCGCAGATGTTCTGCCGGCCCTTCGGGCCTTGTGGCATGGGAGAGAGCGTTTACCGGGCCCTTCCGGGCCCGGCCAAGATCGGTCGGCCCTTTGGGCCTGCCTACGACCATGGCATTCGGCGCAAGACGCCCAGATCTCGCAGAGTTCATGCGGGGAATCATGGAACGGGCTTAACGGGTGTGACGCCCTGCTTGCCAAGGTCCGCCCCCCAAAAAGCTACGGGCCTTCGCGAACGAAGGCCCGTAGATAACGCGATACGTTTTAGGTGCGTCTCACTTGTTCCAGGTCGACTTCATTTCGTAGGCCTTGAAGGACTCGACGGTCATCGCCCCGCCCTCGGCGGTCAGCGAGATCGTGCCGAGGTCCTTGCCCATGTCGCGGCGGCCTGACGTCTTGAAGCAGGCCCCGCCGCCGCCGATCAACTCGTACATCGGGCGGTCGACCAGGACGCGGAACGTCACCTTGCCGTCTTTCATCGCCAGAGGCATCTCGTCGAGTTTTTGGGCGCCGAAGTCGTACGTCGCCTTGTTTTCGCCGAATTGGAGGACAGCTTTGCTTGCCGTGCCCTTCTTGAGCGTCACGACGATGTCATAGAGCTGGCCCTTGGCGTCGAACGTGATGGCAGCGTCGGTCAGTTCCTTGCCTTCGGCGCTCTTGGGCTTCGGCTTGCGGAGCTTCTTGAGTTCCTTAATCGGCGTGGCGAACATTCGAATGCCGTCCTTGGTCGTATGCAGCGTCAGGTTCGTCGGAACGGTGAACCCCTGGTTAAACGGCATGCCCGGCAGATCGAGCCCGCGCACCCAACCGATTTGGACGACGCGTCCGTCGGGGCTGTTGCTGAAACACTGCGACGCGTAATACTTGCCCCAGTGGACGCGGTGCTTGCCCTCATGCTCGGGCTTGAAGGTTTTCCCGTCGAACGTGCCGATCGCATACCGCGCGTCGGCGGCAAAGATGACCCACTTGGTCTTGCTCTTGTCGCCGTCGACGGGCAGTTCGAAGATCTCCGCACACTCGAAGTAGCCCGGGATCTTGCCCGTCAGTTCCCAATTCTTCAGGTCCGTGCTCTTGTAGAGTGCGATATTGCGGCCGATCTTCTTGTCGCGGTCCTCGTCATACACGGCGATGACCCAGTGCTTGCCCTTCTCGTACCACATCAGCTTCGGATCCCGGCCGCGGTGCTTGATCACCGGGTTGCCTTCATAATACGTCCACGTCTTGCCCTTGTCGGTCGAGTACGCCAGCGACTCGCCGCATCCGGTATCCGTGAACGCCAGGACGAGGGTCTTCTCGCTGCCTTTCTGCCAGCCGCCGGAGTTGTTGATATCCACGTTGCCGCTGCCCGAGAAGCAGTTCTTCACGGCCATCTTCGGGTGGCGGTTCTTGACGTTCCCGCCGAAGGATCGCAGTGCGCGGTCATGCTCGGTCCAATGGATCATGTCGGGGCTCGTGGCGTATCCCCAATACATGTTCGCCCAGTTCCGTCCCGCCGGGTTGCACTGCCAGAAGAAGTAGTACAGCCCGTCGTGGTAGAACATCCCATTCGGGTCGTTGTTCCAGCCTCGCTTTTGGGAAATGTGGAACTGAGGTCGCAGGGCTTCGTCATACAGCGGCATCAGGTTGCGAATGGTATCGCTGGAGGTAAACATCTTGCAGAGTTCCGGCGCGGCGTTGGCCGAGATCTTCGCCGTCTTGCCGATGTACTCGCTCATGTCGAGGTACGTCCACCAGTCGATGCTATCGGCGTCGACGGGGAAATCGCAGTCGAGATTGTGAACCAGTTGATCGCCGACGGTAATCGTCATCCGCCCGCGCTTCCTCTTGACGTTCGCGACGGGGAAGATGATGTACTTGCCCGTGATCTTGATCTCGGTGCTCTGGGCGGGCAGGGGCGGGCTCCCGCGGCGACGACCGGACGGCGCGGGGGCTTTCTTCTTCTTTTTGGGCTTGTCGCTCTGGGCGATCTGGTCGACGTTGACGTGTCCCCAGCCGCCGGAGGCGGCGTCGACGATCTGGAGGGTCGCGGTCTTGCCCTTGTACTTCTTGACGTCCCAGTTTTCCCAATTGAGGAATTCGTTATTGTTGCCCGTGGCGCTGAGGACGACTTTCCCGTCGATCAGAAGGTTCATGCACGTCTGCCCCTTGTGCGCCCCGCCGCCGATGAGGAACGTGATGTAGTCTCGTTCGATGGTGAACGCCGGGCTGGTCAGTTTGCCCGTGGGCTTGTCGCCGCCGAGGTACGAATTGACCACGCCCTTGCCTTCAAAGCCGGCGACGACCTGCTGCTTGGGCAGGCGCCCCTTCGCCGGTCCCTTGCCAAACGCCGCCCCCTCGACTTTCCAGCCCTCGGGATACGTCTTGCCCTCGAAGTCGGCGATGACGAGGTCGGCCGCCACCGCGGGGACGCTCAACGCCAGCAGAAGCAACACAATCACGGCAAGAACGGTACGGTTCATGGGAGGGTCCTTTCTCTAGGATGCGACTCGATCCGACCCGGCGCCCCGTGCGCCGGCTGGGGATATCCGATGGCTCCTGCCCCCCCGGCACGTCGAGGCCATCGAACATCGCGCGTCAATATGATCTGAACCCCATGCGGTGCCAACGGTTTCGGGATCGCCTTCGGCAGACAAACGCCCACGGGCTCCGCCCCGTGGGGTATCGGCGGACGAAACACCGGTCCGTCTGAAGGACCGCCTCGCAGTGCGTAGTAATCCGCTATGGCGGAGATAGTCGGGTTCTCCATCGTCGATACCCCACAGGGCGGAGCCTGTGGGCGTTTGCCTGTTACGGAGGACTGTCGCACGTTAGTGGGGTCCGGATTCTCACTTCGATACGACCTTTGGCGCCGCCGGCGGCTGCGGGGGTGCCAGGGGCTTCAGTTCGCGGCAGACGCCTCGTTCGATGACCGCTCCGGGCATGTCGACGCGGGGGGTCTTCAGGGCCGCGGCGCGGGCGGCGGCGATGATCTTCTCCATCGCCTGATATGTCGCGTTATTCGTGTCGGCGAAGGGTGTTACCTCCTTGCCATCGGAGTTTGGCGCCGCGGTCCTCTTCGGACTGAACACATCCGGCGGCTGGATGCGACCGGTGACCTGCGGCCAGGCGACGCGGCGGGCCTTGCGACCGCGACACCACGCCAGGCCCAGCGACCCAGGCCCCTTGGCCAGCGGGGCCCGGAGGATGCGGCTGCGCTCGGGCGTCTTGAGGTTGACCCAGTCATTGCCGATCTTCGGCTCGTGGCACGTGAGGCAGCCGCCCTTCTTCATCTCGGCGGCCAGGGCCCCTTGGGTCGATCCGAGCGCCCTGCAGACCGCGTGGGGCGAGTAGTCCCACGTGCCGTAGTAGTTGCAGTTGCCGTCCATCCACGCCAGCAGGAGGTCGATTTCCTTTCGCGGCATGTCCTTGAGGCGTTTCTTGTGCCCGCTCAGGAGCACTTTGGTCAGCGGGGCGGCGCCCGAGCCGTGGGTCAGCGGGTCGAGGATCTCGGCCGTCTTGACCTTGCCGTTGTTGCAGTTCAGGAAGCCGGTCAGCGTGTTCTTGATCAGCGTCTCGTAGCTGATGTTGAACGCCCACGTCCATCCGCCGGTCAGATCGATCCCGCCGCCGATGCCCTTGTCGCCGCCGTGACAGGTCACGCACCGCCTGTCGAGTATCGGCTGGACCATCGTCGGGTAGTCGAGGAACCCTTCGCCCCAGGATTCGACGGCGAGGCTGGCCGGGGCCTTGCGAACGGCCATCGGACGCGCGGTTGTCGCGGCCGGGGCGGCGTTGTCTTCCTTGATGTGGCACCCGGTGCAGGAGCGTGCGACGCCCTGGACGGCCTGCACGAACGTCCGTTGCGACTGGACCATGCGCCCGTCGGCGTCGAGGGCCTGGAAGTACAGCGCCATTCCGGGCGGGGCCTCGAAGTAGGCCGACCCGTCGGCAGCCACCGGCACCGTGCCCAGGAAGTTCTTGATGTCGTACGAGCCCTGCCAACTGGCCAGGAACGCCTGGTTCCACCATCGCCCGCCGCGCGGAATGCCGCTGACGCGAGCGGTCGTCTCGATCACGCGAAGCGTCTTGACTCGCCCGCGCTTGATCCCGGTCATGCCCTTGTAGATGTCGTGGACGATGAACGTCGCCGGCTTGCCCGGGCGGATTACCGACGTCACGTCGCGCGGCCTGGGGCGCGGCTTGACGAGCATGGGCGCGTAGCACGAGATGTTCGCCTCGCGGTGGATCACCGAGCGGAAGCCGAACCGGTCGATCAGCTCGATCACGCCGTGTTTGCCGTGGTGCGGGGCGTTGTTGGCGATCAGGACGACGTCTTTCGACAGGGGCCACGGGTCGCACGGGCCGCGACGCAGGCCCTGGTCCATTTCCTTGCGGTATTCGGGCGTGAAGTTGGTTATCGCCTCGAGGCTGTTCTTGCCCACCTTCGGGTCGATCATCGCGATGGCGCCGACGGCCTGCCCGTTGTGGGGCGTCAGCGAGGCGACGACCAGGTCGGTCCCGGGCACGGCCCGTGCGTCGAGAACGGCGGTGGGTTTGGCGAGGTTGTTGGCGAAGAAAGCCGTCTCGTTCGTCCCGTCGGGGTTCACCGTCCAGAGGCTCTGCATGTACAGTGCGGTCTTGTCGACGTACTCCCACCGCCCGTAGAGGATCCGCCCGTCGGGCAGGACCGAGGGGTCGAACTCGTTCTGGTTGTTGACCGAGATGCACCGGATGTCGCTGCCGTCGGCGTTCATGGTGTGCAGCACGTCGATGTAGCTGCTGAAGCACATCACGTGCGCGCCGGTGCGCGTGGAGGTAAAGGCGATCCGCCCGCTGGGCAGGTAGCAGGGCGTGATGTCGTGCTGCCCCCTGCCCACCAGCCCCTGGGACGGCTTTCGCCCCTTGCAGTCGCACCCCGGGTCGGTCAGGCGCCGTAGCCCCTTGCCGTCCACGCCGATCTCGTAGATGCTCGTATTGCCTTCCTTGCCCTTGAACGCGAAGACGATCCGCTTGGCGTCGAACGACAGATCCGGGTCGCGATAGACCCCCTCCCCCAGCGTCTCGGGCGTCTCGGGGTCGATAACCGCCCGGACGATACGCTTGTCGAGCGGGGCGGCGGGGTTCTCGATCACGTAGATCCCCCCGCCGGGGCGGTAGGGCAGGTAGTCGTCATAGATGTGCCCCGCGAAGTACGGGTTGCGCTTGACCAGCAGCAGCGGCGCGTCGAGCAGCGAACCGTAGGTGCCCCGCATCGCGTCCTGTGCGGCGGCAATGCGTGTTTGCAGGGCGGCGGCCTGTTTCAACGCCTCTGACGAGTGTGCGGCCAGGCCCTTGCGAATCGCGCCGGCCGACTTGGCGCACGACTGGACCTCCGCGAGCGCCCTTTTCAGCGCCGCGCCGTCGCCCGCCCCGGTCCTGATCGCCCGGGCGATGCCGGTCTCCAGCGCCGCGAAGTCCACCTGGGCCAGCCGCTTGTCGGCGGCGGCGAACAGCTCGATCTTCGCCAGCGACTCGGCGTCGAAGACCTTGAAGACCACCGATCCCTTCTCCCCGGCCGTACGGTTAATGCCCACCAGCGCCTCGAACCGAACGTACTTGCCGTCCAGCCGGTACAGCAGCCTGCTGTCGGCGTGGGCGAACAGGCCGTGGGCGATCTTCACCCCGCCGATCGACAGCCCCTTGCCGTCCGGGCCCTTGTTGCGGGAGAACGTGCCCCACCCGACGCGGACCGAGACGGGCTTCAGATCGGCCAGCCGCGTTTGGGCGCCCTTGGCGTCGATGAGCACGGCCTCGCCCCAGACGGCCTGCCCCCACGAGTATCCCGTCGCCGTCAGGCCCAGGGTCTTGAGTCCCGTCACGTCGACCGAGAGCTTCTGCGGCTTGGCCCCGCCGCGCTTGACCTGGCTGGTGGCCATGACGCCGCGTGACCCGGCGCGGGGCTTGGCGGCCAGCTCGGCTGCGCCGGCGGCCAGGATCAGGACGGTCCAGAAGGGCACTGAGACTCTCTGCCTGAGGTGCATGGCATTTCCTTGGGACGGGTTGTCAGTCGATCGTGGGCGGCTGGGGGCGAGGGCTCGCCTACCCCGCCGGAAGGGCGAAGCGGACGGCGACGCCGAGTTGGCCTCCGAGGTACTCGCCGCGGTCAACGCGGGTGATCGTGGCGTCGACGGGCTCCCCGCCGAGGCCCGCGAACTCCGGGCGCCGCACGCTCCCGGCGGACATGCGAATAGGCTGGCCGACCAGGACCGGGACGTTCGGCGGGACGTACATCAGCATGCCGCCGGACGAGATGTTGACGCACCGCCCCGGAAAGTCGCGCTGCGTCGGGCCGTGATAGAACGCGATGTTTGTTGCCAGCGGATGCCGCTGATGCTTGCGCCGTTCGACCGCGAACAGATCACTCATATGCCACCGCCTTCCTGTGCGCCCTCTGCTGTACGTCCGTATACAGTCCCGTCGGCATTGTGCCTGCCGGAATTATACCGATCCGGCCCGCGGTCGTCCAGCACTCCGGAGCGGGCCTTGCATTCAGGGCGGCCAGCGTGTATCACCGCTGCGCGGCCCGCCGGCTGGCCGGCGGACCGGACGAAGGTGACCGCATCATGAGATGGACATCGCGACGGATCGCAGGGGTGTTGCTGGCGTGGCTGTGGGGGGGCGGCGTTTGTGCGGGCATCGCGACGGCCCGGACCGCGCCGGACAAGCGAATCGCGGCCCTAACCACAGCGTACGAGCGCACCAGCGGTGCGGCGGTCTCGGTGTCCGTGGTCGATGTCCGCACGGGCAAGCGCGTCGTGGCAATCCGTCAGAGCGTCCCGCGGGCCCCGGCGAGCAACCAGAAGATCCTCACCAGCGCCTTCGCGCTGGCCCGCCTCGGGGCGGACTACCAGATCTCGACCCTCCTGATCCGGCGGGGCGATGACCTGCTCGTCGCGGGCAACTTCGACCCGACGTTCGGCGATCCCGTGCTCGCCAAGGCCGGCGCGACCAGTATCTACGCCGACCTCGACGCCTGGGCCTCCGCCGTCAAACAGCGCGTCGGCGCCCGCGTCGCGGGAGACATCGTCATCCCGTCGCGCCGCGCGGGGGCCTCCCATCGCCACCCCGACTGGCCCGCCAACCAGCAGAAACGGTGGTATTGTGCCCCCGTGGCCGAGGTGAACTTCAACAACAACTGCTTCGACGTGACGTTCAGCCTGGCCGGGGCCCAGCCGACGCCGCAGGTCTCGCCGACCAGCTATCTCATCACGGTGGCCAATCGCACGCGACGGGGGTCGAGGCACCTGTGGGACCTCCGCATCGGCTCAGGCGATGCCAGCCTCACCGTCACCGGAACGATCAAGACCGCCACGCGCGATCCGCTGTCGACGGCTGCTAACAGCCCCCCCCTCCTGTTCGGTCGCGTGCTGGCCGACAGGCTCAGACGCGCGGGCGTCACGCTGGCCGGCACCGTTCGGGCCGCCAGGCCCGAGACGGTCGACATGGGCGGCGCCGAGGTGGTCGCCCGCAAGCATACGGACCTGGGCCTGGCGCTGATGCGGGCGAACAAGCGCAGCCTGAACATGGCCGCCGAGGGCGTCTTCCTCTGTGCCGGCGGCGGCTCGTGGACCGGCGGGGCCAAGCTGATGACCGCGACGCTGTCGAAGGTCTACGCCCTGGACGCCGGCGAGTTGACGGTTCGCGACGGCAGCGGGATGTCGCGGTCCAATGCGGTGACCGCCCGGGCGATGACGGCCGTCCTGACCGGGGTGCTCAAGACCAAGGGCGCCGCGGTGTTCCTGGCATCCCTGCCCGTCAGCGGGGTTGACGGCACGCTGTCGCGCCGCCTCGGCGGGGCCTGTGCCAAGCGCGTCCGGGCCAAGACGGGATACATCTCGGGCGTCTCGGCCCTCAGCGGCTACGTGCTGGACGCCTCGGGCAAGCCCGCATATGCCTTCTCGATTCTCATCAACCGCCTGCCCGCCGGGAAGAACTGGCAGGCCAAGCAGTTCCAGGACACCGTCGCCGCCGCCCTCGTCGACGCGACGCGCTGAACGGGAACCGGACGGGTTGTCTCCATCCAGACGGTGTGCGAAGCCGCAAGCGGTTATCTCCGCCGGTACATGCGCCAGTCGATGTCGAGGTGGCGGACTTTGTAGCGCAGGACGCGGGGGGTCACGCCGAGGTCGCGGCCGGCTTCGGCCATGTTGCCGCCCGTGCGCTTCAGCGCATCGACGATGATGTCGCGCTCGAAGACGTCCACGCGCTCGGCCAGTGTGCCCTCACCCACGGTCTCGGAGGCCTCGGAGGTCTGGAGGGTGGGGGGCAGGTGATGGCCGTGCACCACGCCGTCGGTGCTCAGCAGGGTCGCGCGTTCGATGCAGTTCTCCAGTTCGCGCACGTTGCCGGGCCAGTGATAGGCGACCATCATGTTGATCGCCGGCGTGCTGATCCGTCGCATGTCCTTGCCCATCCGCCGCGCGCAGAGTTCGACGAAGTGGTCGGCCAGCAGGAGAATGTCGTCCTTGCGCTCGCGGAGCGGCGGCAGGAAGATCGGGAAGACGTTGATGCGGTAGTACAGGTCTTGCCTGAACGTGCCGGCCTCGGTCATCTGCTCAAGGTCGCGGTGGGTCGCGCAGATCACGCGGACGTTGGCCTTGCGGCTGCGATTCGAGCCCACGCGCTCGAACTCCTTCTCCTGCAGGACGCGGAGCAGCTTGACCTGCGTGGTGGGCGAGAAGTCGCCGATCTCGTCGAGAAACAGCGTGCCGCCGCCGGCTTCCTCGATACGGCCCTGGCGGGCCTGGATCGCTCCGGTAAAGGCGCCTTTCTCGTGTCCGAACAACTCGCTCTCGAGCAGGTTCTCGCTGAGGGCGGCGCAGTTGACCTTGACGAACGGCGCGTCGGCGCGGGGGCTGGAATAGTGGATGGCATGGGCGACCAGTTCCTTGCCGGTCCCCGAGTCGCCGCGAATCAGTACGGTCGAATCGCTGTCGGAGACCTGGTGAATCGCGCGGTAGACCTCCCGCATCGCCCCGGAATTGCCGATGATGTTCTCCGGGCGGAAGCGGTCCTCCAGTTCGTTGCGCAGACGGAGATTCTCTTCCTCCAGGGCCTGGCGTTCGGCCGCGGCGGTCCGGCGGGCCTTGACGTCGTTGGCAATCATCCCGGCGACGATGCTCAGCAGGCGGGCGTCGTCGGCCAGCGAGTGGTCCGGGTCGTAGGGCCGATCGGCTGACAACGCCCCGACGACCTCCGTCCCGAGCATAATCGGGACGCAGATGAAGCTGATCTCCTCGTCGACGGTCTTGCGGCGCTTGTGGAGGCGGTCGAGGAAGGCCGGTTCGTCCGAGACCTTCGGTACGATTGCGGGCTTGCCCGTCTGGACCACCCGCCCGATAACGCCTTCGCCCGAGCGGTATCTGACGGCGCGCCGTCGCCGTTCGGACAGGTCATGGCCGAGGTCGATCACCAGTTCCTTGCCGTCCAGGGACAGCAGAGTCACGGTTGCTCGGGCCATCCCGAGTTCGCTGTGGAGGATGTCGAGCACGGCCGAGAGGGTAGCCCGCTGCCGTTTCCCCGTCGCCAGCGTCCTGCTGATACCGTACAGCGCCTCCAACTGCGTCCCATGGCTTATCTCGTCCGGCATCGTTGTCTTTTCATTGCCTGATTCTGTCATCGCTCGCCTTTCGTCGTCAGGAAGACCCATCAGTGGCCCTTCCTTCTCGCATAACAACATAATTGTAGCGAAGAGATGTTTCTATGACAAGTGTGTACTTTATTCATTCGTGAGGCCTGAGAGGGGTTTCCGCGTAAGCACTTTTATAGAACCATGTTGGAGATTTCGTTTCCGTCTGGCACGGAACGTGCTTTGAAGCATCTGCATTCTCGGGCGTTCCGAGACCGGACAGAACACAGGAAGAGAACAGCAATGACTGACAGACGTGATATCAGCAAGGTAGAGACCATGCCGGGGAAACCGGTTCGGGCGGGCCCCGGCATGCAACGAAGGCCCGGATCGCACCCGGCGAGCTTGCCGGGTGTGTGTTCGGGCCGACCCGATCGCCCCGAGCGGGGCAGGTGACGAGAGATAAGGTACTTTAAGTAAATGTCTTGGGAGAAAGTAATCGTGAAAACTGAGCGAGTGAAACTGATATTACTGATGGTGCTGGTCGCAACGGTGAGCAGCGCCTGCCTGGCCGAGGACCCGCCGCCTGCGGAGCCACCGGCGGCCGACGTGGTGACGGACCTCGGAGGGGGGGAGCACAGCTATGGTGACGTGGTCTGGACGTGCATCGCGGCGTTCATGGTCTTCTTCATGCAGGCCGGCTTTGCAATGGTCGAGTCCGGCTTCACACGGGCCAAGAACGCCGTCAACATCCTCATGAAGAACCTGATGGACTTCTCCGTGGGGACGCTGGCGTTCCTGTTTGTCGGGTTCGGGCTGATGTTTGGCGCGAGCAACGGCTTCTGCGGGACGACGCTGTTCGGCATGAGCGGGGTTTCCGACAGCGCCGGCTGGGAGTGGACATTCCTTATCTTCCAGACAGTCTTCGCCGCCACGGCGGCCACTATCGTCTCCGGAGCGATGGCCGAGCGCACGAAGTTCACCAGCTACTTGGTCTACAGCGCGGCGATCACGCTGCTGATTTACCCGATCTTCGGCTCGTGGGCCTGGGGCGGACTGCTCCAGGGCGGCGGATGGCTCGAGAGCATGGCCACCCCGTTCTGCGACTTCGCGGGCTCAACCGTGGTCCACTCGATCGGCGGTTGGCTGGCCCTTGCGGGCGCTATCGTGCTCGGGCCGCGACTGGGCAAGTACGGGCCGGATGGCAAGCCGAAGGCCATCATGGGCCACAACATCCCCATCGCCGCACTGGGCGTGTTCATCCTGTGGTTCGGCTGGTTCGGGTTCAACCCCGGCTCGACCACCGCTGCGGGCGGAGACATCGGCTTCATCGCAGTGACCACGAACGTCTCAGCCGCCGCCGGTGCTGTCGCCGCGATGATCACCTCGTGGATCCTGTTCAAGAAGGCTGACGCCTCGATGTCACTCAACGGTGCGTTGGCAGGCCTGGTGGGCATCACCGCCGGCTGTGCGACGGTCAGCCCCGTCGGCGCCTTGCTGATCGGCCTGGTTTCCGGCGCGCTGGTGGTCTTCAGCGTGGTCTTCATTGACCGCGTGCTGAAGGTTGACGACCCGGTCGGCGCGGTCAGTGTCCACGGCGTCTGCGGCGCGTGGGGCACGCTGGCCTGCGGGCTGCTGAACACCGACGGCGGGTTGTTCTACGGCGGCGGGTTCGCCCAGTTGTGGACGCAGATCATCGGTGTGGGAGCGGCCTTCGCGTGGGCGTTCGGCCTGGGCATGGTCCTGTTCCTGGCGATCAAGAAGACCATCGGTCTGCGGGTCAGCAAGGAAGAGGAACTGCGCGGCCTGGATGTCGGCGAGCACGGGATGGAAGCCTACGCCGGGTTCCAGATCTTCAGCAACAGTTGAGCGGCGACGCACAGGAAAGGAGCAACAGAACCATGAGACTGGTGATTGCCTACATACAGCCGGAGAAGCTAAACGATGTCAAACAGGCCCTTTATGCCGCCGAGGTATACAAGCTCTCGGTGTCCAACGCCCTGGGCTGCGGGCAGCAGAAGGGATACCACGAGACGTATCGCGGCGTGGACGTGGAGGTCAACCTCCTGAAGAAGGTCCGCATCGAGATCGCCGTCAACGAGGATTACGTCCAGCCGACGATCGACGCGATCGTCAAGGGCGCCCGGACCGGCGCCATCGGCGACGGAAAGATCCTGGTGGTGGCACTGGAGCGGTGCGTCCGAATACGCACCGGTGAGGAGGGCCAAGACGCGATCGGATAGCCCTCCCAGGCAGCTCCGCGTGGGGGCCGGGCCCGTACCGGCCGGCCTCCCGCGGACGCTGACAGCCCTCTACAGACAAGACCCCAAACAACGAAGAAACCCCGAATAAAGACAGGATGAACGAAGTATTATGAGTACTCCAGACCGTAACGTAAGACGTATTCTGACACGACGTGGAACCCGCTGGTGTGGCGTGATGACCGCCCTGTTGCTGGCGGCTGTGTTGGCCGGCCCCGCCTCGGCGGGCGAGAACACCTGGCTGGCGGCCGCGGAAGCCGAAGCCGCCCCGGCGCCGGCACCCCAAGGCGAGGCCGAAGGCTCGGCCAACCCGTACCCGATCACCCTCGCCGTCGAGTACGCGGTGGTCACCGACTACATCTGGCGCGGAGCGAATTTCAGCGAGTACGCCGGCGAGGGTCGCGAGAAGCTCAACCACCAGTTGGACGTGGCCTTGTCGGCCGACCTGGCGGACCTGGGCCTGCCGGACATCGGAACGATCACCTTCGACGCCTGGTTTGAGTGGTATGAAGGCCAGCGTTCGATGGCGCCGGGCAGCGAGACGTCCCTGCAGGAAGTCGATTATACGATCAGTTGGGGCTTCGACGTGACCGACGCGGTGTCGATGGAGCTGGGCTGGATCGCCTATACCTTTCCGAACGCCGGCGGCGACGGGTACTCCAGCTACGAGGTCTACGGAGCGATCAGCGTCAACGACGGTGCGTTGTTCGGTCTGGAGGACGGCATACTGAACCCGTCGGTGGCGTACAACTACGACTACGACCTCGTGGAAGCCGGCGTGCTGACGATAGGCATCGAGCACGAGTTCGCCCTGGGCGACCTGACCGACGCTCCGTTGCTGAGCGACATGACGCTGACACCGTCGGCAACGGTGATCGTCGACAACCGGTTCTGGGACAAGGCCATCGGCGGAACGGGCCACACCTCCACGAAGATCAGCTCGGTCGAGTTCGGGCTGGCCGTAGGCGTGGACCTCAACAGCCTGCTGGACATCCCGGCGAAGTACGGCGGGTTCTCGGCAGGGGCATTTATCAACTACAGCGACGCCCTTCGCGACAACCTGGGCGCCGCGATGAACGACGAGTTCTACGGCGGTGTGACCATGGGCGTTGAATGGTAGCCGTCGGCTCCAAAGGCGGCCGGGCCCTGCAGACCGGCCCGGTCGCCGCCGAGCCGACCGCCTCCCGATAAACCTGTTGTGCCCAGCCGGAGGCTCTGGCACGCCCATAGAAGCGGCCTAAGCGACGAACGGGACCTTGGAGGGGGTAAGGGGCATCTTTCACTGCCGAGGGCGGCCAGGGGGCTTGGCCGCCTTTGGCCGACGTGCCCATGGTCGGGGGACGCGGGTCTATCGGGGGGCGGCACACACGTGTCCGGGGAGGGGGCGGGGCGAAGGGTCTGTTGCGTTCGGCGGGGGGGATGACATACGAGCCCTATGCATATCGGGGTACGGCGTCCTCCGACAGCCCCACAGCCGACCGCACCCGTACCCGGCAGGAAAGTTGAGAATCGCCCAAAAAAACACTTGCCTCGCCTTGCGCGCCGGTGATAATGCGCGAGTAGAAGTGTGATCTGACGGATCGGACGCGGCGCAGCGGGCGCCTCGCCGGGTAACGGACTGCTGGGTTTCATTTTGGAGAATGGGCATGGTGACAACACATTATCGTAGCTTGTATTGGTTAACCGCGCTGCTGCTGGTAGGCATTGTCGCAGCGCCGGCGCTGGGTGGTGAGACCACCTGGCTGGCAGCCGCTGAAGCCGAAGCGGCGCCGGCGGGCGGAGGCGGCAAGACCTCTAATCCCCTGCCCGTGACGTTCGGCGTGGAATACGCTGTGGTCACCGACTACATCTGGCGCGGCTTTAACTTCAGCGAGTACGTCGGCGAAGGCCGCGAGAAGGTCAACCACCAGTTGGACATCAGCGCCGGTGCAGCGCTGAAGGATCTTGGCCTGCCGGACGTGGGCAAGATTACGGCCGATGTGTGGTTCCAGTTCTACGGCGGACAGGAAGCGCAGAACCCGCAGGCCGACAACAATCTCCAGGAAATCGACTACACGATCGCCTGGGAATACGGTCTGCCCGACACGCCGCTGACGATCAGCCTGGGCTGGATCGCCTACCAGTACCCGCACAACGGTGGCGACCTGCACGACTCGTTCGAAGTCTTCGGTGCGATCGCGCTGAATGACGGTGAGCTGTTCGGGCGGGACGATCCGGTCCTGAACCCGTCGATCGCGTACTACTACGACTACGACCTGGTCAACGCCGGCGTGCTGGTCATGGCGATCAAGCACGAGTTCGCGCTGGACGAACTGGTCGAAGGCACGCGGATCATCAGGGACATCACCCTGACGCCGCACGCCCTGGCCATCTACGACAACCGCTACATCGAGAAGCTGTTCGATGCCGCCGGGGCCCCCACGGGCAACAAGTCGAACAAGTTCTCGTCGGTGGAAATCGGCGTGGCAGCCGGTTACGACCTCGGCAAGGCCATCGACCTGCCCGCCGACTGCGGCAGCCTTGACCTGACGCTCTTCGTGAACTGGAGCCACGGCCTGCGGCGGCGGCTGATGACCGACGAGGTATATGGCGGCATGAAGATCGGTTGGGAGTGGTAAGCCTGACCTGATCGTAGCCGACAGGCTGCACTGAAGTATGAACCGACCCCGGGCGGCTCACTGCGAGCGGCCCGGGGTTCTTCTTGTCATGGAGAGGTCGTGCGTTGCGGCAAGGCGCGGGAGGCGTTGCATGCGTAACGTACACGAAGACGCCAAGAAGCAAGCTGCGATGGACGGGCGACCGGGGATATCGCTCAGGCGCTCTCGCGAGTGCGAACGCAATCCGCAACGCATCCGCACAATGCAACTTGCTTCTTGGCGTCTTTCCGTGCAATGGCGAGCGACGGTAGGGCGTGCAACTGTGTTGCACGCGGAACGAATATGCATGTCCTTCCGCGTGCAACACAGTCCCGCGCCCTACGATTACGGTTTGGTGTAATGGGCGTCGTTGTTGTGCAGCTTCGGCGCGGCGGCGCCTGGGGGGTAGTACCACAGCGACCGCCAGTACTTGTCGTCCACCTCATAGCAGTCAATCGGATCGGTGGCTGCGTTGAACGACTCGGGCAGGATGCCGTACTTCTTCATCTCGCGGATGTAACCCGGGCGGGGGATAAAGCCGGGCATGTCGAAACGCTTGATCTTGTCGAGATTGGCCTTGCCCGCGGTGCAGAAGGCCAGGATCGCCTTGTAGTCCGGGTCGTTGGTGTCCTTGAAGACCTCGTGGACCTCGCCCGTCGGCTTGCCGTCTCTCCCGCGCTTCGGCATGCCGCACCCGCCGGCTTTGCGGGACAGCGGGGCAAGCAGCACGAGCGACTCGGCCGGCCTGGTCAGGTCGAACAGGCGGTGGCGGCTGTACTGGAGCCGCGGATCGCTGTTGTTGAACCGCCAGAACGACATGCCCAGCTCGTCGGACAGGCTGCTCGGGATGCGGTTGGACCGGCCCTTGTGGCACGAGGCGCAGCGGCGCTTGATGGCGGCCTGGTAGGGCTTCAGCTCGCCCCAGCCGCGGTCGGTGTTGATCTGCCTGTTCTGCTGATACCCGCCGATCGCCCCGCACCCCAGGGAGGCGTACGTCCCCGGATAGGCCGCGCCGGTCTCGATCCAGTAGCGGATCACGTCGATCTCGCGGGCCGACAGCTTGACGTCCTTCTGGTGCCCGCCCGACAGCTTGGTCATGATCGGGCTGCACGAGGTGCCGATTGTTCGCGGCGCCTTGTTGCTGACCGCCTGGTTGCGCCCGTCGACGAACTGTTTCTTCCACGTCAGCGTGAAGTAGCTGTGCGAAAGCATCGGCCCGCGCCCGCCGGTCAGGATCACGCCGGCCTTGTGCTTGCGGGGGTTGTGGCACGTGACGCAGTGTTTGTCCAGGATCGGCTGAACGTCGCGCGGGAAGTCCAGCACGTCCGGGATGCCTTTGATCGGCTTGGGCACGCTTGGCGGGTGCTTCATCGCCGACGGCCTGCCCAGCGTGGGATTGTTGCTCTTGATCGTCTTGCGCTCTTCATGACAGCCGAGGCAACTGGTGATCTCGCCGGGCATGACGCTGACGAAGCTCTGCATCCGCTTGACCGTCAGGTCGTTTTCGTCCAGCGCGACGAAGAAGATCGACCGCTTGGCGGGCACTTCGAAGTAGGCCGACCCGTCGTCCTCGACCGGCACCGTGCCGAGCACGCGCTCCAGCGTGAACGTGCCCCCGTAGCTCAGCGGGTCCATTCCGCCGGTGAAGTTGACCGGCTTGGGCAGCGACTCGACGATCAGAAGCTTGGTGATGTCGCCTTTCTTGACGCCCTTCATATTCCGCCCGTTGTAGACGTCCATGAGCATCAGTTGCCCCGTCGCCTGGGCGGGATTCGTCCGCGGCGGGTGGATGCGCTCGCGGGCGCGCTTGATCACGGGACGCGGCTCGTGCAGTTCAGCCGACCGGACAAACTCGCTGCCCAGCGTGTACAGCGTCACCGGCTTGCCGCCCGACCGGCCGATCCGGACGATGCTGCGCCTGGTGGCGGCGATGAACGTGTCTTTGGTGATCGCGTACGGGTCGCGATAGCCCTTTCCGGTCAGGTTCCGCATCGACGAGCGGTCGTCGGGGCCGTTCTTGTCGCTGACGATGGCGACGGCCCCCGCGTGCTCCCTGGCCCCGTGGCCGGGCGAGTTGATCAGGATGACTTCGCCCGTGCCCGGAATCGGCTTGGCGTCGATGAACACCCCGCCCGGGTGCATGTTGCCGAAGAACACCATCTGTCCCGTCCCGTCGGGGTTGGCCGTCCACAGGTGATGGTAGTCCACCTGCGAGCGGTCGATGTATTCCCACCGCTGGTACATGATCCGCCCGTCCGGCAGGACCCACGGGGTGTTGTCGTGCTCGATATTGGCCGAGATCTGACGGATGTTCTTGCCTTTCCCGTCGCAGCGGTACAGGACGGCGACCGGGGACAGCCAGCAGTTGACCCACCGCTTGGCGCGACTCGAGACGAACATGATCTCCCCGTCGGGCAGGTAGGTCGGCTCGATGTCGTCGTAGATCCCGTCGGTCAACTGCGTCAGGCCCGTGCCGTCGACATTGATCTCGTACAGGTGGAACTGGTCCGTGCCGCCCTTGCGATACGAGAAGAGGACCTTCTTGGCGTCATAGTGGACCACCGGGTCGCGCACCGAGCCCTCGGTGTCGTCCAGGAGCATTGTGACCTTGCCCGTCTCCAGGTTCAGCTTGCAGAGCCTGCCCTGCTTGCGGTAGAGCTTCCTGCCGCGGTCGTACGAGTAGTACCCGAAGTTCGCATACCAGTGGCCGTCGACGCCGGGCTCGCGGGCGGCAAAGACGATCTCCTTGACGCCCGCGTTCTTGAGGCCGGTCGCTTCCTTCGCAATGGCGGCTGCCGATGCCTTCCGGGCCGCCTCGGCGGACTTGCGGGCCGCGGCGGCCAGCGCCTTGGCCGCGGCGCTGTCGGGGAACGTGACCTCCCAGATCGACACCAGTTCCCACGGTCCGGCCTTGGTGCAGAATATCCGCACGTATCGGCCCCGTCCGCCCAGGCGCGTTAGCGTCTCGGTGCCCCCGCGCCCGTCGGTCTTGGTCACGAGGGTCTTGAACGCCTTGGCGTCGTCGGAGACCTCGATGCGATAGGCCAGTGCGCAGGCCCGTTCCCATTTGATGGAGATCGCGTCGAACGACGTCGTCTTGCCCAGATCGATCAGCAGCCACTCGCCGCGCGGATTAAAGCCCCGTTTGCTCGCCCACCGCGTGTTGCCCCGTCCGTCCATCGCGTGGGCCGCCTGATAAGGCCCCGAATGCACTGATGACGCAGTCACTTTCGCCCGCGCCTCGCCGACAGAGACGGTCAGTCCGAACGCGAGAACCGTCAACAGAACCCTGAAACGCATCACGTATCTCCATTGCACGCCAACCCCGTCGGTCACATCGGTCAAACACATACTGTAATTAACCCGCCCCGCAAACGATAGGTGCCGGGAATTGACACGCCCCGGACGCTCTGTGGACGCGGTGGCGGCGAGGCGATAGACTTCGGGCAAACGGGTTCAGCAGAGAAAGGAAGGTGTCCGGCCATGACGAGCAGGATCTCACGGTTGCGGTGGGTCGCGGGGCTGACGGTAACGGCGCTGGTGGTGAGTGCGGGCCTATGCCTGGCCGCCCCGAAGAAGGACAGCAGAGAACAGTGGCAGCAGCCGGCCCGCGTTGTGGCGGACCTCGGCCTCAAGAGCGGCATGAAGGTCGCCGACATCGGCTGCGGACGCGGGTTCTTCACGTATCGTCTGGCCGACGCCGTCGGGCCCAAGGGCAAGGTCTACGCCACCGAGATCAGCGAGAAGGCCATCAAGTCCGTCGCCGATCGCGTCAAGCGCGACAAGATCACGAACATCAACCCGGTCATCTCCGAACCGACCAGGACCAAGCTCGCGGCCAACAGCGTCGACGCAGCCGTTATATGCCTGGTCCTGCACCACGTTCCCAAGAACATCCGCGCGCCGCTGACGAAAGACATCGCCCGGGCGATCAAGCCGGGCGGATACCTGTACATCCTCGACTGGCGCGTCAAGGCGGCGGTCAAGCACGATAAGGACCGGCGGATCCCACGGGCCGATCTGATCAAGCTGGCCACCGACGCCGGGCTCGTCCTCGACGCCGAATACCACTACCTCGTCCACCAGGTCTTCCTGCGCTTGCGAAAGCCGACCAAAGCGAAATGACCGCACCCGACACGTCAATCGACAGCATCGACCCGTACCTCGCGGACCTGGAGGCCCGTCTGGACCCGGCTGTCGAGGACGACCTGCTTGCCCAGTGGATCCGCTTTGCCGAGGGACAGTTCACCGGCGGGATCTTCTCGCCCCGCCGCGAAGACCCCGTCGAGCCGGGCATCGCCTGGCCCGACGTGTCGGTCAACGCCGCCCTGGACAGCTTCGACGCGATGGCGCTGCAGCAGTTGGGGGCGTGTTCTGCCGCACTGGCCGACGGCAGCGGCGCCCTGCACGCGGTGCGGTGCAACTACGGGACCGGCATCATGCCCGACCTGTTCGGCGCCGAACCGTTCGTCATGCCCGACGACCTGAACACCCTGCCGACCTGTCGGCCCCTGCCCGGCGGTGCCGACGCCATCCGTGCCGCCCTCGACGCCGGCCTGCCGAACCTGAACTCGCCCATCGCAACAAAGGTCCTCGAGATGGGGCAGCGGTACACGGCCATCCAGGCCGACTACCCCAACATCGGGCGATACGTCCACGTCTACCACCCCGACCTGCAGGGCCCGATGGACATCTGCGAACTGCTCTGGGGCTCGGAGGTGTTCCTGGCCCTGGTGGACTGTCCGGACCTCGTCTGCGACATGCTCGACCTGATCACCGAGACCTATATCGCGATGATGAACGCGTGGGGCGCCGTCGTCCCGCCGCGCCGGGACGGGCGGGCGATCCACTGGCGGATGATGCACTGCGGGACGATCATGATCCGTGACGATTCGGCGATGAACCTCTCGCCGGCTATGGTCGACTGGTTCTGCAAGCCGTACGACCAGAAGCTGCTGGACACGTTCGGGGGCGGGGCTGTCCACTTCTGCGGGCGGGGCGACCACTACATCGCCTCGTACGCCGGCCTGTCGGGCCTGTCGGCGATCGCCATGTCACAGCCCGAGCACAACGACATGGAAACCATCTATCGCAACACGGTGGACAAGGGCATCGCGCTGATCGGCCTGGAACGATCCGCCGCCCACGCCGCCCTGGACGCCGGGCGCGACCTGCACGGCCTGGTCCACTGCTGGTAACCCGCCCCGGCGGCGGGGGCGAAGACATTTTTTCTCTCGGGCATAGACAAACGCCGCACGCGGCGGCGTCTAATCAGTGAAGAGCAAGGACTCGCGATGGACCGACTTCCCGGGAAGTGGTCCGCGTGGCTTGCCGAACACGCCCCCGCACTGGTCCTGCTGGCCAGGCAGTGGGCCGACAGTCACGCGGAAGCCGAGGACATCGTCCAGGAGGCGTTTGTGCGCTTCTGGCCGAAGAGGCGGTCCGCGCGCAACGCCAAGGCGTACCTCTATGCGTGCGTCCGGTCGGCGGCGATGACCTGGCGCCGGGGCGAGGCCAGGCGGCGGCGCCGCGAGCAGGCCGCCGACCCACCCGCCGAGAGCCTCTTCGAGGACCGGATCGAGCAGGACGAGCGACGACAGGCCATCGAGCGAGCCCTGCGGGACTTGCCGGTCGAGCAGAAGGAAGTCGTGGTCATGAAGGTATGGGGCGGACTGACATTCCAGGGCATCGGCGAGGCGTTGGCGATATCGCCCAACACGGCCGCCTCCCGATACCGCTACGCCTTGGCGTCTCTGCGGGACATTCTCCAACAGGAGCAGGTCGGATGAACGACGAGATGCGAGAGTTCGAAGACCTCGAAGCCGAACTGGCTTCGCTCCAGCCGCGCCGCTCCTCGCGCGGACTGGACCGGCGGATCGAACGGCAACTGCGAAGCCGGGCGGCCAGGCGATTGATCTGGGCCCGCGCTGCAGCCCTTGCTGCCGCGGCGGGGATCGTCGTGGCCGTGATGATCTGGCGCCCGGGCGCCGACCGTCCGCGCCGGCCAGCCGGGGACAAGCCGAAAGGGGATGTTCAGGTTCCCGCCGGCGGGCCGCTGGCGGCGGGGTGTTCGGTGGCCCCGCTGGGGACGGCGGAGTTCGCGGTCGTTTCCCCGCGCCGCGTCCGCCTGGACTCGGGAGAACTGTACGTGCGGATCGACCGCAAGCTGGCGGGCGACGCCCCCTTTGTGGTCGAAACCGCCGCCGGCGAGGCGCGGGCGGTCGGCACGCGATTCTATGTTGAAGCAACGCCCGGCACCGGGCGGGAACGAACGAAAGGACGACGAACGATGATGACAGGACGAAGCAAGATCGCGGCGTTGACGCGAGTGGTGGTGGTGGCCGGGCTGGTTCAACTGGCCAACGATGCGGGCATCGTTTCGGGACGGGCGGGCGAGGCGCTGGCTGCCGAGGGCGCCGCGGCGCCCAAGAAGCACGTGGCGGACCTGACGGGCAAGTTCGGGCAATTCTATCAGCCGGTACCGGTCGACGTCACACCGTCCATCCCGGCCTACGCCTTGCCGTTGCAGCCGTCGAAGGTCGCCAACTGGGCCGACGCGACCCGCAAGCTCGGCCTGAATGCCGACGCCCTGGCCAAGCTGAAAGCCAACGGCTTCGTCGTCGTCCCCCTGCCTCCCCTGCGGGACAAGAAGAACAAGCCCGTACCCACCGACGACATCACCAAGCCGTACGAGGGCCTCAAGATCGCCGGCGTGCCGATCTTCGTCACCACCGACACGCTGCTGCACCTGTATCACGTGCAGTTCGACGAGACGCTCAAGGACATCGAGGAACGCGAGTTCTACGGCGACATCAGCCTGCTGGCGGACTTCCTCGTCGGCGAACTGGGGCGAGCACACGGGGCAGCCGGCCTCAAGCCGATCGAGAAGACCGCCCTGAAGAAGGCCTGGACGTACGCAGCGATCGGATACAAGTGCCTCGACCCCGAATGGTCCCCGCCGGCGGAGATCGCCGGCGACGTGGCCACCGTCATCGCCAAGATGGACGAGCACAAGGGCTTCTGGCCGGACCCGACGCAGGCGCACAGGCAGTGGCCCCTGTTCCGCTACGCCGAGGACTTCTCGCAATACGTCCCGCGAGGCCACTACACGCGAAGCGAGATCCTCAAGCGCTACTTCAAGGGCATGATGTGGTTCGGGCGGATG
>CAZVEV010000034.1:15975-33955 GCA_964625865.1 uncultured Planctomycetaceae bacterium | reverse complement strand
GGTCACCTTTCACACTATTATAGCCCCCACGCCATCGAGTTTTCGGGGCATGCTGAAGACCGGCCTCGGATTCGCGCGGACCGACATGTTGGCCAGACGGCGATTCGGATCGTAGGCTCCATGTGCGGGACGGCGCGCCGACGCGCTGCCGACCGCCCTTGAACAGACCTCTACTAGACGCGGCGCCAAGCCGCAGCCCCCCCGGCAGGGCACTGTCGGGGGGCTTTCATATCCTCCCGTCCGGTGGTTCGCCCCACACGGACACGCTGTTTTTGATTACGTACAGTCCTCGCCCGCGCCGGCGGGGTTTCTTCTTTGTGTGGATATCCACGTGGTTCTCGTGTTCGTGTGACGCCTGACGCGTCTCCGAAACGCCCGATCCCTGGTCGGCGGCAATTCCTTCCCGGATTATGATTGGCAGGCGCGGACGTGCGGCTACAATGGACCGCCCCGGTGGACCGTCACTGGATCAATGATGTTACGGATACGTAGTGGGAGGCGCTGGCGATGCGCGATGAGATGGGTGAATGGACCGACGCGGCGGACGGCGAGGACGTGATGGACACCGGCCAGACCGAGGCCCCTGCTGACGAATCGGCGGACGAGGAGCACGTATCAAGCGTCGCTGTTGAACAGAATGAGCCGGCCGAGACGGTCGAACAGGCCGAACCAGACCCGCCCGCGGCGATGCACGCTGCGCCGATCCGCACGGTGCTCAAACAGTTCTGCGAGCGGTTTACCGTCGATGTCGGGCCCCTGATCGAGCCGATCCGCCAAGCCACCGAGACGCTCACCCGGGCTGGCGAGAATCTGACCGTTCGCTCGCTCTTGCCCGACCTGCGCGACCTGCTCCATCACGTCCGCGTGCTGACCGAGAAGGTTGCCGAGCAACAGGCCTACGTGCTGATATTCGGCCCGCTCAAGAGCGGCAAGAGCACGTTCATGAACGCGATCTGCTCGGCCTACGTCAGCGAGGTCACATCGCTGCCGGCCTACCCGTGCATCGTCAACGTCACGCACGACACCACGCCGTCGTTTATGGTGACGCGCTACGACGGGCAAAGCGAAACGCACACCGAACAGGGGGACGTGTACGAGGTCATCCAGCAGGCCCACTCAGACCTGATGGCCACCATCCGCCGCATCGAGGACGACGGGGACGACTTCGACCCGGCCATCCACATGCCCCAGGCCATTCGCAAGATCGACGTCCGTCTGCCCACCGGCGACCTGTCCGAATCCGGCGCCGTCCTGGTCGACACCCCCGGCCTGTACAGCCGCATGAAGTTCGGCTACGACCGCCTGACCCGCGACTTCCGCAATGCGGCGGCCTGCGCGATCTTCATCGTCAAGACCGACAACCTCTTCCTCGAACAGGTCTTCGCAGAATTCCATGAACTGCTCGATCTGTTCAGCCGCGTCTTCCTGATTGTCAATCTCGACACCACCAAGAAGGACCTCGACCCCAGCGGCGACCTCGTGCCCAGCCTCGAACACGACGACCCCGGGCGAATCATCGACGCGTTTACGGACCTCGCGATGAGTGCGCCGCTGAAGGCCGCCGCCGACGCCGGGCGACTGCAGATCTATCCCGTGGATCTGCTTGGCGCCGCCAGTCAGCGCATCCGCACGGCCCAGCCGACCGAGGACGACCTTCGGCGCGCACACGGGCAGGAGAACTTCGAGACCCTGCTGACCGACCTGACGGACTACCTCAACTCCAGCGAATACCTCCGGGCGTTCCTCAATGACAGCCTCCGCCGCGCCGGCACGCTCCTGGGCGATCTGGGGCGGATTACGCAGCACGAGACCGTGGGCGAGCTGGTCGACGAGGTCGACTCGCTCCAGCAGGTTCGCGCCGAGACGCTCGCCCAGCGCGAGGCTATCGAACGCCTCCGGGCCATCGACTGGACCGAGCAGTCCGACGCGCTCCATCGGTTCCTGCTGACCCAGGCCCAGGAGCAGGCCGACGAAGTCCGCCGCATCACCGGCCATGCGCTCGTCGGCGCCATCGACGAATGGTTCGAGAACGATCAGAGCCTTGCCACACTCAAGGACGACGAGATCGACCCCCTGCTGAACACCTGCCGCAAGCAATTCATCCACTTCCTGCGCGGCGAGATGGCCCAGCAGATGCCCGGTATGCGCGACGCGATTGCGGTCTCCGGCGCCGTCCTGAACGATGCCGAAACCGTCGACATCGACCTCGGGGCGCTGACCCGATCAGCCACTGAAGACGCCTCTCCCGCTGCCGCACTGATGCCGATCAGGTCGAGTCTCAACTGCGAACAGATCCCGGTGCACCGGCGATTCTGGGACTGGCTGCTGATGCGATCCAAGACCTCCGTCCGCAGACGCCTGTTCGGACCTTCGGGCAGTCCCGGAAGGCGGATCACGCCGGCGGCAAAGGACAAGCGACTCGGCCAACTCGGGCAGGAGACGATGCAGCGGATCACCTCAGAGCAGTTCGACGTCCTGATCGACGACGCCACGACCTCCCTGCCGCGGGAACTGGTCACCAGCTACGTCGCGAACCTCGCCGGCCCGCTGGCCCGGGCCATCGCCGACCGTGACACGCAGACGGCCGAGAAGTTGGCCGACATCGAAGCCCGACTTGCGGAGGCCCAGCGGATCCTGGCTGAACTGAAGTCCCTGGCCGGATACGTCGAGACGACCTCCGAAGCAGTCACCACGCTGAAACAGAGCTTCGGGTTCGAAGATATCGACCACGACGCATCGGAAGACGAGGACGACGGGCAGTACGTCCCTGACGGCGACGGCCGGGCGGATGAGGACATGGACCCCGTGGTGGCCGTCGCAGGCGACCAGATGCCCGATGCGCTCGATCCGGTCGACGATGCTGACCAACGCGAACCATCGACAGAAGCGCCTGTTACGACGGACGTCCTGACCGATGCGAGCACCGACGGCGACCAGGATGAGCGGGATGAACCGGCCTGGGCCGTCCAGCCCGACCAGTCGCCCGAGGTCGAGGACGAACAGGCCGAAGTGATTGACCAGGCCACCGACCCCGGCGACCAGGACATGCAGGACCAGGCCGCGCAGGACACCGATGAATTCGACGACCTCTATGCTCCGTACGTCGCCGAGGCGTCCGCCCTGCCGACCCCGGCCGCTGACGATTCGGCCGACGCTGACGACACGGCGGAAGCCGACGAAGCAGGGAGTGACGACACGGCGGATGAGATGGCGGACCAAGCCGATGAGGCGAACGCCGAACCGGAAGACGCCTACGCTCTGGCCGACGACGATGACTCTGCGGACGAGGCCTCTGACGATGACGCTGCGGATGAGGCCGCCGCCGAGCCGGAAGATGCCTGCGCCCTGGCCGACACCGAACCGGTGACCAAGGACCAGGCCATCGAGGTCGACGATTCCGACGACCTGCAGGGCCCGGGCGATGCCGAAGATGATGCATCCGATGGTCCGGCCGATGAAACGTCGCCGGACGACAGCCCGGACGATGCCCCGTGGGACGCCGAGGCCACAGTCTCCGACACCTCGTCCCCCGTCGAGCAGACAGAGGCGCCCGAGCCAGCCGACGAGTACGGCGCCACCGTCAACGTCGATCCCACCGACGCCGACCAGGACCCCGCAGAATCCGACGAGACCGAGACCGACCTGCAGGGCATCTGACGGATCTTGCTCGCCGCGCCGGCCCGCCCCAGCGCAGAGACGCTGTCACTCGAACTGCTCCCCGAGCCGGTTGCGATGTGGCGTGGCACGGGCATCTTGCCCGTGCGTCCCAGGGCCATCTTGGCCCTGGAGCGGATGAGCACGGCCAAGATGGCCGTGCCACGCATGGACGAGACGTCCATGCCACCTCAAGCGGTCACATCGCAACCGGCTCCTGCTCCCCACTGACTCGTTGCATTAATCCAAGCGATGCCCTAAGCTTGCAGTTCGGGCAGGACATAAGGGTGATGGGATAGTGAAAGGGCAGATACCATGAGGGCCGGAAGTACTCTGACGGGGACCGCCATATTGATCATCGCGACAACGGGTGCTGTGGCGGCGGGCGAAGCCAACGAGAAGGTCACGTTGAAGTGCCACGTGGTGGACGCGTCAGGCAAAGCCGTCGGCGGAGCGGACGTAGCGGCGTGCATCTTCACGTTTGCGTTCGACCGCGGGATCACGGGCCGACTGGTCTCCAGGAAGACAACCGCAGCCGACGGGGAGTTTGCGGTGTCGGCAGTTCTGACCGATGCCGACTCGGGCACGTGCATCATCGGCGCCCGCAAGGAGGGACTGGCCCTGGGGTGGGCAACCTGGGACATGACGGAGAGCGAAACTCAGCGCATCGTCCTGGGCAAGAGCGAGACGTTGAAAGGCGTGGTGGTCGACGCAAAGGGCAAGCCCGTCGCCGGCGCAACGGTGTCGGGCGCATTGTTCCGCGAGGCCCCCGGTTCGAGGAAATCTGCGTTTCTCTTGGGCATCGCCCCCATGCCCTGGGGCCGCACAACCACCAACGCCCGCGGGCAGTTCCGGTTCACCAACGTCCCCGCCGACACCAAGGCGGGACTGATCGTCACTGCGCCCGGGTGTGCCACGCGCATGGCCCCCAGCAAGTGGAACGGGCCGGGCGGGCCCGTGTTCACTCCGGGCAAGAACACCGTACAGGTCAGAATGGCCCCCGAGGCCGTCATCAGCGGAACAGTCGTCGACAGGAAGACGGGCAAGGGCGCCGATGGCGTCACGTTCTATCTTCGCCGGACGGACAAGCGTGGCACGCCGCTCGACGGCGGCCGAAAAGCGGAGGTCGTGGGAGGGAAGTTCACGGCCGACCGGCTGGCCGCCGGGCGCTACGCGATCTCACTCGTCACGCCCGGGGACGAGACGCCGAGACGGATCGCCACGTGCGACCCGGACGGGATTGCAGTCGGGGCCGGGCAGAAGATCACCGACGCGAAGGTCGCCCTTGTTGTTGGCGGGGTCATCGAGGTGGTCGTGACCGACACGAAGACTAACGCGCCGATCCCGGCCGCGAGGGTTGCGCTGGATCCGGTGCGGAAGAAATCGGGCCCCTGGTCAATCCGCCCAACAGGCGCCGATGGGGTCGCGCGGTTCCGTGTCCTGCCCGGGCGTTACAGGCTGACCTATGTCCGTGCCACACGGACTCACGTGGCGAG
Source organism: uncultured Planctomycetaceae bacterium (assembly GCA_964625865.1). Classification (GTDB taxonomy): domain Bacteria; phylum Planctomycetota; class Phycisphaerae; order SM23-33; family SM23-33; genus CAZVEV01. Next base: position 28,805 of record CAZVEV010000034.1, on the reverse strand, counting down.
GAGTTTCTACAGACGGCGTGAGACGCCGACAACCGCCGTTAAGGAAGGCAAGACTGCGCGCATCGAGGTCGCGATGAAGAAGAAACCCACGCTGACCGGCGTGGTGCACGACGAGGCGGGCAAGTTCGTCCAAGGCGCCGAGGTCACAGACACGTATGGCACTGAAGTCGTGGCCCGGACGGACGAGGCGGGCAGGTTCAAGATGCTGCTCGACGTCCTGCCCGAAGAGGAAGAGGAAGACCCAGACTGCGGTCGCAGCGAGTGCATCATCATTCGCCATGCCAAGCGGAAACTGGCCGCTTTGATCGAAGTACCCAAGGACCTCACGGTCGAGGTGACGCTCAGGCCCGCCGCGAGCCTCACTGGGCGCGTGGTCGACTGCGAAGGTAAGCCGATCACCAAGGCACGCGTCCGGGTGATAACCGGCTCCAAGTACAGCTATGCGTCGCTGGGCCCGTCCAAACGCGTCGATGCCAAGGGGCGTTTCACTCTATCCCTCCTGCCCGTGGGGCCGGAACATGCGGTGACCGCAAGGGCCGAGGGGTACGGCGAGACAACAAACGACTACGCGTTCGAGCGCGCCTGGGCCCGAAACGCCGGTGATATCGTGCTTGAAACGGCGGATAAGGTGGTCGCCGGCGTCGTGGTCGACACGAACGGACAGCCTGTTGGGGGCGCCTCGGTTCGGGGGTACGATGACAACGGGTGGTCCTCGTCGAAATCCACAACCACCGACGCCTCGGGGCGATTCGAGATCAAGGGGCTGGCCAGGGGCGACGTGAGCCTGTCCGTGAACGAGGATGACCATAGCGGCTTTGAGATGGTCAAAGCCGGTGATACGAATGCGAAGGTCGTGCTGCGCAAACGGTCATCGGGTCGCGGCGGTGCAGGAACACGTCCGGGCTCCGAGCCACCGGACGATGACGGTTTCTGACGCCCTCGCATGTCGCCGGCGCTTCCCGGGGGCGGCGGCAGGCGGCAGGCCCGTCCACCTCTTCCGGCCGGACTTGACCCGTGTGGGTGACCCGGTCGTACGAACCAATAAAGAGGCAAGTGGGCCTTGCTGCGTGTCGATAATGACAGAGGCATCGGTGTGCCAATTGCGGTAACGGTCTGGGCGGGCCGCCGGTGAAGGTATCGGTGCGCACCGGGCTGCGGGAGCCGAGGCATACCGAGGGTCTCCGACCTTAATCGGCCGTGGAGAAGGTGGAAAGATGAAGAGAATAATCATCCGACTCATCATGCTGTCGCTGTTCCTGGGCGCGATCGCCACCGGGATCTCCTGGCATGTGCGACGGAATACGGGCGTTCGGCTGTTGATGCGTTCCCGCGTGGCCATGGAGGCCAACAACTTCTCCAAGGCCGCCGAAATGGCCAGACTCTATGTCAACGATACACCGGAGAACTGGAAGGGCCACGACCTCCTCGGGCGGGCGCTGCTGCGCCTGGGACGATATGACGAAGCAAGGGAGGCGTTCGCTGAGGCCAGCCGCCTGGCGCCCACGGGCGAGGCCGGTCCGATTCTCGGGCTGATCAAGGCGTATTCCTATCCATCCCGCGAACTGACGGACAACCCCGAGGCCGGTTCGCAGATCGGTGAGTTGACCCGGACCATCGAGCGGTTCAACGAGGCCAATCGGATCGCTCTGCAAGCCAAGACGCCTGACGGGAAGTCCACGGTGGATCTCGACTTGAAAGAACGCATGGGGCACGACTATCGCCTGATATCAAGTGCGTGGCGTGCGCTGGGCAACCGGTACGCCGAAGAGGCCCAACGGGCCGAGAAGGTGCGATTCTCGTTCCTGGCCAAGGCCCGCGGCGATGCGGCCAAGACCGCCGCCGCCGAAGCGGACCGATCGGTCAAGATGGCGATCAAGGCCCTGAAGGAGGTCGTCACTGAAGACGCCTCCCGCCCAACCGCCGCGCTGGAACTCGTGGAGATGTGCATCCAGGAAGCCGACAAGGAAACGCTGGCCGTTGCGCGCACGGCGATCACGGCCCTGGACGCCCCGCCGGCACTGGCAGCGATGACATTGGCGCTGCACGATCTGCAATCGCACAAGGCGAGCACCGAAACCGAGCGCGATGAGAAGGTGCGGGACCTGTGCCACAGGCTCGATGCCCTGTTGGCCGAGAACCCCGACGAACTGCGGATCAAGCTGGCCCGCGCCGAAGCAGCGTTCATGCTCAGCGACCTGGAGACCGCCGGTCGGATCAGCAAGGCCGTGCTGGACGAGAACCCCCGTCAGGGGCGCGCCAGGCTCATCGAAGGCGGCATCCTGATGAAGAAGCGAGACTTCGCGGCCGCCGAACGAGTGCTCTTCAGCTTGAAATCCGAGTACAACAGGTGGCCGGACGCTCAGCATGCGTACGGCTTGGCCCTGGCCGCACGGGGCAAGCATGACGGGGCCATGCGGGCCATGCGCGCCGCGGTCGATCTTGACCCGACTCACGCCGGGGCGCTGCGTTTTCTGGCTGAGGGGCTGGCAAGGGGAGGGCACTTCGACCGAGCCATGGACGACGCAAAGGCCTACTACCAGGCGTACCCGCACTCACCGGCGGCCGTCAGGTTGCTCGTGCTCTGTGCTGTCGGGCTCGAACGCCCGCGGCTGGCGCTGGCGCGGCGCGTTCTTGAACGGGCCGAGACGGACCACGGCGATTCGGCGGACATGCTCTTCGTCGTCGGGGAAGCCTACGGTCACCTTGGCGACCGGACCAAGGCTCGCCAGGCCTTCGACAAGAGCATCCGCTGCGAGGCGATGTTCTTCTCCAGCCGCCTGGCCGTCGCACGATCGCTGCGTCGGCTGGGCCGGACCTCGGAGGCCGAGGCCATCCTGATCGCCGAACTGTCGCAAACGCCCGACGCCATGGCCGTCAGGTATGAGTTGGCCACGCTCTGCCTGGCCACCGGAAGACGATTTCAGGCGGCCGAGCATCTCGCCACCGCGCTGCGGTCCCAGCCCACCAACACGGACTACCGCCTGGCCCTGGCACGGTTGTGGTTCGGTGCCGGCGACATCGATCAATGCATCGAGCACCTGGACCAGATGCCCGCAGACCACGCTGAGGCCGAACTCCTGCGACTTCGGACCATGCTGGTCCGCAATGAGATCGTCAAGCCGGAACGAATGCTCAAGCAGATCGCCCGGTCGCCACATGCGGCGCTGGCACTGGCCGGGACGTATCTCAACACGGGGCGGCCGGAATGGTGCGTGACCGTCTGTGAGGACGCACTGAACAGTTCACCGAACCATCCGGGGCTCCGGGCGCTGCTCGGAAGGACCTATCTTGCGATGGGCAAGGAAGACCAGTGCGTCAGGCAATGGGCGGCTGTCCTTCGTGCGGCCCCGCGAGAGATCCAGGCCTATGTGAACATCGCCAGCCTCCTGTCGCGCAAGGATCCGCCGCTGAAGGTCGCCCAGGCGCTGGGCAAGTTCCACGGCGCCGATGACGACCTGATCGCCCTGACTATCGCGTGGCTCTACTCGCGCCAAGGCGACCACACGTCCGCGATCCGAGTTTACACGCAGTTAGCCGACACCCCGAGGGCGCCCGAGACGTCACGGAACCGGGCACGAGTCCTCCTGGCTGGCGTTCTTGCCAGAACCGGCAAGGTCGATGAGGCGCTGGCCGAGTTGAAGAAGATGCCCGACGACGCGAACTGGCGGCACGCGGTGTTGAAGACCCGCGCCGACATCCTGGCATCGGCGGGGCGACTGGACGATGCTGTGGTGACGTTGAAGGAACTGGGCGCCGAGGCGGAAGCCCAGCGAGATCCGCCCACTTTGCGAGAGGTGACGGCGCAATTGGTGCGACTGGAGCGGTTCGACGATGCGGTGGCCCTGGCGGACCGTGTGGTGGCCGCTCTGCCCAATGACGCCCGATCCCATCTCCTGCAGTCCACCGTACTCATGGCGGCGGGCAAGTCCGCCGAGGCCCTGCCGCCGCTGGACAAAGCCATTGAACTCCAGCCGACCAACCTGGACCTCCACGTCGCCCGCGCCAATGCGCTGGATTCACTCCAGCGGCCTGCTGAAGCGCTGGAGGCCCTCAAGTCGATGGACTCGCTGGGCGGAGTGGGCAAGGCTCGGGCGTTGTTCGAACGAGGACGCCTGGTGTCACGATGGGGGCTGGCCTCTCAGGCCGTCAAAGCCTTCGAAGCCATGGATGCCGCGGGATACGGCCAGAGCCCCGCGGTGAGGCTGGCGATGGGAACAGCACTGGTGAGGCTCGGGGCGCTGGATCGCGCCAGAAAGATCCTGGCGGAGATCGGGCCGCACAGCCCGCAATACTCCCAGGCCCAGATCATCCTGGCCGACGTGGCATCCGGACCAGATGAGAAGGTGGCGATTCTTGCAGACCTGCGAAGGACCAAGCCGAACAGTACGACGGCCCTGGCTGGGCAGATGGCCGTATTGCTTGACGCGGACAAGCCCAGAGGCGCGAGCAAGGCCTTCCAGGACTTCGCCGACCGCACGGATGTAATGCTCCCTGCTTCGGCACCGGCCAATGGGCTGGCCCTCGAGGCCCTGCTTCAGGCCGACGATATCACCGGGGCCTCCCGGTTCGCCCGGTCCCTCGCACGACGCTCTGTAGCGGATCGCTGGAGGCACATGGCGATCCTGCTGAGTGTCGACTCGGCCCCTCAGGCGGCCGCTGCGATGCTGGCCGACGTCGACCGCGCCGGTCTCTCCGACGCCCTGCTCGGGATAATCGTCTCCTCACAGGTCGACGACGCCGAGGCCCGGGACCGCTGGACCCGTCGGGTCGCCTACCTCAGCAGCGAGGCGGCCGGGCGCAATTGGCCCATGAGTGTTGCGCCTCGCTACAGACTGTTGGCGGCACTGGCGGCGGAGACGACCGACCAGGACCTCGCCTCCCTGGCCCGATCCGCCGACGTGGGGCCCACGGTGGCGGCTGAACTTGTCACGCACCGCGCCAGCGGAGCCGCCGCGGCACGTGAAGCGGCGGCGTTGCTTAAGGCCACGCTGGCCATCGAGTGGCGAGTCGGCGAACTGGGAATGACCTGGGCGGCGGACGTTCTAACCAAACGCCCGCAGTGTCAGTGGGCCGCGGCGCTGGTGATGCAGTCCGAGCCGGACGCCGAGGCACTGGCGAAAGTCGCCGCCCTGCTCAAGCCGACCGATTGCGCACTGGCGCTCCGCATCCGCGGAGCGATCGCGGGCGATGCAGGCAAGTTCGCCGAAGCGGTAACGCTGTACGCCCGGGCTGCCCGAGCCGCGGACAACGACCCGCTGCTGCTGCTGGCCCAGGCGGTAGCTACCGAACGGGCGGGGGACCTGGCTGGAGCATTGGCACTATACCGTAAGGTCTGGCAGGATGCTAAAGACCCCCAGGCCGCCAACAACGCTGCCTACATCGTCTCCCAGCTCCATCCCGACGACCCGGCCCGCCTGGACGAGGCGCTGACGTGGGCCCGCGCCGCGGTCGAGGCCGACCCGGACAACGCAACGTACCTCGACACGAGAGGCTGGCTTGCACTGCTCCGCGGCCAGACGGACCAGGCCCGGACTGATACTCTTAAGGCGGTCAGCATCAGGCCCCGGTCGGTTGAGATTCACTACCACGCCGGTGCGGTCCTGGCCCGAACGGGGCAGGAGGAGATGGCGAGGTGGCACTTCCAGGCCACCGTGGCCGCTGCCCAGGCCATCGAGTCTCGCGACGAGACGTTGACGGCCTCCGCGGCAGGGGCCGTCAGACTCGCCAGAGAGGCGTTGGACAGGGCGCCGAGTTGATCCGACCGGCCCGCCGCCCCCCCCCCAACGGGCGCGGATCGTCAGCGCAAAGAAGCAGAGGCACGACCGAGAAGATCTCCCGTCGTGCCTCTGCGTATTGTCAGTCAGGCCGGACTCAGTTTCGCCTCAGGGGTCAGACCACCTTCGTTGCGAAACGCTTCTTGAGATACCCGCCCAGTCCGCCGACGCCGGCGGTCAGGGCTACCAGTGTGAGCGGCTCGGGGATTACCGGGTCGCCCGGGGTCGTCGGCTCGGGCAGGATCATGGCGTAGTCCTGCTTGCACGGATCGGTCAGGATCCTCAGGCGGATGTCAGGATTACCCGTTCCGGCGACCACGTCGGCCAGCCAGGTGTTGGCCAGGGTGATGCTTGTTCCGTCCTTGGCAAAGAACGAGCCGCGGTCGCCGTAGTCGTAGTAGTTCAGTTCGTACTCGCCGCTGGTCTCGTAGATGATCTCCCAGACGGCCATCTGGAACGCAGCCCCGGACGTGTCACCGGTCACATCATCCAGGTGCATGTCGAAGAGGCGGCGCAGGTGCGTGGACTTGCTGGCCGACAGACTGAAAGGGCCGCTCTCGGGCTCGATCACGTCGTAGGTCGTGTAGTAGTAACTGCTCGGCCGTGATTGGGCCAACTCCACGCAGTACCCGCCAATCAGGTCGTTGTTTGACGCGGCCATGGTCTGGATCTCTATCCCTTCGCCTGTCGCCGCGTAGCCCATGTCCACTTTCAGGTTCCACGTTCCCGCCGAGATATACCCGAGGTAGCTCCCGTTCTTATAGAACCGCGCGGTCTTGCCCGGGTCTACGCTGTGGTACTTCAAGCGCACCTTGCCCAGAGACTCCGCCAGAGCCCCCTGAACGGCCAGGGACAGGACCAAAACGCCCAGTGTAATCCTCGCTGTCTTCATGATAAGTCCTCTTTCTGCTCCCGGCCCGAACAGCGGTTCGGCCCGGAAGTCAACATGTCACTGCTGACACGGCTTTGTGAACTGTCTCGACGAACTTGTCTACATCGCGCGGCAACACATCCGTCACAACCACCGCACTACGGGCCTCCACAACCAATCTGAAAAACCCCGACCCAAAGCAAGAACCAGCCTTGATGTCGAGCCGAACGTCTCACTCGCACGTGTTCCCGCCGACGAGGCGCGAACACCAACAACCGGTCCGCCATGATCACCATCATTTCCCGCATTCCTCTACTCTGTATCTTACAAGGAAATGCCCAAAATGGCAAGGCCTTTTTTCTGAAAAAGGGACATATTTTCTTTCGCGCTTCCGTGGATCGACCAACGGATCATCGCGAGGTCGCACGGCGGAGGTCGAGTCCTATCTCCCGAGGCCCCGCGCCGCGTTCTTCCGCCGGCGATCACGATGGTATCAGGTTTTAATATGTTCCCTAAACACCACTTAGATCGCACGCAGATCTCCCAAGCCCAGCGCGCCGGCTCGTCCCTGTCCCGCTGCCGGAGATACGGTCTCGGCGGTCATGGACGGCATGGCTTTCATCGGTCAAGTCGCCCTCTGTGCGGACCGATAGTATGATAGGACGATATGAGTCGAGTCCGGCCCCGCTGCGCGCGGTCCCGGTCGCGACCGCGGAGGCCCGACAGGCGAGATTGCATCCCGTGGACGAACCAAAGACATTCGCCGCAACAGCCATTCAGGAGGCCGTCGCCCGCAGGGCGCGGGTCGACCTCGTCATCGACCCGGTGACTCCCCATACGCCACGGCGTCTGATCAGCCGCCTTCTCGGCGTCGATCAGGCCGGTGACCTCGCTCTGGTCGTGCCGACCGCCGCTCCCGGCGACAAGGTGTTCCTGCCTGCGGGCTGGCAGGTCGGGCTGGCGTTCGAACTGGCGGACCTCTGGATGCAGTCACGGACCACGGTGGTCGGACACTCCCAGTTCCCCCTTCACCCCACTCGGCGGGTAGACGCGCTGACCGTTGCATCCCCGGCAAAGATCCTCTCCTGCAACGAACGAAGAAAGCGTCGTCATCACGCCGACCCGCTCAAGCCCGTACAGGCCACCATCTTGACCGTCATCGACCCGCAGGGGCACCGCTCAAGCGGCGAGCCGGTCGTTGCCCGCCTGCGCAACTGGTCCCAAGGCGGTCTGGGCCTGGAATTCACCGGCCCCCACACGCTCGCGGTGAACTGCCAACTCATTGTCCAGGTGCGAATCCCGGGCTTGGTAACGGCCTCCCGATTCCGAGGAACGGTCAGGCACGTCACGCTGCTGGGGCCCGGCGCGTGGATGGTCGGCCTGGGCGACGTCGAGGAACTGCCCACCTCCGATGCGCTGTTGGGTCGCTGTGCGGCAGACCATTGCGCTCCGAAGCGACAGCCCCCCGCGGGCGGTGACCAAGTGCCGTAAAGGTCCGCGTGCGGAGTTGACGGCCCCATCAGATGACTCAGGCGGCGCTGGCTTGTTCTTCGCCGCGTGCATCCGCAGTGACACCCGCGTATTGCGAGTCGCAGGCGGCTACGAAGGCGTCGTGGCCCCACCGCTGACGGATGGCGTCCAACTCGGTCTCGCCGCAGCAGTCCAACAGGCCGGTGCGCAGAACGAACATCTCCCGCAGGAACAGCGAATCGGAGAAGACGTTCTCGGCGAGGATGTCCCAGGAGGCAATGACTTCATGCATGGGATTGTCCCCGTAGTACAAGTCGTGGAGGAACGCCTGGCCGGGGAGCATCGCCGCGTCGAACCGCAGGGTCAGCCACTCGCTGTCAGTAACGCTCAATCGCATGCCCTGGACGATGTCTTCGACCTCGTCGGAGTAGTTCCGTCGCGGCCCACGGTACTCGAACTGCAGGATGTCGCGGAAGAACCGCGCGTGGCCGGGACTGACGGCCACGAACATGTTCCCGCAGTTCTTGTGGACAGCGTGGGCCAGGCACGCCTGGGTCAGTTGAAGAAACACCGGCGTGTTTCGGTATTCCTGGACAACGGCGAGGTTGGTGATCTCGCAGACCCCTCCCGGCTCGCGCCGGAGGCGGTTGATCTCCACGGGGAACACGTGATCACTGGGAAGCCCCAACTCGGGCGTATCGAGAATGACACTCATGACCGCAACGACGCGTCCGGCGGCCCGAGCGACGAATGTCGCCATCTCGGGCAGGGCCTCGAACGCCCTGACGCGAACGCCGCTGGCAGTCGAGAGCATGTAGCCTTTCTCGACATAGGCGTCATGCACCAGGGCATTGGCGTCGAGCAGTTCCGGGACCGACACGGCCCGATCGACGGTGGTGTCCAGACTGTTGACGTCGAGCATGCCGCCCTTGCGCAGCCGAGCAACCCGCCGCCTGAGGCGGTCGACTTCACCGGGCTTGCGCCCGCTCGGCACGGCGGCAACCGTTGGCCGGGGCCTGCCCTTCTCGGTCAGACACCACAGTCGGTTGGGGGTCCCCACCGGTGCGCCATGCGTGCGGACCCACTTGCCTTCGTCCGCCACGGCGGTAGCCGGTCTCGCCGTTACGACCTCACTTCGCATCATCTCCGCGTCCTCGTCTCTGCGCGTTCCAGCCCATTCATCGGGTTGGCACCTGCGGTCTGAGGCGACCGCGGGTCAATGCCTCCCGGCCAGCGGAAGGAAACAGCCTCCGTCCGCTCTCGCGGGAAAACACTCCAATCCTTTTCAGGGCAGCATATTATGAATATGAACGTACTTCCTGCCACGCCCCGAAGGGCTGTGAAGACCTTGTCACGTCCCGCATCCATGCATCGCATGCTCTGGAGACCTCGGATAGTGAGCACAAACGAGCAGCGTTTGAGCAAAGTCCGCCGCCGGTCCGTCGGCCACGTATAACGCGTTCGCTATGCGTTGCTTTGTACCAGACGCGCTGCCCGCTTGTCAAGACCCTTCCCAAAAAAAAAGGGCACTCACCTCTAAATCTCCCGCATTGCAGCGATTCCGATTGGCCAGGGCAGGAATGGAATCGTACGTTCCCTTCGGAGGCCGAATCGGGACAGGACGCCGTGAGGGACACAAAGATGAACAAGGACCATGCGATACAACAGGAGGTCGCCAGAGCATTGCCTATACACGGCAAGCGACCCTTCGCCACCCTCGATCCGGTCGGCAGGACACATTCGGGCCTTTCCACCCGCCCGAGCACTCCGGCGCACCCGGACAGGGCAGATCAAGCCGTTGCACCTGATCCCGCATCCGCGGCGGGAGAGCGTCTCAGACGACGAGTAGCTCGGCTGCGCAAGGCCGGCATGCTCGACGTCGACCGCCTCGGCATCACCGTTGAACGGGCCGTGACGATCCCCGCACTGCTGGACGCCTATGCCCTGGTGCATGACGCCTATGTCGAAAAGGGCTATATGCTCCCGATGGCTGGTGGCACACGCGTCCGAGCATTTGAAGCCTTGCCTGAAATGGCGACCTTCGTCGCTCGCATCGAGGGCAGAGTTGTGGCGGTCACCAGCGTCATCCTCGACACCCCGAAGTTGGGCCTTCCGAGCGACCATGCATTCGGCGAGGAACTCGACCGTCTGCGTCGCCAGCCAGGGAGAGTCTGCGAGATCACGAATCTCGCCGTCGCCCACGAATACAGCAACACGCCCGTGTTCCTCCAACTGACCCAAGCCTGCTTTGCCCACGCAACGGCCAAGGGCTGCGGGAACATGTTCGTCGCGATCAGCCCCGGACACGCGCGGTTCTTCCATGATATCCTCCAGTTCGACCATTTCGGACCTCGCCGGAATTGCTCCGACGAGGTGGAAGACGTCGTTCAGGGCATGCGCCTGAGAGTCAGCGACGGTGAATCTCTCGCCCGAGACTTCGATGCCGTGATGGGGCCCGAAGACGCGTTCCTGTACGACTTCTACTACTCGAAGAACCTGGCCCATCGACTTGTGGCTACGTGGGACATCCTGTCGGAGAGGGTCTTCGCGGACCCGCTGTTCCTGCAAGAGATGTTCATCGTTCGCACCGAACTGCTGGCACACTGCACCGCCGACGAACTCGATGCGATCCGGCACGGTTGGGGAGACTCAACATTCCAGGTCGTCTGCGCCGACACAGACCTCCACGCCGCGCCGGAGCGATCAAGCACAGGACGCGCCAGCGCCGCCTGAGTCCACCCGGGCGATACGCCGCAAAGGCGTCCCCGTCCTGGCCGAGCCTTTTGCCCCCCCCGCGGTCTCACCTCGGAACTCATGAGCCGTCATCGGACGAAGGACGGTCGCCCAGTCTTTATGCGCCGCTTGAAATGCTCTGAAGGGATCTGCATATGATGACGATATAGCCGTATAATAGCAATGAGGCGTTTCGGGCGCCCATGCATTGTGTTGTCCTGAAAAGGAACTCCCAATGAACATCGTTAACGCTCATGTCCACATGATAGATCCTGTCGGCATGGCCGAGAAGTACGGTGACGTGGTCATGCCCTCCGGAGTAGCCGTATTGGCCGACATCAAGGCCAGTTTCTCCCTGCTTCGACCAGAGGCCCTCCTTGCCCAGATGGATGAAGCCGGAATCGACAAGACAATCCTCTACGCCGTTGAGGCTCCCCTCGTCTACGCCTCCAACGAGTATGTCCACGCCCTTTGCACTCAGTTGCCCGATCGCCTGATGGGTTTCGCCTCGGTCAATCCGAAAGATGACAAGGCCGTCGATGTCCTGGAACACGCGGTGCGGAATCTGGGCATGCTGGGCCTGAAACTGCACCCGCCATTGCAGGATTTCTTCCCGAACGACGAGTCGATCTTCCCCATCTACGAGAAGTGCATCGACTTGAACATCCCTGTCGTATTCCACGTGGGCACAACGCCTTTCGGTGTCCTGACGCGTCTTTCTCAGGCCAGTCCGATCTTGATAGACGACGTGGCCGTCGAGTTTCCCGAATTGCGGATCATGCTGACACATCTGGGAACACTGTCGCACAATGAGGCGTTCATGGTTGTCGAGGGCAACCCGAACGTCTTCATCGACACGGCCGCATACGTCTCGGAGATCGAGGCCATCCTCACACCGGATCTGGTGGCCAGAATCGGCGCCGACAAGATCATCTTCGGAACCGACTATCCCATGCCATCCCCCGGCAAGAGACTTCACCGAATGAAGGATTTCGTGGACTGTGTGGCGGGACTCGACTTTCCCGCCGACGTCCTCGAGGGCTTCTTCCACGGCAATGTGGAAACGCTCCTTCACGGACGCAAGGACTCCCTGCCGACGGTCACGCTAAGGGACATGCTGCTTGAACTCCAGCACAGCGCCTCCGGCGCCAATCCCCCTGCACAACACGAGACACCATAGATGAGATTGCTCCAGCGTGCCAAGGACCGCCTGATCCGTTGGCAGTACGCTCGAGCCGAGCGGTTCCTGTCCACAGCATCGCCGGACCATATCGCAGGCTTGGGAGGCAACGCGGTCCTCAAGGTATTCCACCGGGCCGCCCGCCGGGTTCCGGCCTATGGCCGAATCCTCCGAGAGCATGGGGTCGACCCGGCCGAGATCACGAGCGTGGAGGCGTTTTGCCGGAAGGTGCCCGTCCTCGACAAGAAGCGCATCTTCAAGGACAACCACATCGAGGACCTGTGCGTCGGGGGCACCCTGGACGATGTCTCACTGTACTACTCCAGCTCCGGACACTCCGGGGTCTTCTCTCTTGGCGTCGAGAAACGCCGCGACGGGCCCAAGACCGCACTGGGGGTGGAGTTCTTCCTCAACAACGTCTTTCGCATTCTCGACCGCAAGACGCTCCTGATTAACTGCCTTCCTATGGGCGTCAGGGTCCATACTCGGACGTTGGCCCAAGCCGAAACGAGCGTGAGAGCTGACGTGATCTGGGAACTGCTCAAGAAGCTCAGGGGCAACTTCCAGCAGTTCATCCTGATCGGCGAACACATGTTCCTCAAGAAGGTCATCGACGAAGGTACCGACAACGGAGTGCCATGGAAAGAACTCATTGTCCATGTGGTCACCGGGGCAGAGTACATCGCCGAGAACTTCCGGAATTACATCGCCTCGGTCCTCGGAATGGACTTCGACAGGCCGGAAACGGGGGTATTCGGGATCAACTTCGGTCTTTCAGAACTTTCGGTGAGCCTGTTCAACG